>JABGRG010000207.1 GCA_018648445.1 Rhodospirillales bacterium | reverse complement strand
CTTGCCGGGGTTAAATGACACGGCATTGGCGCAGTTTGGGCTTCGTGCCCCTGGCATTGTTATTGGTCCTGGTTGTCCACGATCTGAGCGTCAACAAACGGGTAATGCCTGTCGACCAGGTTGGCGCGAGATCGATGCCGAAGCCTATCGCTACGGCTCCATCGTCAAAGTCTGCCAAGAGGCTTCTAACCGGCCCGGTTACGGAAATTCCGCTTTATGAAGGCGGAGACCTGCCAGCCCGTCCGGCGGCGAAGAAGAAGGCGGTGAAGCCCATGGCGCGGCGAAAACCGATACCGCCGCCGCGCGAAAGGCCGGTACAGACGAAAGTTTCCGCTAAGAACCCCGCGTCATCCATGGGCCACGCGGGTAGCGAAGGGGCTGTTCGGCCGGTTCTGGTGGCAAGCTATGATGGGATTGGTTTTGCGCGCTATCTCGAGATCGTCGAGAGCGTTGGCCGCTTTTTCGTGCTGTTGAGGTTGGAGGGCGGCACGAAGATCGGCCCACCGGTGTCCCTGGCTCGACGCCAGACCATTCCTTACCGGCAGAGCCCGACGACTGGCCTGGCGACCGAGCGTCCCCATCTTGTCAGCGATCGTGATGTCCGCCGGCGCTTGCGGGAAATGCGTCTGCCGAGACATGCGTTCGAGGATCGGGTCGCCCTTTTGTTCAAGGATGGGTTCGACCGAATGTTATGGGCCGCTGTCGGTGATGCGCTTCACCGACGGAAGTTGACCCTGGGCCAAGTGGAGGAGGTGAAGGGACATTATGTCCTTCGCTCGGGCGCTATTCATCTCGAGTTCGACAACGCGAAGCTAAAAGAAGGCGGCGGCTACGTTTTTCTCAGTGAGGCGATCAGGGTGAAATTGTGAGGAGACGGTGGCGGCATCGATCGTGCACTGCGGTGGCCCGTTTGCTCGTTCTTCTCGTTGCCCTGGCAGCCTGTAATAGAACTCATGTAGCCCCGTATCGAGACCAGGGATCGGCCGACGGCAACACGGTTCCTTATGTGCGAGTCGTCGAGATCGATATTGACCGTCAGTTTTTCAAGGATCGGCCCGAATGTGTGCTCGTTCTACCGATGCCCGCAGCCTCTCAGGCGGTGCCGTTCAGTGAGCTCATGGAAAAGTATCTGGCTTTGCATCTAGGTTTTCGTTTTGGCCGGGTCATCCATGGCGCCGTGCGAGATCGCATGGCGACCCGAGAGGGGCTTGATTTGACTGAACGGGGTGATCGCATTCATTTTCATGAGAAAGAGGCCTGCGGCTACGAAATTGAGTTTCGACTGATCCAGGCGCAGTCGGTCTTTGTCCTCGTCTGGGCGCAGCTGAGCCTGGGCCTCGAAGTTCGTTTGACCCGCGCCCGTGATGGTCGGGTGCTATGGCAGGCAAGGCACACTGCATCTCGTTCTGATGGTGGCATTGCCGTATCGCCGCTAGGTGCCATCACAAGTGCGGTCGAGGCTGCGGCGTTGGCCTCCGATGGGGAACAGGTCGTCTCGTTGATAGCAGATGTGACACGGAGAATTGCCGCGACACTGCCTCGGCGCAACCAGGGATACAAAGCCTATTGCGCTGGCAAACCTGCCCCGTTTGTACGCCTATGTGGAGATCAGACAGCGGGAATGAAAGGAGATCATGCAACGCGAAACGCCGTTTGCACGCGTCGGCTGAGGCGCCAGACCAATGACAATGCGACGAAGGAGAAGGGCATGGCCATCTACCGGGTGATCTATCACGATCAGGGCGAGCCCTGGTATGGACTGCATGAAGTGAAATTTGGTGACGACGGCCAAGTTACATGGTGGAACCGGGAGCCTGCTGGATTCAAAGGTGATGCTTTGGATGGACAGGATGGCCTGGCGCAGGTCCTTCTCGCTGCAGCCGGAGACGCGGCGCGTTGGCCCGCCCTAAATGGGTCTGAACTGCCGGGTTAGGGGAACGGGCCTGCAAGACGCCAAGAATGGTTTTCTCATATTTCCAGAAACACGGCGTTACCGTCGATCGGGACTTGGTGATGCGGCCAATAGATTATGACGAGATAGAATTGATGTATGACATTGAAATGCACAAACCATCCGAGGACTTTTTTCGATGCTGGCAGGCTGCCGGCCGACACCTACAAACACTGGCTCAAGGTGCCCCTCTCAGTTGGCTAAAAGCCAATCTCACGCCACCCTTTTTGGAGCACCTATCGTTCAGAGTAGGCAATCAGCTTTTCTTCATTCGAATTGAGGATGCCGATGACCGGATAGATGTGCCAGGCAATCCCGGCGGCGTTCAGATGATTGCTAACGGCTGCAAAGGTCATGCGTGCCTGATGCCGATGAGGCGCACAGGCAGCGAATGGGCACCCGTTGAAAATGGTTGGGGCCTGATAAATGCAAAAATGAGCACGCCGATTGATCCCGCAGCCCTCGTCACGGATGAAGAGATCGAAATGACGGATTGGGAGCTTCATGACTTCGCGGTGCAAATCGTGCGAGATCATATTGAAAAGGATCTGGGTTATCAGATCATGTCATCTCAAGGAAATCCGGACGTTGATCCGTCGATCTGGCTGGTGGGAGATCACGGCCCTGAATGGGTTGTCGTCAGATCCGTTACATATCCAGATTTTGAGGCATCATTACCTGCCAACATCGCGGAAATCTCAGCAAACTGCTCAAGGATCAGCCCCATTGGCCAATTTGCTTCCGTTTCTGTTGCAAATTCCGCCGATGCCTTCGATCCGTCTGGGAACGTGCCAGCACTACCGCTATGGCGCGGTCACCAGATGTTCGTTCGTTTCGAGGGACTGGGGCCAGTTTCCGTCCAATGACTAGAAAATTGGTTGCGAGAACCACTTCGACATGTGGCTGTTTTAGATCTGCTATAAATCTGGTCCCACCAATCTGTTTAAAGCGAAACCTCAGCCTCGCCAATGTTTGAGCCCGGTTAAACGAGATGATTTGGAGACCCATATGAAACGAGCTGTCGTGCTCAGAATAGAGGATAGAAATTTCGCGGGCTACGGCTGGACCTGGCAATTCGGCGTGACGCGTCGAAAGGACGGTTCATTCTCGATTACTGCGAAGCAGGAGACTGTTGAGGGCCCTGCGATGCGGATCCCGCATCGACATCCTCTGCGCACCGGCGAAGAGGTTTGGGAGGCTCTTGAAGAAATGGTGTCGGAAGCTGGGTACGCGATCCCGCCAGGCGATAACGGAAATATAGTTGCCAAAATAGAAAAAATCGACCGCCGGATTGGACGTGAAATACGGTCTTC
>JABGRG010000064.1 GCA_018648445.1 Rhodospirillales bacterium | reverse complement strand
GCCGAAGCCGAAGCTGCCGCCGCTGAGGCCGAAGCCCAGGCTCAAGCAGATGCCGAAGCCGAAGCCGCCGCCGCTGAGGCCGAAGCCCAGGCTCAAGCAGATGCCGAAGCCGAAGCTCAAGCAGATGGTGAAGCTACTGGCGACCCCACAGACGGCCCCACAGACGGCCCCACAGACGGCCCCACAGACTTCAATCCCGGCGACACGACCGGCGGCCCTACCGACGACACCGCCGACTACACTCCGCCGGACTATACTCCGCCGGATTTCACTCCCCCCGATTTCACTCCCCCCGACGTTATCATCGATCCCGACGACGACGGCACGGACGTCGTCGATATCCCCTTCGACGAGGTGCTGATCGCGACTACGGGCAACGATACGCTGGTGGGAGGCGATGGCAATACCGAGTTTGTCATGGAACAAGGCACCGGGCCGGACGCCCTGCCGTCGGGCACTTTGGGTGGCGATGACACGGTCAACGGCGGTGGCGGGGACGATCAGATCACGTTCGACTACCTGCACGAAGTCACCGGTTACCTGGACGCGGCCAATTCCAGCATGTCCATGTGGGACTGGGGCACGTCCGGGAACGAAGATCCCGAGTATTTACATAGCGGGGAAACGCCCGTAGCAACGGTCGCGTTTTCCAATCTGGAGTTCGTCTATTTTGGCTCCTACGATCTGACCGACGACGCTCAGTTCCCGACCCTCGAGTTTGGCCAAACATTTGTCGGAGAATTCGTCGCCGGCGGGGCGGGGAACGATGAGATCAACTGGAATGGAAGCACGGCCGATGGCTGGTTCACCAACGCCGATGGCGTGCTTGTATTCGGCGGCGGCGGCGACGACACCATTTACGGGGCCGATGACGCCGCCGGCGGCGACCTTTTGTATGGCGGGGCCGGAAACGACACCATCCACGGTCAGGACGGCGGCGACGATATTATTGCCTGGACCGGCGACGATTCGCTCTATGGCGAGGGCGGAGACGACCGTCTGGAAGGCGAGGACGGCAACGACACCCTTTATTCCGGCGCAGGCTATGATGCCCTTTACGGCGGTGACGGCGACGACCACCTGAATGGGGAAGCGGGAGACAACATCCTCAACGGCGGCGCGGGCGACGATAACTTCTACATCTATGACGGCGGCGACAATGCAATCGATGGCGGGGTGAACACCGCCACTGGCGATACGTTGAGTTATTACGATCTTAGCGTCGGCGTAACCGTGACTTTCACGGCTGGCGGCATTGCCGCAACCCATAGTGCCAATTCCGATACCATCAACGGCATCGAAACGATTGTTGGCGGCGACTATACCGACACGTTCACGTTCTACCAGGATGCCACTTCCTTGGGGGTTGAAACCGTCAATGGCGACTATGGTGACGACGTATTCAACGTGGAATCCGGCGTTACAACATCCTTCAATCTTAACGGCGGCGCCGCCGACGACACCGTCAATATTGCTCAGGGCGCAACGCTGGCAGGTTACGACGGCGGGGGCGGCACGGGCGATATTGTCAGTTTTGGCGCCGGCACCGGGGCGACGGCAACCGGCATTACCAACGTTGAATATATCTCCGCCATCGGGCAGACGGGCGTCTTCAACGTGACGCTGGCCGACGGCGGCGAATTGATAGAGGCGGCCTATATCGACCACATGACGGGCGGTGATGGCGACGACAATGTCACCTATTCCTCCAGCCTGATCGCGGGCGACACGGTCGATCTGGCGGGCGGAACCGGCGATGTCCTTACGCTGCAGAACATGACCAACACCGTCGCCATCAGCAACGTCGAAACCGTCACGGGTACGGCAGGAAGCGATACGCTGACGATGTCGACAGCGGTTAGCGGCGTTATCATCGACCTTGCCGGCGGCTCGGTGGACACGTTAAACTTGGCAACCGGTTCATCGTCGTTAAGCACTATCGGCGTCGAGCAGATTGCGGGCACCGGCGGCGGTCATACCCTGACGTTCCTATCCGCGGCAAGCGGCGTCACCGTCGATTTTGGCGGCGGTGCCGGCGATGTGCTTAATCTGGCCGCCGCGACCAATACATTGTCGGTTGCCAACATCGAAACCATCAACGGCAATACCGGCGACGACACTCTCACATCGGCATGGTATGGCACTTTCGCAGTAAACGGTGGCGGCGGAACCGATTCCCTGGCACTTCACAGCGGCGGGGCCAATAACGTTACCGTTAATCAGGTCGATACGATTACCGGAGGCAGCAGTACCGACACCGTGACCCTTACCGCAGGCGCCGGCTCCACGACGGTGACCGATGTCGAATTCATCAATGGCAGCAGCGTGGCGGATACCATCGTTGTGAGCGACGCCGCCCACAACATTGAGATTACGGGCGGCCTCGGCGCCGATATCCTGACGGGCGGCTCGGGCAACGACATTTTCAAATACACGTCCGCGTCGGAATCCGCCTCAGGCAACGCCGATACCATTACCAACTTCAGTGCGACCACTCTTGAACACCTGGATGTCAGCAGTTTCGCGGCGAGCGCCGTCACTTTCCTTGGCGACGAAAACAGCACCTTCACGGGGGGTGGGGTGACCTCGGCGCGTTTCAACGATTCTACGAAATTGCTGGAAATCGATACGGACGGCTATAGTGGTGCGGTAATGGAGATCACCCTTACAGGCGTCGCCATCGGCGACCTTGACGTCTCCGATTTTACGGGGGCGGTCCCCCCCTGACGCCGTTGGCGGGACGTCAGGCTTCGCCGATCAGTTCCTTGACCATCGCAACCAGATCCTTGGGAGAAAACGGCTTTTCCAGCGTGGCCGAGGCACCGATTTCGACTGCCGCGCGGGCTGCACGTTCCGGCGTGGTCTTGCCCCAACCTCCGGAGATGGCCAGGACTTTTACGTCGGGCCAGTTTTTCTTGACGTCATTGATAACTTCGATGCCGTCGCGGCCCGGCATGAACATGTCGGTGATCACCAGCGAATAGCCGATTTCATCGAACCCGGTTTCGCCCATATCCCACGTCGGTGCGATGACCGCCTGGTACCCGGCTTCCGACAAAACGTCAGCCAACAGGTCACGAACCATGGCCTCGTCGTCGACAATCAAAACCCGCTGTCTTCGTTTGAGTGGCACGCCGTGGTTTCCTTACCCAAAAGAACCGTCGGCCCGGAAAAATCTCCGGCCCGGAAGAATTTCCCGCATTGTTCTTCGGAATGCCGACGAAATCAACCATGTCTCTGGCCACGCCGGTCGAAAATCTTCATCCCGGCGGTCCTATCCCTCAATTCGCCCCATCGGACGCTTGGCATGAAGGTTGCGACATACCGGGAGAAGGCCGGTTTTTGAGGGGTCGAAACCGATGATTCGCGAAGAGAAAAGCAAAATGCATCGCATATCGAATGAAATTACGGCCACAGACGAACTCGACCGCTTGTCGAAGATGGCATCTTACTACGACAGACTGGGCTGTGTCGAAGTGGCGCGATCCCTCAGACAGATGGTCGCCGCACGGAAAACCAACGGCCAGAAAAAGCCGAACGACGCCTAAAAGACGCCTAAAACACACTCTAGAAGAGCCGACCGAAAGCCGTTCGCTGTTGCCTCAATAAGCGGTGCTGCCGCAGCGATCAGTGCGCGATAAGCACGGGCATCTTCGCTTCGGTGAGAACATGCCTCGTTGTCCCGCCGAAAATCATCTGGCGCAACCGATTGTGGGTGAAGGCCCCTTTTACAAGCAGATCGGCGCCAAGCCTCTCAGCTTCTTCCAGAACCGTTTTACCCGATGATCGGCCGTTCGCCTGAACGGTCTCGGCCACCGCTGCCACGCCGCCGCGAACCAAATGCGCCGCAACCTGATCGCCGCTTGGTCCGGGGACCATGCCGCCGACCGCGCCCTCAACCGAAAGAACGCAAACCTTTTTCGCATCCTTCAGAAACGGCATGCCGAAAGCAATGGTTCGGGCGGTTTCGGTGCTTGCATTCCAGGAGATCACGATGTTTTCACCCAGGGTTTCCGGGGGCGTTTCCGGTGCGATCAACAACGGGCGTCCGCTGTCGAAAAGAGCCGCGTCGTATAGAGACGACCATTCACCGGACGTCTTGGACGAAGCGCGCGCCATGACGATCATATCGAAAAGACGGCCATATTCGCCGACCACGTCGTCGGCCTCGCCTTCGATCTCTCGCCACCAGGCGTTGGGACCGGTAGCGTCCGACGTGATCTCGCGAAAGGTCACATTTTGATCGTTCATGAAGGTGGTAAAGCGTTTGCGCGCAACATCCGCGCTTTCGTCCCAGTAATCCCGATACTGATTGAGAAAATGGGCCGGCACCGGCGCACGGGGAACCATGGGTGGCGCCGAGCGAATGAACAGCCCTTCGATATAGGAACCATACCGCTTGGCGACCATATGCGCTGTTGCAAGTGCTGCTTCGACTGATTCGTCGACAAGTAGCGGCAGGAGAAGAGTTTTCATGGAACACCTCCTACGTTCTCAGCTGCGCGTATTATAGCAAAAACCGGGCCTTGCGGACAGATATGTACCGGGAGATGTGCCTGGGGATAAGCCAGCGGACGAGGCCGGGCGGACGATGGCAAAAAAATCCCGCCGGGGGATAATAAAATCCGCGCCCGGCGGGCTTGTTCGAAGTCGAAAATGGGGAAATACGGAAACCATCCTGCACGGAGGGGTGGGGTTGGATGGTCATCGTATTATAGGGCTTAGCACCCTCTTTCCCGCATTTCCTCCGGGTAATTTAGCCGATTGGGCGGCGGCGGGATATTCGGGAAAACCCTAATTTAAAAATGGAAATTTGGTGATCTCAGAGAGATTCGCGATTTCGTAGAAAAATCGCAAAATGCAAAGCACATATTGGAAAAAGGCCGTTGTCGCTTCGGACGTCGAGCTGTGAATTCAGAAAAACGGCGGAATTCAGCTGTTTTTCATGTCTGGCACGCCATTTGCAAGTTGACTCTCGCACGACTGCCTACGAGCAGTACTTCGATTGTCGGGCCGCAATGTCCGGGATCGAAGAGGAGGTGGCAAAAGAACCGTCTGTATTGGCGGTTTATAACTTCCCCTGAAACTGTGTGGGTCCGGAGAAGTCCTCCCCCCAAAAGTCATATTCTCCGGACCCGACTTTTCCTTTTTCAGCAGCCCGCTAAAATCCCTTTTGCAGATCCACCGGATGGCGGGGTTCCTCGCCCGCCAGCAGGCGTCGGATGTCGATGGCGATTTCGGCTGCCGCAGTGCGCGGGGTCGTGCGGCTGGCGATATGGGGGGTCACCACGATTGCCGGATGGCTCCAGAAGGGATGATCGTCCGCCAGAGGTTCCTCGGTGAAGGCATCCAATAGAGCGTGTTCGATTTGCCCGGAATCGAGCGCGGCCAGCAAATCGTCATCGACGACATGAGCGCCGCGCGCCAGGCTGATCAAGAACGCCCCTTTGGGCAGCATGGCAAGGGTTTGCGCATTTATGATGCCGCGGGTCTCATCCGTCAGCGGCAGCAGAACAATCAGAATTTCCGTGCCCTTCAAAAAATCGCCCAACTGATCGGTTCCAGCGAAGGTCTCAACGCCGTCGATGGATTTCGCAATCGCATCCCAACCGGCGACGTCGAAACCCATAGCCGACAGATTGGACGCGGCATCGGTTCCCAGAACGCCCAGCCCCATGACGCCGACACGCCGCTGGCTTGTTTCCGGATAAAGAACCTGACGCCACTCTTTGGCGCGTTGCAACTCGGCAATATGATGAATCCCGCGATGGAAATGCAGCGTCCAGTGAATAGCGAACTGGGTCATATCGACAGCCAGCAAAGGATCGACCATGCGGGCAAGCGGAATGTTGCGCGGGAAACCCGGATCGGCAAGCAAACCATCGACCCCTGCCCACAGCGAAAGCACCGCCTTGAGGTTGGGAAGATTGCCAAGTACGCCCGAATCGGGGATGTCGATCACCGCGTATTCGATGTCTGCCGCGTCGCCCATATCATCCGGCCAGACGCGAATATCCTGATCCGGCAGGTGGCCCTTCAACAGCGGCACATAGGTTTCGGTGGCGACTTGCCGGGTGCTCATAAAAAGAATGGCCATCTTCGATTTTCTCCCGGTTTGGTTTATTTTTCAGGTGGCGACAACGCCGGTTTCATCTGCGTGCATGTCAAAGGCGGCGGCCATGAGGGCTTTTGTATAGGCCTCATTGGGGTTGGCGAAAACCTTATCCGCCGTGCCGGCTTCAACCACCCGGCCCCGGCGCATGACGATCACGTCGTGGGCCAGCGCGCGCACGACTTTTAGATCATGGCTGATGAAAAGATAAGCCAGATTTCGCCTTTTCTGCAGATCGCGCAGCAGATCGACGATCTGCGCCTGAACCGACATGTCCAAAGCGCTCGTCGGTTCGTCCAGCACAATGAAATCGGGCCGCAGCACAAGAACCCGGGCAATGGCGATGCGCTGGCGCTGGCCACCCGAAAATTCGTGAGGGTAGCGGTCCTGCATGTCCGCTTGCAGGCCCACTTCCTCAAGGGTGCTCCCGATGATCGCCCGGCGTTCATCGAAATTCCCGCCGATGCCGTGAACCAGCAGGCCCTCTTCCACGATCTGACCCACCGAAAGGCGCGGGCTGAGGCTGCCGAAGGGGTCCTGGAATACCATCTGCATCTGATTGCGCAGGGGCTGCAATGACTTCCAGCTGCGCCCTTGAATGGGCTGGCCGTGAAACTCGATATCGCCGGTGCTTTTTTCCAGCCGCAACAAGGCCCGGCCCAGCGTACTTTTGCCAGAACCGCTTTCGCCGACCACGCCCAGGGTCTGGCCGGCGCGAACCTGCAGCGAAATGCCGTCGACGGCCTTCACATGGTCGACCGTGCGGCGCACGATCCCCTTGCGGATGGGGAACCACACCTTGGTGTTTTCGGCCACCATAACTCGCGGCGCGTTCTCGTCCGCGGGTGGCGGATCGCCCGAAGGTTCGGCGGCCAGCAGGCGTTTCGTGTATTCGTGGCCCGGCTGGGTGAAAACGGTCTCGGTCGCGCCGGTTTCGACGATTTCTCCGTCGTTCATGACGCAGACCCGTTCGGCCATGTGGCGCACGATCCCCAGATCATGGGTAATCAGCAACAAGGCCATGCCCATGCGGGCCTGCAGGTCCTTGAGAAGTTTCAGGATTTGCGCCTGGACGGTGACATCGAGCGCCGTTGTCGGTTCGTCGGCAATGAGAAGGTCGGGCTCATTGGCCAGCGCCATGGCGATCATTACGCGCTGCTGCTGGCCGCCCGAAAATTCATGGGGCAGGGCGTCCAGCCGTGTCAGGGCTTCTTCCAGACCGACCAGATGCAACAATTCCTCGACCCGGTCGCGGGCCTCGCGCCGCCCCATGGATTTATGGACGAACAACACCTCGTTGATCTGCTGTTCAATATTGTGCAGTGGATTCAGCGAGCTTAGCGGCTCCTGAAAGATCATGGCGATTCGGTTGCCGCGCAAGTCGCGCATGCGCCCGTGACCCGCACCCATTAATTCCTCGCCGCGAAATTTGATGCTGCCCCCCGGATGATGGGCGAGCGGATAGGGCAGCAATTGCAGCACCGATAGCGCGCTGACCGATTTTCCCGATCCGCTTTCGCCGACCAGCGCCAGAGAGCGGCCCGCGTCGATATCGAACGAAACGTCGCGCACGGCTTTGGTTTCGCCAAACGAGGTATGAAGATCGCGAATTTCCAGAAGGCGGCTCATCGGGCGGCCTCTTTGGCCGCAAGTTCAGCAGCGGCATCTTCTTTGGCGGGCGGGGCGGCGAACACTTTGCGTGGGTCAAGCGCGTCGCGCACGCCTTCGCCGATGAAAATAAGCAGGCTGAGCATGATGGCCAGCACGAAAAATGCGGTCAGGCCCAGCCACGGCGCCTGCAGGTTGTTTTTGCCCTGATTCAAGAGCTCGCCCAGCGAGGCCGATCCCGGCGGCAAACCGAAGCCCAGGAAATCCAGCGCCGTCAGCGTCGTGATGGCACCCGACAGGATAAAGGGAAGGAACGTGAGCGTCGCCACCATGGCGTTGGGCAGGATGTGCTTGAACATGATTACGGGGTTGGAAACGCCCAGGGCGCGGGCGGCGCGCACGTAATCCAGATTGCGCGCGCGCAAAAATTCGGCGCGCACCACGCCAATCAGCGCCATCCAGCTGAAAAGAAGCATTAGGCCCAGCAGCCACCAGAAATTGGGTTCGACCACGCTGGCCAGAATGATCAGCAAATAAAGAACCGGCAGGCCCGCCCACATTTCGATAAATCGCTGGAAGAATAGGTCGATCAGGCCGCCGAAATAGCCCTGAACCGCCCCGGCGGCGACGCCGATGATGGAACTCAGGATGGTCAGAACCAGCCCGAACAGCACCGAAATGCGAAAGCCGTAAATGGTGCGCGCCACCACGTCGCGGCCCTGATCGTCGGTTCCCAGCCAGTGTTTGGCTGAGGGCGCAGCAGGCGCGGGTTCGTTGGAATCAAACGTTACGCTATCGAAACTATATGGAATGAGCGGCCACACGATCCACCCGGCCTCCTCGATCATTTCGATGACTTCGGGATCGCGGTATTCGGTTTCGGTTTCCAGGAACCCGCCGAAATCGGTCTCGGGGTAGGCGATCAGGAAGGGAACAAAGACGTCGCCCTCAAACCCGACCAGCAACGGCTTGTCGTTGGCCACGCCCTCGGCGAAAAGGCTGGCAAAAAACAGAAACAGGAAGATCCACAGCGACCAGAAACCGCGCGCGTTGGCGCGGAAATTGGCCAGCCTGCGCTGCGTGACGGGCGATATGCGAATGCCCAAAAACCTACGCATCTCTCTATGCATCTCTGGCCTCGAAATCGATGCGCGGATCGATGACGTGATACATAACGTCGCCGATCAGGTTCAAAATCAGCCCCAGCAACGTAAAGAAATAAAGGGTGGCGAACATGACCGGATAGTCGCGGTTGATGGCCGCCTCGAACCCCAATAGGCCCAGCCCATCCAGCGAAAAAATGATTTCCGTCAGCAGTGCGCCGGTAAAAAGAATGCCGACGAAGGCGCTGGGGAACCCGGCCACCACGATCAGCATGGCGTTGCGGAAAACGTGGCCGTAGAGAACGCGGTGCTCGGTCAGGCCCTTTGAGCGCGCCGTGGTCACGTACTGCTTGTTGATTTCTTCCATGAACGAATTTTTCGTCAGCATGGTCAGCCCGGCGAAACCGCCAATGACCAGCGAGAGGACGGGCAAGGCGATATGCCAGAAATAATCGCCGATTTTGGCCAATGCGCCGAGATCGGCAAAATTGTCCGACGTCAGGCCGCGCAGGGGGAACCAGTCGAAATAGCGCCCGCCCGCGAACACCACGATCAGCAAAATGGCGAACAGGAACGAGGGAACGGCGTTGCCCACGACCACCGCGCCGCTGGTCCACACATCGAAGCGGCTGCCGTCGCGCACCGCCTTGGCGATGCCCAGCGGGATGGAAATCAGATAGATCAGTAGGGTCGTCCACAGCCCCAGCGAGATGGACACCGGCATCTTTTCAAGAACCAGATCGACCACCTTGCGGTCGCGAAAAAAGCTCTCGCCGAAATCAAAGCGGGCGTAGTTGCCGATCATCATGACGAAACGTTCGTGAAGGGGCTTGTCGAACCCGAATTGCCGTTCGATTTCGGCGATGATTTCGGGGTCCAGCCCGCGCGCGCCGCGGTATTTGCTATCGCCGCCCCCTGTCGGGCGGGCGGCTACCTCGCCGCCACCCGACCCGCTGACCCGGGCCGTGGCTTCGACCGCGATGCCTTGTATCTGCGCAATCATCTGCTCGACCGGGCCGCCGGGAGCGGCCTGCACGATGATAAAGTTGATCACCATGATCCCGAACAGCGTCGGGATAATCAGAAATAGGCGGCGGATGATATAGGCGAGCATCGGTTAGCGCTTACTCCGGCTTTAAGGCCTTCTTACCTGCCTGGGTGGCTTGCGCCTTATCGGGAACGATCCACCACGCGGTGAACTGCGCGCCGTCCTGCGGGGTAACTTTGGGGCGTCCGAAGATGTCCCAATAGGCGATGCGGTCCGCGCCCAGATGGAATTGCGGCACAAGGTAGTGGCCCCATTGCAGCACCCGATCCAAGGTCCGGGTGTGCGCAACAAGGCTTTCACGGTCCGCCGCGGCGATCAATTTTTCGATCAATTCGTCGACCACCGGATCGTTGATGCCGATGAAATTGCGGCTGCCCTTCTGCGCGGCGGCGGCCGAACCCCAGAAGTTCCGTTGCTCGTTGCCCGGTGACAATGACTGACCCCAGATAAAGGTGATCATGTCGTAGTCGAAGCTTTCCAAAAGCCGCAGGTACTGGGCGGTATCGACGGTGCGCACGCGCGCCTCCACCCCCAGCCGTTTCAGGTTCTTGGCGAAGGGTAGTGAAATGCGCTCAAACTCGGGACTGACCAGAGTAATGGTGAAATCAAGCGGCGTTCCGGTTTCGGCGTGAACGCGCTTGCGGTCCTTGATGATCCATCCGGCGTCCTTGAGCAGCTTGTCGGCGGCCCGCAGGTTGGACCGGATGCGTCCCGTCCCGTCGGTTTTGGGCGGCAGATATTCTTCTGTGAAAACCTGATCGGGAATTTTGCCGCGGAAGGGTTCCAGGATTGCCAGTTCATCCGCGCCCGGAAGTCCCGTCGCCGCCAGTTCGGAATTGTCGAAATAGCTGCGGGTGCGCTGGTACTGGCTGTAGAAAAGGTTCTTGTTGGACCATTCGAAGTCAAACGCATAGGTCAGGGCGGCGCGGACCCGCTTGTCCTTGAAGATGTCGCGCCGCGTGTTGAAAACGAAACCCTGTATGCCGGACGAACGCTTGTGCTTGAAGGTATCCTTGACCAGCAATCCCTTGCGCACGGCCGGAACGTCATAAGCCGTGGCCCAGTTTTTCGATGAATTTTCTATCCTGTAATCAAATGCACCGGCCTTGAAGGCTTCCAGCTGAACCGTGCGGTCGCGATAGTAGTCGTAGGAAATCTCATCGAAATTATGACGCCCGACGTTCACGGGCAAGTCTTTGCCCCAGTAATCGGTCACGCGCTCGTAAACGATCCGGCGTCCGGCCTCAAACGACTTGATACGGTAGGGCCCGCTACCCAGCGGCGGCTCCAGGGTCGTTTTCTCGAAGTCGCGTCCTTCCCAGTAGTGCTTGGGGAAAACGATCAATTGACCCAGAATTAGCGGAAGTTCCCGGTTGTCGCCGGGTTTGAAGACGAACTTGATGGTCCGCTCATCGATCTTTTCGGCCCGCTCGACGCTGCCGTAATAAAACCGGTAGAACGGCTGGCCTTTCTCGCGAAGCGAATTGAACGAAAACAACACGTCGTCTGCAGAAACGGGCATGCCGTCATGCCAGCGGGCTTCTTTGCGCAGGGTAAACTGCACCCAGGAACGATCCTCGGGCGTTTCGATGGTTTCGGCCAAAAGACCATAGTGGGTGAACGGCTCGTCGGAGGACCCTTCGGTAAGGGTGTCGTAATTCAGGCCCAGTCCGATAGCCGGTTCGCCCTTGATGATGAAGCCATTGAAACTGTCGAACCCGCCAGTGCTCGCCATGCGCACGGCTCCGCCCTTGGGCGCGTCAGGATTGACGTAATCGAAATGTTTGAAATCGGGGCCGTATTTGGGCGCGCCGTGCATGGCCAGGGCGTGGCCCTTGGCGGCTTGGGTCGGTTCGATGTTCCATAAAAGAAGTATTGCGGCGAAAAAAACATACCGGCGCATGAGCAGCATTCCCTAACCCGTCAACAATTTTACCGCAGCCTTGTGCATGGCGGCGTCACCAGCCGCCAGAACCGTGCCGTCGGACGACAATCCAAGGGCTGCCCCGTTCCAGTCCGTAATCATGCCATCCGCGCCCTCAATGACCGGTACCAGCGCCAGATAATCGTAAGGGTTCATGCCGGCTTCGGCCACCAAATCAAGATTTCCCGAGGCCAGCAGTCCGTAGGAATGACAATCGCCGCCCCATACGGTTTGCCGGGTGGCGGCCTTTAGCTTGGCGAAAGCGGCCTCGGTTCCGCCCGTGAACATTCCGGGCGAGGTTGAGGCCATCCAGGCATCTTCCAGATTTTCGCAGGTCCGCGTTGCGATTGTGTTGCCATTGTGCGTGCTCGGGCGGCCGTCAACACCCAGCCAGCGTTCATTCAGGGCCGAACAATCAATGATGCCGATAACCGGTTTGCCGTCCCGCAACAATGCGATCAGGGTGCCGAACAGCGGCTTGCCGATAACAAACGATTTGGTTCCGTCGATGGGGTCCAGAACCCACACGTATTGGGCGTCGGTGCGCACCTGTCCGTATTCCTCGCCAAAAATCCCGTGATCGGGAACTTCGGCCTCGATCATTTCGCGCATGGCGGCTTCGGCCTGACGATCCGCGATGGTCACCGGCGAGGCGTCGGCTTTCTTTTCGGCGTCAAGGGCCGTGCCGAAATGGCTCATGGCGATGCGACCGGCCGTGTCGGCCAGTCGGCAAGCCAGATCAACCAGGGTCGCTTCGATGGTCATGGCAGTGCCGCCGGGGCGTCGCTTAACCCCCGCAAATAGGCGATCACGGCAGCCCTGTCGGACGCTTTTTTGATGCCCGCGAAAGCCATCTTGGTGCCTGGCGCATAGGCCTTGGGCTTGCTCAGGAAGGCGTTCAACTCCTCGTACCCCCAGTTTCCACCGAGCCCGGCCAGGGCGTCGGAATATTTGAAGCCGTCGCGTTTGGCCCTGTGTGCGCCAACCACGTTCCAAAGGTTCGGCCCCACCTTATTGGCCCCATCTTTGTCAATGGTGTGGCAGACCTTGCATTTTTTGAAAGTCTTTTGCCCGGCCTCAGGTGATGCCGCAGCCAAAAGCGGCCCGATTTCCTCGATGGGCGCGGGCGCGGCTTTCGCCGAACTCCGCTTGGCTGACGCCGACGCCTTGGCCACCACCGAAGATGACTTCGCCATTTCAGGCTCGGGTATCAGCAATTCGCCGATCATATGGCTTCCCCAGACCACCCATACGGCCACCAACACAGCGCCGCCAAGTTTTTGCATAAAACTGAATTTCATCATGCTTACCTTTTACCCCGTATTCCCGGTGCACGGGAATTAACTTCGCTTCGTAAATGACGTTTTACGGAACTGTCTGCGCGGGTATATGGTACCTACACCGGCCCAATAAAAGAAAGTCATGTTCATGAGTTCGCCGAAAAACCCAATCGTCATCATCCCCGCGCGCATGCAATCGGTTCGCCTGCCGGGCAAGCCGCTGGCGGACATTCACGGCGAACCCATGATCGTTCACGTGTGGCGACGCGGCATGGAGGCCGATGTCGGCCCCGTGGTCGTGGCCTGCGCCGAACCAGAGATTGCGGCGGCCATTGAAGCGGCAGGGGGGCGCGCCGTTCTAACCCGTCCCGACCATGCGTCCGGGTCGGACCGCGTGTTTGAAGCCCTCAATCTGGCCGATCCCGAGCGAAAACATGACGCCATCGTCAACATTCAGGGCGACCTGCCGACCGTCGAGGCCGAGGTGGTGCGGGCGTCACTGGTGCCGTTGGCGGACGGATCGGTGGATATCGCGACCCTGGCGGCGACCATCACCGAACCCGCCGAACGGGCCAATCCAAACGTTGTCAAGGCGGTGATTGGGCTGGCTGCCGGTCAGACAGTGGGGCGCGCGCATTATTTCACCCGCGCCACCGCGCCCGCCGGTGACGGGCCGCTGTATCATCACATCGGCCTTTACGCTTTTCGCCGCGCCGCGCTTGAGAAATTCGTGGCTTTGCCGCGGGGCGTTCTCGAAGCCCGCGAAAAGCTGGAACAGTTGCGCGCGCTGGAAAACGGCATGCGTATCGACGTGGCACTCGTTGACACGGTCCCGCTGGGTGTCGATACTCCCGCCGACTTGGAACGCGCCCGCGGAATGCTCAGCGCGTAAATTTAATACAAAGGCAACTCGATCCAATGACCACCGTCCCGCAAAAGACCATCGCTTTCCAGGGGGAGCCCGGAGCTTATTCCGATCTCGCCTGCCGCACCAGCCGACCCGAAATGACCACCCTGCCGTGCCGGTCGTTTGAGGACGCTTTTGAGGCGGTGCGTAGCGGCGAGGCGGCGTTGGGCATGATACCCATTGAAAACTCCATCGCCGGGCGGGTCGCCGATATTCACCAGTTATTGCCCAATTCCGGCCTGCACATCATCGGCGAACATTTCCAGCGGGTCGATCACCACCTGTTGGCGGTCAAGGGCGCGAAGATCTCGGACCTTACCCACGTGCACAGCCATATTCACGCCCTCAATCAGTGCCGCAACATTATTGCGGAACTGGGCCTCACGCCGGTGGTGCGCCGTGACACGGCGGGAGCGGCCAAACGCATTGCAGCAGGGGGCGACAAGACCCAGGCGGTCATCGCATCGGAACTGGCGGGTGAAATCCTTGGCCTGAAATCGTTGAGGGCAAGTATCGAAGATGCCGAGCACAACACGACGCGGTTTCTGATCATGTCCACCGAAGCCATCGTGCCGCACCGCATGGCGGGGCCGTGCATCACCAGTTTCGTGTTTCGTGTGCGCAACGTCCCGGCGGCGCTTTTCAAGGCGCTGGGCGGCTTCGCCACCAACGGTGTCAACATGACCAAGCTGGAAAGCTACATCGACGGCAAACAATTCGTCGCCGCCCAGTTCTATGCCGAAGTCGACGGTCATCCCGACGACCGCGGCGTTCGTCTGGCGCTGGAGGAACTGGGTTTCTTCACCCACGAAGTGAAGGTGCTGGGCACCTTCACGGCCCACCCCCATCGCCAGCACAACGCGCCGGATGACGGCGAAGACTAACCTCTGCTGCGCGAGAAACCGCCATCCACTGGTATATTCTGTCCGGCGATGTAGGTGTTTTGGTCGCTGGCCAAGAAGGCCACCGTTCCCGCCACTTCCTCGGTGCCGCCGCAGCGGCGGGCGGGTATCCGTTTGGCCATTTCGGCCAGTCCCGCTTCGCCCAGATTGGTAACGGACAGTTCCGTGCGGATAAAACCCGGGGCCACGCAGTTGGCGAGGATGCCGTCCTGGGAAACTTCCGCCGCGATGGACGCGGTCATCCCGTCGATGGCAAATTTGCTGGCGGAATAGGCTTGGCGGTGTTCCCGCGCGCCCAGTCCCCACAGGGAAGAAATGTTGACGATGCGTCCCCATCCCTTCTTTTTCATGCCCGGAATGACGGCCTTGCACGTAATAAAGGGCGCGGTGACGTTGACCTGCATGATGCGTTCGAAATCCTCGACCGCGTAGTCCTCGATGGGGCCGACCTTGTTGGTGCCCGCGTTGTTGACCAGCACGTCGAAGTCCATTGCCGCGACTTTCTCGGCGAAAACAAGTGTCGCCGCGCGATCCGAAAAATCGATGGGCAGATAGCCGCATCCCTCGGGCGCCTGGCCGTCGGGTTTGGTCCCGGTGACGGTGACGGACGCGCCGTCGTCGCGCAGCTTTTCCGCGATGGCCCGTCCGATCCCTTTGGTGCCGCCGGTAACCAGCGCTTTTCTTTGTTCAGCCATTTTTTTGTTTCCTTCAGGTTTCGGCCAGCCATTCATTGATCAGCCACAGGGCAATGGAAGCGGGGCGCGGCAGGCGTTTGCCGGTTTCGGGCATGCGCGCGATATCTTCCCTTGTGAACCACGCCGCGTCGCCCAGTTCCTCCGGATCGATGTTGATGTCGAAGGTGGTGGCGACCGCCCGGTAGCCCAACATCAGGGAAGCCGGAAACGGCCACGGCTGAGAGGCCCGGTAGCTCACGTCCGTTACGTGAATGCCCGCTTCTTCGAAGACCTCGCGGGCGACGGTTTCCTCCAGGCTTTCACCGGGCTCGACAAATCCGGCCAGCGTTGAATACATGCCCTGAATAAATCCAGGCTTGTGTCCAAGAAGGCACGATCCACCATTGGGCCCGGGGCGCGTCACCAGCATGATGACAGCCGGGTCGGTCCTGGGAAAATGGGACTTGGCGCAGCCCGCGTTGGTGCACTTGCGAACGTGACCCGCCTCGGCACTAAGCGTCGGGTGACCACAGTCGCCGCAAAAACGGTGCCGCCGATGCCAGATCAAAATCCCCTTGGCATAGGCCAGAACCGCGCCGGCGTCCCGCGCCATCGTGGACCCGCAGTTGCGAATATCGGTGAACTCGTCCACTCCGCACAGCTTGGCCGCCGCGTTTTCGTCCATGGACGAAATATCGGCTGCGAAATAGGGCGTTTCGCCGCGCAATCCCAACAGAACGATTTCGTCAGCCCGCACGACCACCTCTCGCGCCGCATCGCCCGTAAGATGAAGGCGATCATCGTCAACAAGGTTAAGATCGCGCCACACCGGAAAAACACAAGTTCCGGCGTCGGCAAGCTGCCGGGCGACCCACCCGGCGTCCCCGCGCAAACGATCGGCCCGGTCCAGGCCCGAGCCGGTAAAGAAAATCGGTTTCGACATGGCGGGAACCTGACACAACGTCGCAATTTTCGCAACGCCGAGAATGAATTGCCTTTTCTCGCCCTGCGGGGCACAATCCGCGCACGGAAATTTTGATGTACGGAAACATGATCCTTAGAACGGCAATTGCGTTTTTGGCGGCATTTGGACTGGTGGCATGTACTTCCACCGGCGATATGGTGGTGTCGACCGAGGGCGGTTTCGATATTCAGGTTGTCGGCGGAACGGTTAACACCGTCGATGCCGTTACGGATGCCGACTGGGAAATGGCCTTGAGCAGGACCTTGCGCATCCGCCAGGGCGAATTTTCGCCGAGCCTGATGGTTCTGCGCGTCGGAACCCCCTATGTCCTGACCTTGCAGAACGGCGATGACGTTCCGCATACCTTTATTGCAGCCGATTTTTTCAACTCGGTGGCGGTGAAATCGGTTGTTCCGGCGGAAGAGGAAATCTCCGCCGGTTCGAAACTGGTGTCGTTGCATCTGGCGCCGGGCGAGAGCCGCGAAATGTCGTTTGTGGCCGTGCGTGATGGCTACTACTACTTCAGAAAAGGGCCCACCTACGTCCTCGACAAGGTTCATTTCTCGCCGTTCGGTACCGGAGAGGGTGGCGCGTTTTTCATCGAATAGGTGAAAAGACTCTCTTTATTTGAGCGGATCGTCGCTGCTATATTGCGCGCGGGAGGCTGGCGGCGGACGGGCCCCTCGCCAACCCGGTCAGATCCGGAAGGAAGCAGCCGTAACGAGTTTAGGCCCGGGTCGTTTGTTCAGTCTCCCACCTAAGTTTCCCACCTGGCGGATAATATCTAACCGATGGAAACCGACCAGCCCCAAGCAAAGCCCTACCGCGTTCTGGCGCGCACCTATCGGCCGACGACGTTTTCCGAACTGATCGGTCAGGTGGCGATGGTGCGCACGCTGACCAACGCCATCGCCAAGGGCCGGCTGGCGCACGCCTTTATCCTGACCGGCGTTCGCGGCATCGGCAAGACGACGACGGCGCGCCTTATTGCCCGGGCGCTCAATTGCGTCGGCGCGGACGGCAATGGCGGTCCTACCATTTCGCCCTGCGGCGTATGCGAACACTGCGTTGCCATCGCCGACGACCGGCACATGGACGTCATGGAAATGGATGCCGCCAGCCGCACCGGCGTGGATGACATCCGCGAAGTGATTGACGGCGTTCAGTACCGGCCAACCTCGGCGCGCACCAAGATCTACATCATCGACGAAATCCATATGCTGTCGAAGAACGCCTTCAACGCGCTTCTGAAGACGCTCGAAGAACCGCCCGAGCATGTGAAGTTCATTTTCGCGACGACCGAAAGCCGCAAGGTTCCGGTGACCGTGTTGTCGCGTTGCCAGCGCTTCGATCTGCGCCGGGTCGATGCCGAAGAACTGGCCGAACACTTCGGCAATATTGCCAAGAAGGAAGGGGCCACGATCAGCGACGACGCCCTGCATCTGATTGCGCGCGCCGCCGACGGCAGCGTTCGAGACGGCCTTAGCCTGTTGGATCAGGCCATCGCCCATTGCGCGGGCGATGTGGGCGAAGATCAGGTGCGCGCCATGGTCGGTCTGGCTGACCGGACCCGGACGTTGGATCTTTTCGAAGCCGTCATGAAGGGCGAAGCGGGTTCGGCCCTGGAGAATCTGAGCCAGCAATATGCGGCAGGCGCGGACCCGGCGGTCGTTCTCGAAGACATGCTGGAACTGGTTCACTGGCTGACACGGGTGAAAGTGGTTCCCGAAGCCGCCGACGATCCCGGTGTTCCCGAAGCCGAACGGGTGCGCGGCCGGGGCATGGCCGGGACCCTTTCCATGCCGGTGCTGACCTTGTCGTGGCAAATGCTGCTCAAGGGATTGGGCGAAGTCCGCACAGCACCCTCGCCCATGCAGGCCGCCGAAATGATCCTGATCCGTCTGGCCTTCACCGCCGATCTGCCGAGCCCGGCGGACGCCGTGGCCCAAATCAAAGGCGGGAATTCCCCGGCACCATCGCAGGCGGCTTCATCGCAGGCGGCTCCTCCGGCACCATCCGGCGGTGGTGGAGCGGTAGCCGTAGCTGTGGCGCCTGATGCTGTGGAGCATGAGGCCGTAGCGCAGACGGCCCCCGAAAAACCGGACCCGCAAAGTTTCGCCGAGGTCGTTGAACTGGTTCAGGCGAAGCGCGAGATGATCCTGCACACCAACCTGACGTCCAATCTGCATCTGGTAGCGTTTGAGCCCGGACGGGTTGAATTTCGCCCCGGCGAGCAGGCCCCGGAAGACTTGGCGCGCGATCTCAGCCGCTTCCTCAATGACAATACGGCGCGCCGCTGGCTGGTCACGGTATCGAGCGAGCTGGGCGCGGCCACCCTGCACCGGCAAAAAGAAGACGCCGCTGCCTCGCAAAAAAGCGAAGCCGCCCAGGACCCGCTGGTGCGTGGCGTTCTGGATGCCTTTCCCGGCGCCGAAATTACCGACGTTCGCTAAACCTAAAGCATAAACGTGTTGCCCGACGCCTCGGCCCAGGCTTCGAGGAAGGCGCTCAGGTGCGGCCGTTCGGCCCCTTCCGCCTCGATCAGCGAAATGATGTCGGCGACGGCCCGGTTATAGCCTTCAAGCGATAATCCGCCCGCGTGAAGCCGGTGGCGCAGGTATACCAGATAGGTGTTCAGCACGTCGGTTTCGCAATAGTCGCGAATTTCGCCGATGCGCCCGCTATCGAACATGTCGGCGACCTTGCTGCCGTCCACCCCGAATTTGCCCGGAAATCCCATGATCGCGCAGGCTTCGTTCAGCTTGATGCGCGCCGAAGCCCCGTAATCGGACAGCACCTCCAAGAGGTCGCAATGCCAATCGGCGGAATATCGGCTGGTGTAGCTGTTCCACTTGTCGCCCGCCGAATGCAGAAATTTGGCCGACAGACCGTGCTTCATAGCCCGGTACTTCAGCACCGGCAGATCAAACGTCCGCCCGTTGAATGAAACCAGACGCGGCTTGTGGTGTTCGAAAAACTGGAAGAACCCGGCGACCAGTTCCTTTTCGCCGGACTTTTCGGTGCCGCCCGTGCGCAATTCCTGCAAATAAAAGGCCTCGCCTCCATCCTCATAGACGATTTCAGCGCGCAGGAAACTGATGGCGACGACCTTGTGGAACGGCTGCCGGGGAAAGGCGTTTTTGCCGCCGGTGACTTCCAGGTGATAGCGCTCGATCTCGGCGTGCCGGGCATCCGTATCGGGATCGTCAAACCCCGTCAGGTTGAAGGCGGCATCAGTGTCGGGTACGGTTTCGATATCAAAAACCAGAAGATTCCGGTGCTGCATGACGTTCCCCCCATTTCCAGCAATGTCCGGTTATACACGGAGTTCCATCACAAACGAATTTCCCGCCTGGACCCGCATTTCAGGGGATGCTTTAGACGCCGTCTAAAATGCGCCGCTGACCACGTTGGCGGGTTGTCCATCGACGAAGGCTTCGATGTTATCGATGAGTTGATCGGCCAACGTTTGCTGGGCCTCGTGGCTGGCCCAGGCGACGTGCGGGGTGAGGATGAAATTTGGGAGATCCAGCAACTGAAGAAGCGGATTGTCGTCGGCCGGTGGTTCGGGGGGCGTCGTTACGTCGAAGCCCGCGCCTGCGATTTGGCCTTGTTTCAAGGCGGTCGCGAGATCGGCTTCGTTGACGAGACCGCCGCGGGCCGTGTTGACGATAATCGCCGAAGGTTTCATGCGCGTGAATTCGGGCATGGCAATCGTGTTCTCGGTCTGCGGCAAGAGCGGGCAGTGCATGGTGATGACGTCGGCCGTTTCGATCACCTCGTCGAACGGGGTGTAAAGCGGCCCCAGGCCAGTGACACCCTTATGCGCGGCGAACAGCGGCTTCATGCCGAAGGCCTTGCCGATTTCGGCGACCGACTGGCCGATGGAGCCCTCGCCGATGATGCCCAGCACGTTGCCGGCCAATGCCGTGATCGGATGTGTGAAAAAGCAAAACTGTCCCGAACGCTGCCATTCGCCGTCAATGACGTCCTGCCGATAACCAATAAGACTGCGCTTCAAGGCCAGGATAAGGGCGAATGTGTGTTCCGGCACGGTCGAGGTCGCGTATCCCCGAATATTGGACACCACGATATCGTTGGCGGCGCAGTACGCCTTGTCGATGCAGTCGGTGCCTGTGGCGGCGACGGCGATCATCTGAAGGTTGGGCAATTGAGCCAGGGTCTCGGCACGAAGCGGTACCTTGTTGTTGATAATAATGGTCGCCTCGCGAGCCCTTTCCACCACCTGATCCGGCGTTGTTTGCCCAAATTCCTTGTAGGTGTGTTCGAAGGCGGATTTCCGCACCTCGACAGACGGCGCAATGGTTTCGCGATCAAGAAAGACGATGTGATGGGACGTGATGGCGCGCATGATTACTCTCGGTTAGTCGGATTGGAACGGTATGAATGAGGTGGGTGGCGGCGATCAGGCTTTCAAATGCTCGGCGATGGCATCGAACTGCGGGTATGTTATTGACATGCGCCGGAGGGTTCAATAGCGCCTTCGTCTTTTCGGTGCTGCATGACTTCCCCTTGGCGTCCTGTTATATACTGGCGACATCCAAACTATAGGCCGGAGACCACGTTATAATGAAGAACCTTGGCGATATGATGAAAAAGGCCCAGGAGATGCAGACCCGCATGGCCGAGATGCAGGAGCAACTGAGCCGCATCGAAATGAGCGGGGCTTCCGGGGGCGACATGGTGCAAGTGACCCTTTCGGGTAAGGGCGAAGCGCGCCGGGTGAAAATCGACCCTTCGCTTTTTGCCGGTGGTGATGCCGAAGTGGTCGAGGATCTGGTGGTCGCCGCCTTCAACGACGCCAAGGCCAAGGTCGAGGCTCATGTGGCCGACAAGATGTCTGAACTGACCGGCGGCATCCCGCTTCCGCCCGGCTTCCAGCTTCCGTTTTAGAGAGCACTCATGGCTGTTTCCGAGATCGACCACCTGATCGGACTTCTGGCCAAATTGCCGGGCCTCGGGCCGCGTTCGGCGCGCCGCGCCGCCCTTCATTTGTTGAAAAAGCGCGACGTGCTGATGACGCCGCTGGCCCGCGCGCTGGCCGACACGGCGGAAAACGTGAAGGCGTGTTCGGCGTGTGGCAATCTGGACACGACCGATCCCTGCGCCCTTTGTGTCGATCCCCGGCGGGATGGGTCGTTGATTTGCGTGGTCGAGGACGTGGCCGATCTGTGGGCGCTGGAAAGAACGGCGGCCTTTCGTGGCCGTTACCACATTCTGGGCGGAACCCTGTCGGCGCTGGACGGGATCGGGCCCGAGGATTTGAATATCCCGAAACTGATCGAGCGCGCGGCCGCGCCGGAAATCGTTGAGGTGATCCTTGCCAACAGCGCCACGGTCGAAGGTCAGACGACCGCCCACTACATCGCCGAACGGCTGGAGGAATGTAAGGTTCGCGTTTCCGGATTGGCCCACGGCGTTCCCGTCGGCGGCGAACTTGACTACCTAGATGATGGTACCCTAAGCGCGGCGCTGAAAGCGCGCCGACCCATAGACTAGTGCCTGATCCTGTACATCCCTGGACGGTGTTCAAGGTTTTCCTGCGCCTGGGATGCACGTCGTTCGGCGGCCCCGTCGCCCATATCGGATATTTTCAAACCGAGTTTGTGGCTCGCCGCAAATGGCTGGACGAACGCAGCTTCGCCGATCTGGGGGCCCTTTGCCCATTCCTACCCGGCCCC
>JABGRG010000002.1:15461-94766 GCA_018648445.1 Rhodospirillales bacterium | reverse complement strand
AACCAGCGACCCCTACGATGTCAACGTAGTGCTCTCCCGCTGAGCTATGCGCCCTATTTCCGTGACCGTCTCCGGCTCGCGGAATGCGCCTTTTAACCCCCTTGCGCGCAGTTGGCAAGCCTCCCTTGCCGCTTTTCCCAACCTTCCTTATTGTGCGCCCCATCATGACGAACACGGCAAACAAATCGACGGAGAACATCGCCCCTCGCGTGCGCCCTGCAGAGGCCCGCGACATTGCCTCCATCCAGGGCATCTATGCCCATCATGTTCGCCATGGCATGGCCTCGTTTGAGGAAATTCCACCCGACGTGGCGGAAATCGCGCGGCGCTGGAAAAAAGTAATCGAGCGCAGCCTTCCGTATCTGGTTGCTGAAAGCGACGGCCTCGTTGTCGGTTTCGCCTATGCCAACCTGTTCCGCGAACGCTCGGCCTATCGCTTCGCCCTTGAAAACTCTGTGTACGTAGCTCCGCGGCTGCACCGGCGCGGGATCGGCGGAATTCTTTTGAACGAACTCATCAAAAAATGTGAAGCCGCCGGTTATCGCCAGATGATCGCCGTCATCGGCGATTCCGCAAACACCGCCTCGATCGCGCTTCACAAGAAAATGGGCTTCGAAATGGCCGGGACGCTGCCCGGCGTGGGGTTCAAGTTCGACCGCTGGGTGGACAGCGTTTACATGCGCCGTCCGCTGGGCACAGGCGAAAACGCCACACCGAAAGAAATTGCGACACCCCACAAAAAATAAGGGCCGCCCGAAGGCGGCCCTGAGTTTTGGGAGGAAACGTCCAAGAAAGGCAGCAAATGAAAAACTATCGAAATCGACCGTCTTCCATGCGCTGCACACAATCATGTGATGCCTTTGCGAGCTACTTTCAATAGCAGTTCGAATTTTTTTTCAAAAGAATAATATCGGTTGCGCGCTTCTCCCGCCTTGGCGCAGGGAAAACCCGCCTTGGCGCAGGGAAAACATGGCACGCCCCTTGCTACGATGTGTTCGGGCAATGGAGACAGCACGGTGAAAATTTTTTGGATCAGGTTAGCGCTAGGGTTCGTGCCAGGGTTATTGGCGAGCCCACAGGTTGCCCATTCCGTTTCCGCTCAACACGTTGAAAACACTTCTGAAATTTGCGCCCAAGGGACCGCACGGGTGGAACGCGCAACGGGCATTCCCAGTGGCCTGCTGGGGGCGCTCTCATTGGCCGAAACCGGCCGTTGGAACCCCGACAGGCAGGAAAGTTTTGCCTGGCCCTGGACGGTTATGGCCGAAGGACGCGGACGCTATTTCGAAAGTAAGGATGAGGCTGTCGCCGAAGTTTACGCTTTATTGGATCTGGGCCTGACCAACATCGACGTTGGCTGTATGCAGATCAACCTTCACTATCATGGTGGCGCGTTCGCCGACATCGAACAGGCCATGGACCCCGCAGCCAATATCGCCTATGCGGGTCGCTATCTAAGCAATCTGTACAAGGCCGCAAAATCCTGGCCGACAGCTGCCGGGTATTACCACTCGATGACGCCGGATCGCGGGAACGCCTACAGGGAACGTGTAATGGCCCTGTGGGATGGGATGGAAAAAACGCCCGAGCGAATGGTGCGCGCCAATTCCCGCCGCAGCAAGGCCAAACCATTCCGCACCCGGGCGTTACCCCGCGCGCCTCTGGTTTCCATCGATATGGCGCGAACCGCCGAGTTGAACGCGCAATTCCGCTTATCTCGCCAAATCGAGGCAAAGGTCGACTTCGCGACCCAACGACGTCAGGATTTGGCCTTCTGGCGAGAATCCCGCGCCGCCGGTCAGGCGAAAAATCATCTTTCCCTCATGCGCAGGGTCAAGGCCGATTCTGACCGCCGTCGCGCACGCACCGGCAGCGCCCCGGACCTAAACCGCACCGCCCGTTTCGCCGCCAAACGCCACGATCAGCTGCGCCGCTGGCGGCTCTCAGCCAAGAAATCGGCCGACGCGTCCTGAGGGACCGGAGCCTCGGTTGCATTACGGGATTCCCCCTATATTCATGGTTTCCGGTGATCGCCTATAATCGTGACGCTGAGCACAACGAGAGGCACGAAATGGCCGGATCGTTTTCAAACTTCTTCGGCGGCGGCAAACCTAAACGCTCGGTTCCCAAGCCCCCGGACATCGCCCGCATTCGTCAAGCGCGCGAACCGACCGCAGGTTCGCGCGAGGCCCATATGGCGCATTTGCAGCAAGTGCAGCATTCGGTGGATGTGGCCATGACGCCGGAGCGCCGCGAACTGATCCGTCGCGCCATGGAAGTTCAACGCGCCAGAAGCAAAATCCTTGATGATTTGAACGACGAGAACAAACGCAAGCTCTACGCGCTGGCGATCAAAACTCTGCTGCGCGAGGACGCCGCGGACTAGTTGAAGCAGACGGGTTTTCGGCCGTTTTTCCCAACCTATGGGAAACGTGTTATACTCAAAGCCAATCATAGCAATAACTCGTGTCGCAACTGCGCACTATTTGGTCCGCTGTTCAGAAACGACGCGCGGATGGTTGTTTGGCGAATGGATTTTTAGAAACTACTTTTATTCAAGTGATATTTGAAAGAAGGGAGGAACGCTTTGAGTCGGCTTGTAGTCGTGTCGAATCGCGTCACCGTCGCATCGGATAAAAAGGCCCGGGCAGGGGGATTGGCCGTCGCCCTGCAGGACGCTCTACAACAAAATGGCGGCGTCTGGTTCGGATGGAGCGGTAAGGTCGGGCCGCGAACCTCGTCGGAACCCACCATTTCGACGTCGAATAAGGTCTCTTACGCAACCCTGGACCTCTCGCGAAAGCACCACGCCGAATACTACAATGGTTTTGCCAATCGGGCGTTGTGGCCGCTATTCCACTACCGCCTGGACCTCACTGCCTTCAGCCAGCAGCATTATTCAAGCTATCACGAGGTCAACAAGCTGTTCGCAAGCCATCTTTTGCCTCTTCTCAAGAAAGACGATCTTCTCTGGATACACGATTACCACTTGATTCCGCTGGGCGAGGAATTGCGCCGCGCCGGGATCGACAGGCCGATGGGGTTCTTCCTTCATATCCCCTTCCCGGCCATGGAGATTCTGACCGCACTGCCGTCGCATCGCGAGTTGGTGCAAGCGTTGTGCGCATACGATCTGGTCGGTTTTCATACTGAAAACGACCTGCGCGCCTTTCTAGACTACATTGTGCACGAGGCGGGCGGCGGGATTATGGGCAATCATCTGATCCACGCATTCGGTCGCACGCTCAGGGTCGAAATTTTCCCCATCGGCATCGACACCGAGGATTTCGAAAAACTGGGGGCTCGACCGGCGCGGTCCAACAAAGCCAAATATTTCCGCGACCATCCGCATGGCCGCACCTGGCTGATCGGCGTCGACCGGCTGGACTACAGCAAGGGATTGGTCGAACGCCTGCACGCCTTCGAGCGGCTTTTGGAAAAACACCCCAAATACCGTGGACAGGTGACGTTGGTGCAAATCGCGCCGCGCTCGCGTTCGGAAGTGCCCGAATATAAGGACATCCAGCGAATGCTTGCCACCGAGGCCGGCCAATTGAACGGTAAATTCGGCGATTTCGACTGGGTGCCGGTGAATTACCTGAACCGCAGTTTCAATCGGCAGGAACTGGTCGAATTCTATCGGGGCAGCCGTGTTGGGCTGATCACGCCGCTGCGCGATGGCATGAACCTGGTGGCCAAGGAATACGTGGCTTCCCAAGACCCCGAGGACCCCGGCGTTCTGGTGCTTTCGCGCTTTGCCGGGGCGGCGCGCGAGTTGGATGGGGCGGTTAAGGTCAACCCCTTCGACTTCGACGGCGTCGCCGATGCCATCCACCGCGCGCTGAGCATGGAGTTGGAGGAGCGCAAGGAACGTTGGGAATCAATGATGGAAGTTCTTCGCTCCAATACCTTGACGACGTGGCGCGACGCCTTTATTGCAGCCCTTGAACAAGCGCCATACGAATAGGTTCCCGGACGGTAAAGAAATTGAACACCCCTGCCCTGATCGCGGATATTGGCGGAACCAACGCACGATTTGCCCTGGCCATGGACGACGGCCGGGTGACGCAAACGCGAGTTTTGGCGTGCGCGGACTATGCTGACCCGGCTGCGGCGGCTCAGGCCTTCCTGGCCGACGTTCAACCGGAAATTCAGCCAACCATCGGAGCCTTTGGCGTCGCTTCGGCCGTTTCCGGGGATCGCATTGATTTAACCAACCACTGCTGGTCGTTTTCAACCAAAGACATGCGCGAGCGCATCGGCCTTGATCGCTTGCGGGTGATCAACGACGTCGAGGCGATGACCCTGTCGGTCCCACATCTGGGCGATACGGACATCGCGCACATCGGCTCCGGTGAGCCCGTTCCAGGCGCCCCCATCGCCGCCGTAGCCCCCGGCACCGGCCTTGGCGCGGCAGCGCTGATCCGCGACAGCGAGGGCAAGTGGATCGCCGTCGCCTCGGAAGCCGGACATGCGAGCGCAACGGCGGTAAGGGAACGCGAAGCGGCAATCATTGATGCCATTCGGCGACGCTTTGGAAACGTTTCGGTCGAGCGCGTGGTTTCGGGTCCGGGACTGGTGAACCTTTACGATGCCATTTGCGAAATCGACAATGCGCAGGTGGAAACGATCACCGAACCGGCAAAAATCGCCCATCGCGGCCGTTCGGGCGAGTGCCCCTGCTGCGTTGAAGCGTTGAAGATGTTTTCGGCCCTGTTCGGCACTTTCGCGGGCGATATGGCGTTGACCTTCTGCGCACGTGGAGGGGTTTTCATCGGCGGCGGCGTTGTGCTCAAACTCGGTGCCGGTTTCGATGGTGCTGCGTTTCGGCGCCGGTTCGAGGATAAAGGGCGGTTTTCCGACTATTTGCGGGCCATTCCAACGTACCTTATCACCCACGAGACACCAGCCCTCGTCGGCCTTGCCCACGCGGTTTAGCCACTCATAAATTTTTCGCGTATTTTCCTGATTTGGCTTGCGGGGAATCCCGCAGGCTTTTGCGTGAATCCCCCATCAAAAATCGTGGATTCCCGACTGCTTAAACGGCCGAATTTTAGGTATGGTCTTTGCATAGTAATTGGGTGGACTTCACGTCACGCAGCCAAGGAGAAGACCGATGCGGCATATCGTCGTATTTGACCCGGAGGCCATCGGCTGGGCCGTTGTGGATACCGAATCCGCCCATATGGTCGTCAGCTTCCACGAATCGCGTCAATCGGCAAAAGCGGCAGCGGCCAATGAAGAGCAATCCTGGCCCGCCCATCGCAGGACGGTGCACGCCCAAGTCGCGTAAAGGAAACGCCATCACACGGATGGCAGCCTTCCGGCATTCATGCTATCACCTGCCTGAACAAACAATATTGGCAGGATCGTCATGAATAGTACGCTTTTTTCCCCCCTAATAATGCGTGGGCTGACCCTTTCCAATCGGGTCGTGATCGCGCCCATGTGCACCTATTCGGCCGATGACGGCAACGCTAACGACTGGCACCTGATGCACATGGGGCAGTTTGCGGTATCGGGAACCGGCATGTTCATCACCGAGGCCACCGCGGTTTCGCCCGAGGGCCGTATCAGCGACAAATGCATCGGTCTCTATTCCGATGAAAACGAGGCCGCGCTGGTCCGCATCCCGGCGTTCGCCAAGTCTTTTGGCAACACCGCCATGTGCGTTCAACTGGCCCACGCCGGACGCAAGGGCGCTGTGCGCGGACCGGGAAGCGGTCTGCCGCCGGGACCACTGGGCGAGGAAGGCGGCTGGCCAACGCTGGCGCCCTCGGCCCTTGCCTTCGAGGAAAGCTGGCCAGTCCCCGCAGAACTTGACAAGAGCGGTATCGACGACATCGTCCAGGCTTTCGTTCAGGCCGCACAGCGGGCCGATCGCCTTGGATTTGATGCCATCGAACTTCACGGGGCGCACGGCTATCTGATGCACCAGTTCCTTTCGCCGCTCTCCAACACGCGCGACGATGACTATGGCGGATCACTGGAAAACCGCATGCGGTTTGTCTTCGAAGTGTTCGACGCGGTGCGGGCCGTGTGGCCTGCCGCCAAACCGTTGGGTATCCGCGTTTCCGCCACCGACTGGATTGACGGCGGCTGGGATGTGTCGGACACCATCGCGCTTGCCAAGGAACTGGAAAAACGCAAGTGCGACTTCTTCCACGTTTCTTCCGGCGGTATCGTGAACGACGCCGCCATTTCAGCGGGCCCCGGCTACCAGGTACCCTTCGCCCAGCAGGTTAAGGCTGAAATTGGCGACATGCCGGTCATCGCGGTTGGCCAGATTTCCAACGCAAGGCAGGCCGAAACCATTGTCAGCACGGGTCAGGCGGACATGGTCGCTCTGGGGCGGCCTATGCTGTTCAATCCGCACTGGACGTGGCAGGCCGCCGCCGAACTGGGAGCCGAAGCCCCGTACCCTTACCAGTATACGAGAAGCCATCCAAGCCTGTGGAGCAACCCGATTCCGCCCGGCAAACCGCCTGCGAACCGATAACGGACACAGAAGAATGCCCACGCAGGAGCGCGACCAATGGATCTTGCTGGCGATTCTGATCGCCGCAACGGCCTTGGGGCCGATGACGCTGAACATCTTCATTCCGTCGATGCCTGGACTGCAGGCGGATTTCGATGTGGTCTACGGCACGGCACAATTAACGCTGAGTTTCTATCTGGTGGGGTTGGCGGGCGCGCAGTTGGTTCACGGTCCACTTTCAGACCGATACGGGCGTCGTCCCGTGATGATTGGCGGGCTGGCGTTGCACTTTATTGGAACGTTGGCCTGTCTTGCGGCGCCGACCATCGGGTTGCTGATCGCGGGCCGTTTGGTGCAAGCCATCGGGGGCTGTGTCGGCATGGTGGTGGGGCGCGCCATCGTGCGCGACAGGTTTGATCGCGAACGCACCGCCAGCATGCTCGCCTACATCACCATGGCCATGGTCGTCGCCCCCATGGTGGCCCCCACCATTGGCGGTTTCCTGGATAATATTTACGGATGGCGGGCGAGCTTCATCTTCGTTCTGCTGAACTGTCTGATCGTGCTTGGCATTATTTGGAAATGGCTTCCCGAGACGTTGGCAGTCAAATCCACCGGCAACGCTTTTCTTTCGATCCCACGCGATTTCGCGCGCCTTCTGCGAAAATGGGAGTTTTGCGGATATTCGTTTCAGTTGAGCTTCAATTCGATCATTTTCCTGTCTTTCCTGAGCGGCGCGCCCTATGTGGTTAGTGAAATCCTGGGCCTGACGCCCGGCGACTACGGCCTCTATTTCATTCCCATCGTCGCCATCTATATGGTTGGAAATTTCGTTTCCGCCCGCGTTTCGCCCAAGGTCGGAATTGACCGCATGATCTCGCTGGGTTGCGTTTTCGTCGTCGGCGGCGCCGCAATAGGCCTAGCCATGGATTTGGCGGGCGTGGTCACGGTCTTTAGCCTGTTCGGTCCCATGGGAATTATCAGTATCGGCCACGCCTTTTCCTTTCCCAACGGCATGGCGGGTGCGGTCAGCGTCGATCCCAAAATGGCCGGAGCGGCCGCTGGGCTTTCCGGATTTCTGCAAATGGCGTTGGGCGCAGTCGCGTCCTTTGTCGTCGGATCAATGATGGCGGACAGCCCGCGCCCCCTGGTCATCGCCATGTTCATCGGCGCCGTATTGGCCACAGCCGCCCACTTCATCGGCCTTGCCAAAAAGAATTCCGAAGGTGCAAAATCCTCTGAGAAGTAATTGGGGCAGGAGCCATGCGAAAACGGTTCTTTTTGGGATTATTTTTGGTCGTCGTGCTGATCTGGGGCCCCATGTGGGCATGGAGCCACTATGACCTGACCGGCTCCCTGTGGAAGCCGGTCATGCCGTTATCATTGATCGCAGGCATTGCGCTTGGCGGCTACCTGCTGTGGGGCATCGTCTGGCGCGCCCTTCTGGGACCGGATGACGATTAAGGCAGATTGCCCGGATCGGCCTTCAATTCACCCCGCTCAACCTTTTTCACCAGATCCGTAATGATCACGTTGGCAGGCGCGGGAATGCCGATCCTTTCGCCATGTCCCGCGACGAAACCATTGATGAAATCAATCTCGGTTCGCCGACCTTTAAGAATATCCTGACCCATGGACGGAAGCTGCGCGTCGCTGCGGCCGCTTGTTTTTAGTTCGTGCGCAATGATGTCCTCGATCTCTTTGAGGGCCGCAGCGTCATCTTCGGAAGCCAGCGCCAGACTTTCGGCGTTATACGTGGCGACCTTGTCAAAATCATAGCCCAGCGCCTTGCCGATGCGCACCGCCTCACCGCCCAGGCGGATCGAAAATCGGCGCGCGGTTTCATTGGCGTCACGTCCATTTCCACCCAGACCCGTAGCCGCCGAAACGCCGTTACGAATAACGTTGACGCATAACTTCGACCATCGCGTTCCCCAAAGGTTGGTGGTGGTCAGACAGCCGTCGATGGCGTCGATCATTTCGGCGAGTTCCTCAAGCCGTTTGGTGATGCGGCCATGCACTTCGCCCACATAAAACGTGTTGCTGCCCGCACCCACGAATGGCGAGGTGCGGCGAACGTCGCCGGCGGCCACCAGATCGGCGGAAACGCGGGAGACAATGCAGCCGACCGCTCGTCCCCAACCAACGAGCTTGGCGATACGTTCGTCATTGATGCAGTTTTGCAGTGAAACCACGTAGCCATCGGGCGCCAGATAAGGCGCGATCAACATGGTCGCCCACTCGGTATCGTAGGATTTGACCGAGATAAACGCGATATCGACGGGTTTCATTTTTGACAGGCTCTGGACCTCGGTCAGATGCATCGTTTTGGCGTCGACCACATAATCCTCTTCCGGCGAAAGTCCCTTGATCTTCAGACCGTTCTTGCTGATTTCGTCGATATGTTCGGGCCACGGATCGATCAGCGTTACATCGTGACCCTGACGCGCCAGCAGCCCGCCCACATATCCACCGACGGCGCCCGCGCCGACGACTGCAATAACCTTGCCCATTTTATTCCTCCCTATTCGACGTTTTGCACGCCCTCACCGGCCAAGAATTCCTTGACCCATTGCGGCTTGGTGTCTCCCGCCGCGATTGCTTTTTCGATGATCGCCTCTTTGGCCTGAACGCCCTTGATATCGGCAACGGCGGAGGCGAACCGATCTTGCGGCAAGACGACGATTCCGTCGCGGTCCCCAATCACGATGTCGCCCGAGCGGACCGTCAGGCCGCCGATGGAAATTTCGCCGCCGATCTCGCCGGGGCCGAATTTTTGCGGTGAATTGGGGGTCAGTCCGCGCGCGTAAATCGGAAGGCCTACCTGTTCCAGCCCTTCCACATCGCGCACCATGCCGTCGGTGATCGCGGCGCTCGCCCCGGCGTTTTTGTACATGCCTGTGGTCAAGTCGCCGATGACAGCCGAACCCGTCCAGCCGCCACACGCAATCACCACCACGTCGCCGGGTTGGATAACGTCAAGAGCGGCCCAACATGCCAGATTATCGTCGGGAACGGATTTTATGGTTAGCGCCGAACCGACGAAGGCCGCGCTATGGAACATCGGGCGAATGCCGAAATCCATTGCCCCGCGGCGCCCCTGAATGTCAGCGAAGTATCCGCTCGGATATCCGCATAACGCCTTCACCAACTCGGGATCGGCCCGATTGAAGCCTCGATGGATCGTCAACGCCGATGTTTCGGCCATTTGTTTGCCTCCCGCCTTGCGTACCGTCAACAATATTGTTGACATTTTATGGGGCTCTCGGCAAGCGCTTATCGCGCCCCTTGTTTTCTCGTTTGTCCCGTGCCAAAGTTGCGTAATCGAACAATTCGAAACTAGAATGAAAAACAAGCGTTCGGTATCAATATGCGCGGGCCAAAAAATACCGGCCCGAGTCTGGGAAACGCAGGCCGCAAGGCCTGCCACGAGTTTTTACAGGGAGTGGCTTTATGATCGATAAATCGATGTTCGGCCGGTACGCCCTATCCGGGGCGGTCGGTACTGCGGCTATGGCTCTGTTTCTTGGTGCCTTGGCGCCGGCGGGCGCGGCGGAATGCAAAAACCGCGGTAATCTTGATGTGCGCTACTGCGACGCCGACGGCGATCTGGTCGCCGACGCGCCGACCGACCCCAAGGATTGGCTTGATCCAAGCACGTTGATTTTCTCGTACACCCCGGTCGAAGACCCGTCGGTTTACGAGAACGTCTTCACCGAGTTTATGGAATACCTGGAGGAAAAAACCGGCAAGAACGTTCGCTGGTATGGCGCCGAAGCCTATGCCGCCCAGGTCGAAGCCATGCGTTCGGGCCGTCTACATATTGCCGGTATTTCCACCGGACCGACGGTTTTCGGCGTCAATCTGGCTGGCTACGTTCCGGGCGCCATTATGTGCAGGGGCGATGGCACCTTCGGTTACAGATTGCAGCTGATCACCCACAAAGACACCGACATCATGAAGGTTAAGGACATCGCCGGGCGTAAGGTCGCCCATGTGACGCCGTCGTCCAACTCGGGCAATCAGGCGCCGCGCGCGTTGTTCAAGGACATGGGCGTGACCCCCGACAAAGATTACAAGGTGATCTATTCGGGCAAGCACGACAATTCGATCATGGGCGTCGCCAACAAGGATTATGATGCCGCACCCATCGCTTCCAGCGTTTTGGACCGAATGGTCCAGAAGGGCGTCGTCAAAATGGAGGATCTGAGGGTCATCTGGGAATCCCAATTCTTCCCAACCACCTCCTATGGCGTGGCCCATAATCTGAAACCCGAACTTCAGAAAAAAATCCAAGACGCTTTCCTGTCGTTCGACTGGAAAGGTACGGGGCTTGATAAGGAATTCGGCAAACGATCCGACAGATTCTGCGCCATCACCTTTAAAGAGCATTGGCGTCCGATTCGCGTGATCCAGGAAGAAAACGGCGTCGTCTATTCGCAGGATAGTTTGCGTGCCGAAGACGAAAAAGCCCGCAAGAAGCGCGAAGCCAAGAAAAAGAAAAAGAAAAAGAAAAAATAGCACCATAATCTTCGTCCGAACGACAGAAGCCCGTGGCCGTCTTTGGCGGTCACGGGTCTTCCCCGGGCCATAAGGCAAAAAGCCGACATGCTTCAAATCACCGATTTAAAGAAAATTTATTCGACGGGCACAGCCGCCTTGAACGGCGTTAGCCTGACCGTCGACGAGCCCAAGATCATCGCCATTATCGGCCCATCGGGCGCGGGTAAGAGTACGCTGATCCGCTGCATCAACCGTCTGGTCGAGCCCACTGCGGGCAAGATCATGCTGGATGATCTTGATATCGCGTCCCTTGGCCGCCACGACTTGCGCAAGGCGCGGCGACGCATGGGGATGATCTTTCAGGAGTACAATCTGGTCGAACGCCTGACGGTCATGGAAAACGTGCTGTCGGGCAGGCTGGGGTACGTCAGTTTCTGGCAGGCCTACCGCCGCAAATATCCGCCCACCGACATCTCCGCAGCCTACGAGTTGCTGGATCGGGTCGGACTGACCGGCTATCAGGACACAAGGGCCGACAGTCTTTCCGGCGGACAGCGCCAGCGTGTGGGCATTGCGCGGGCCTTGATGCAAAAACCCGATCTGCTTTTGGTTGATGAACCGACCGCCAGCCTGGACCCGAAAACCTCGCGTCAGATCATGCGCCTTCTGGTCGAACTGGCCCACGAGTTTGGAACGCCTGCTCTGGTCAACATTCACGATGTCGGTCTGGCTCAAACGTTTGCCGATCGCATCGTCGGCCTGGCGGCGGGCGAAATTGTTTTCGACGGAACGGCCAACGACGTCACCGCCCAGGTCTTGACCGACATTTACGGCGAAGAAGACTGGAGCACGACCATCCGCAAGGTCGATGAAGAAGACGAAAACGGCGACGAGGAAGAACAAGAAATCCTGCCGGACGTGAAAAAACCGGCAGAAGAGATCTCGCTGGGGGTCGCCGATGGCGACTGAAGCGACGCAATCCGCACCGGGCGCGCGTACCAAGTGGCGCCCGCCGTCGATGATCGAGAACCCGGTTGTTCGCATTGGGTTGGCGGTTCTGGCGGTGCTTTATGTCCTGTGGTCGGTTGGCTCCCTCGAAGTCGACTGGGGGCGGGTACAGAGCGGTTTCCCGCGCGCGGGCGATATGTTCGCTCGCATGGTTCCGCCCGACTTTTCGCGCTGGTCGCTTTTGCTCAAGGGGCTTTTGGAAAGCGTTCAGATGGCGCTAGCCGCCAGCTTCTTCGGCATGATCCTGGCCATCCCGCTGGGCCTGTGCGCGGCGATCAATCTGGTTCCCAAACCCATTTATCTGGTGGCCCGTGCGATAATCGTGCTTTCGCGCACCTTCCACGAAGTCATCGTCGCTATTCTTTTCGTCAAGATTTTCGGGTTTGGCCCGCTGGCCGGTGTGCTGACTTTGATTGTCGCCAGCGTCAGTTTCATTTCGAAAATGCTGGCCGAGGACATCGAAAACATGCCGCCCGGAAAACTGGAAGCCATCCGGGCGTCGGGAGCCAGTTTCCCCAAATTGCTGGTCTATTGCATCTCGCCACAAGCGTTGCCGCGCTATCTGGGCGTTTCCATCTATCGGCTGGACGCCAACATCCGCCACTCAACGGTGGTCGGCATCGTGGGTGCGGGCGGCATCGGTCAGGTGCTGGCGGCGTCGTTCAGCCGCTACGACTACGATTTTTCCTTGGCCATTCTGCTGACCATCATCTTCCTGGTGTTCCTAGGTGAGATATTCTCGAACTGGGTACGGGGGCGCCTGAGATGACCTTGCAGGAGCACGCCAAACGTTACCCCGAGGTCTGGAGCAGGTTCACCCCGCAGCAGACGCTCAAGCGCTATGCGCTGTACCTGACGGCGGTGTTTATTGCCGTGTGGGCGGTGGATAATCTGGAAATTCCGTGGGAGTATTTTCTGGACGCCCATATACAGTTCGCCGATCTGGCAACCCGCATGTGGCCGCCGGACATGGATTTCCTCGATATCCTTGTCGGCCCGCTGATCGAAACCATTCACATCGCCACATTGGGTACCATCGTCACCATCGGACTGGCTTTCCCGGTAGCTTTCCTGGCGGCCCGCAACACCACGTTCAATTCCGTCACCTGGTTTATCGGACGCTTCATTCTGGTTGCCTCGCGTTCGGTCAACACGGTGGTTTGGGCGCTCCTGTTCGTGGCTATTTTCGGCCCCGGACCGGTGGCCGGAATTTGGGCCATTGCATTCCGATCCATCGGCTTCATGGGCAAACTTGTCGCCGAAGCCATCGAGGAAATAGATGAAGGCGCGGTTGAAGCCATCGAAGCGACGGGGGCGTCACGCCTTCAGGTGCTGTGGATCGGTATTCTGCCGCAGGTTCTGCCGGTGATTTACGGAACCACTGTTTACCGCTGGGACATCAACATCCGCGAGTCCACGGTTTTGGGCTTCGTCGGCGGTGGCGGTATCGGCATCTTGCTGTATTCGTCGATCAACCAGTTCCAATGGCAGGAAGTCGGCCTGATGCTGGTTAGCGTCTTCGGCGTGGTTGTCGTTAGTGAACTGATTTCCGCTGCGGTAAGGCAGAGAATTTCTTAGGTGTTGGCAAGGCGCTTGCCGGTGTCTTGGTCAAATACATGGATGTGTTCGGGGGTTACCCGCACGGCGATTTCACCGCCTGTTTTGGCGTCGCGATAGCCCGGCAGGCGTACCGTAAGATCGGCGTCGTCTTTACCGAATTTGCCGTGAATAATGGTGTCGGCCCCTAATTCCTCGATGACGTCAACGGAAACGCGCGCGTCGGCGGAACCGTCGTCAGCCAGTTCGAAATGTTCGGGCCGGACCCCGACGGTCACGGTTTGGCCGCCATGCGCGGACGCGCCACCGTTGGAAATCGGCAGCGTCCCGCCACCGGTCAGTTCGATGGCCGCGCCGCCTTCGCCAATACGCCCTTCAAGAAAGTTCATGGCGGGCGATCCGATGAAACCGGCGACAAAAACGCTGGCCGGTGTGTCGTACAGCTCCAGCGGAGAGCCCAACTGTTCGACAATGCCGTCGCTCAGCACCATCAACCGGTCGCCCAACGTCATGGCTTCGACCTGGTCGTGGGTGACGTAGACGCTGGTGATATTCAGGCGCTGTTGCAGCTTTTTGATTTCCAGGCGCATTTGAACGCGCAGTTTGGCATCCAGATTGGAAAGCGGTTCGTCGAATAAAAAGACAGCCGGTTCGCGAACGATGGCGCGGCCCATGGCAACGCGCTGGCGCTGGCCGCCGGAAAGCTGGCGCGGTTTGCGCAAAAGATAATCACCAAGTTCCAGAATTTCGGCAGCCTTGTTCACGCGCTCGTCAATCTCGGTCTTGCTCATGCCCCTGATTTTCAGGCCATAAGCCATGTTGTTGTAGACCGTCATATGCGGATACAGCGCGTAATTCTGGAAGACCATAGCGATATCGCGTTCCGCCGGTTCCAGGTTGTTGACCACCTTGTCGCCAATGCTGATTTCGCCCGCTGAAATTTGTTCAAGTCCGGCAATCATGCGCAACACGGTCGATTTGCCGCAGCCACTTGGCCCGACCACGACAATCAGTTCGCCGTGGGCAATGTCGCAATCGACGCCGTGGATGACTTCGAGGTCACCGTAGGATTTGCGCACGTCGCGTAGTTTTACTTCGGCCATGAATTTTTCCTACTTCTCGGTCTCGGTCATACCCTGGACGAACATTTTTTGCATAAAGACGACCACGGCTACCGGCGGAACCATCGCCAGCATGGTCGTGGCCATGATGATCTGCCATTCGGCCTGTGAGTCACCCACCGCCAGCATGCGGTTGATGCCGATCAGGATGGTGTACATGCTTTCGTCCGTAGTGATCAAAAGCGGCCACAGATACTGGTTCCATCCGTAAATAAACAAAATCACGAACAACGCCGCGATGTTGGTGCGCGACATGGGGAACAGGATGTCCTTGAAAAACCGCATCGGCCCCGCGCCGTCCACACGCGCGGCTTCCGAAAGTTCGTCGGGCACGGTCATGAAGAACTGGCGAAACAGGAAGGTCGCCGTGGCTGACGCGATCAGGGGGATGGTCAGGCCCGCGTAATTGTCCAGCATGCCCAAATCCGACACCACCTTGTAGGTGGGCAGAATACGCACCTCGACCGGCAGCATCAGGGTGATAAAAATCATCCAGAAAAAGAACATGCGGAAACGGAACTTGAAATAAACAATGGCGAAGGCCGCCAGCATCGAGATGGTGATTTTGCCAAACGTTATGCCCAAGGCCATGATCAGGCTGTTGAACATCATCTGCCAGACGGGGGCGCCAACGGCCTTGGCCCCCTGGGTCAGCGCTTTGTAATAATTCTCGAAGAATTCGGTGCCCGGAAGCAATGGCGTTGGTGGGATCAGAAGCGTTTCCAATTCGTGCGTCGAAGCGACGAAAGCGACCCAGATGGGAAAGGCGAGGATGCCCACACCCAAAATCAGGACCACATGGGTCAGTATTAATAGCCAGCCACGGTTCTCGACCATTAGTAGTGGACCTTCCGTTCGATATAGCGGAACTGCACCACGGTCAGCGAAATAACGATGACCATCAGAACCACCGACTGGGCCGCCGAGCCGCCCAGATCCAAGCCCAGGAACCCATCGCTGAACACCTTGTAGACCATGATATTGGTCGCCGCTGCCGGTCCGCCTTCGGTGACCTGATGGATGATGCCGAAGGTATCGAAGAACGCGTAGACGATGTTCATTACCAACAAGAAGAAGGTGGTCGGCGTCAACAGCGGGAAAACAATAGTCCAGAAACGCCGCGCCGGTTTTGCCCCGTCAATGGCGGCAGCCTCGATCAGGGATTTGGGAATTGCCTGCATACCGGCCAGGAAGAACAAGAAATTGTAGCTGATTTGCCGCCACGCCGCAGCGACGATAACCAAACTCATGGCCTGCGGTCCGTTCAGCGCGTGGTTCCAGTCGTACCCCAGGCTGCGCAGCGAAAAAACCACCAGGCCCAGATTCGGATTGAACATAAACAGGAACAAAACACCAGCAACCGCCGGGGCCACGGCATAGGGCCAGATCAACAGGGTTCTATAGGTGGTCGCCCCTTTAATGACGCGATCAGCCTGAACTGCCAGATAAAGCGCACAAGCCAGCGCCGCAATGGCAACAGAAAAGCTGAAAACCGCCGTCACCTTAGCCGAATTCAAATAGTCGGGGTCTTCAAACAGATCAACAAAATTTTCAAACCAAACGAATTGCGTACTTATGCCGAACGGATCTTCGATCAGCATTGATTGAAACAGCGCCTGCGAGGCGGGCCAGATGAAAAAGACAAGGGTGACGATTATCTGCGGAGCAATCAGCAGATAGGGCAGAACCTTGTTATTAAAAACGACCCGTTTTTCCATTTTGGCGTCCTAAGGGGCGGACGGGGACCGCCGACAACAATCGTCGCCGGTCCCCAATCCAATTAGCCGTTATTGGGTCTTTTCGAACTTGCGCAACGCCACATTGCCGCGCTTAACCGCGTTGTCAAGGCCCTGCTTGGCCGTCTTCTTACCCGCAAAAATGGCTTCGAGTTCTTCGTAGATGAAGCCCCGAACCGTATTGAAGCTACCGAAACGAAGGCCCTTGGAATTGGCCGTCGGCTTCTTCGAGCTCATTTGCAGGATCGGAATATCGCGGCCCGGGAAGTCCTTGTAGTACTTGACCCCCTTCATCAGATCATAGGCCGCCGTTGTGATCGGCACGTAACCCGTATAGGCGTGCCAATAAGCCTGGACCATGGGCAGCGACAGGAAGTTGAAGAACTTGGCGACGCCCTTGTTTTCGGCTGCGCTGTGACCACCCAGGACCCACAAGCTGGCTCCGCCGATAATGGTGTTTTGCGGCGCACCCTTCTGATCGGGCCAGTAGGGAAGGTTGCCGACGCCGAATTCAAACTTGGCACCCGCTTTGAAGCTGCCGTATCCGGCTGAACTTTCCGTATACATCGGGCATTCGCCGCCGATGAACTTGGGATTGCCCAGGTTACGACGACCGCCGTAAACGAAGATGCCTTCCTTCTGCCAGTCGGCCAGTTGCTGAATGTGTTTCACGTGCAGCGGGCTGTTGAACGTGAACTCGGTATCAACACCGGCAAAGCCGTTTTCCTTGGTACCGAAAGGCACGTCATGCCAGGCGCTGAAGTTTTCCAGGTGAATCCAGGAAATCCAGGCCGTGCTGAAACCGCACTTGTAACCGGCGGCAATCAGTTTCTTGCCGGCGGCCGCAACTTCGGGCCACGTTTTCGGCGGGTTATTCACATCCAGACCGGCCTTCTTGAAGGCTTCCTTGTTGTACCAGAACACCGGCGTCGATGAATTGAACGGAACCGACAGCATCTTGCCGTCCGTCGTCGTGTAGTAACCGGTCACAGCCGAAATATAGTCATTGGCGTTAAACGCCTGACCGGTATCGGCCATAAGTTTGTAGACCGGAACAACGGCGCCCTTGGCGCCCATCATGGTGGCCGTGCCAACCTCGAACACCTGCAGGATGTGCGGCGGTTTCTTGGCGCGGTAGGCGGCGATGCCCGCCGTCATGGTTTCGCTGTAGTTCCCCTTGTAGCTGGGAACAACCTTGTATTCGCTTTGGGATTTGTTGAAGTTGAGCGCAATGTCGTTAACGCGCTCGCCCAGCGCGCCACCCATGGCGTGCCACCATTGAATTTCGGTCGCCGCGCTCGCACTGCCTACAACACCCCCAACCATGGCAGCAACGGCAACGGAAATAGCGGTATGTTTAAACTTCATAGCCTCCTCCATTCCTGTGTAAACACGTAATCCCGAAACCGAACCTTCGATCCGGAATTCAGTCTTTGGGCATTTCAAAACAGAGTTTCGCCGCCTTCGTTCCGTTTTGGGACGGCTGTATCGTTAATCAGGTTTGCGTCTGACTTCGTACACGTCCGACGGCATCAAGCCAGCCGGCATAAAGCCGATTACGATCGGCCTCCTTCATATTCGGTTCGCACAGGCGGTCGCGCCGCCAACGCACCGAAATATCCCTGAGAGAACTGTACAGTCCGACATTGAGCCCCGCCAAAAAGGCGGCCCCCACGGCGGTAGTTTCGATTACGGTGGGTCGTTCCACCGGAATTCCAAGAATGTCCGACAGGTATTGAATAACCCAATCGTTGGCGACCATGCCGCCGTCGACGCGCAGGGCCTTGGGCTCGGCGGCACCGTCGTCCTGCATGGCAGCCATCAAATCGCGGGTCTGATAACAGACCGATTCCAACGTTGCGCGCACGATATGGGGAATACCGGAATCCCGTGTCAGGCCCAAAATTGCACCGCGCGCGTCGGGGTCCCAATAGGGCGCACCAAGACCGACGAAGGCCGGAACCAGATATACACCGCCGGAATTCTCGACGCTTCGCGCAATGGCCTCGGAATCGGGCGCGCTGGCAATCACGCGCAATCCGTCGCGCAGCCACTGCACGGCGGCTCCGGCCACAAAGATGCTGCCTTCGATGGCATAGGTCGGCTTTCCGTCCAGCCGATAGGCCAGCGTCGTCAGCAACCGGTTTTTAGACTCGACGGCCTTCTCGCCGGTGTTCAGCACCGCGAAACAACCGGTGCCGTAGGTGCTTTTGATCATGCCCGGTTCGAAGCACGCCTGCCCCACCGTCGCCGCATGCTGATCGCCCGCCATGCCGCCGATGGCAATCTCGCCGCCGAAAAGCGAGGCTTCCGTGTGCCCGAAGTCGGCGGCGTTATCGCGCACTTCGGGAAAAAGCGCGCGTGGGATGCGCAGCATGTCCAGAAGTTCGTCATCCCAGTCCTGAGTGTGGATGTTGAAGGCCATGGTGCGCGACGCGTTGGTGGCGTCGGTCGCATGAACCTTGCCGCCGGTCAGCCGCCACAGCAAAAAGCAATCGATGGTGCCAAAGGCAAGATCGCCCCGCTCGGCGGCCTCGCGCGCACCGGACACGTTATCAAGCAGCCACGTGATTTTGGTGCCGGAAAAATAAGGATCAATGACCAGACCGGTCTTGCGCCGCACCATGTTTTCATGACCGGCGGCGCTCAACTCGCGGCAGAATTCAGCCGTGCGGCGATCCTGCCAGACGATTGCGTTATGGATGGGTCGACCGGTCTTGCGGTCCCAAATGACGACGGTTTCGCGCTGATTGGTGATGCCGATGGCGGCAACTTCGGCGGCGCTGATGCCCTTTTCGGTCATTACCTCGCGGCAGACGGCAACAGTCGCCGACCAGATTTCCTCGGGCGCGTGTTCGACCCAGCCATCATGGGGAAATATCTGCGGCAATTCGATTTGCGCGGAAGCCTGCGCGGAACACTCGGCATCAAACAGGATAGCGCGTGTGCTCGTTGTTCCCTGATCGATGGCAAGGATGCAGGCTTTGTCGGTCACGTCACACAACCTCCCCAGGTTTTCGCGTTGCGCATGCCGGATATCGATGATGTTGGCGAACCCTTCCTCTGTCAAGGAGGTTGTTTTCGATATCGAAAATCAATTGTTTTCGTTTTCGAAATTTGGACCCTCGCCGGGAATATGATAGAGAGGTCGCGGAGGTCGATATTTATGCTGAAACCCAACCCGCGTCAGGAAAAGGTCCTGGAGCTCGTTCAAAGACAGGGTTACGTGAGCGTGGAAGCGTTATCGCAACGCTTTGGCGTAACGCCGCAAACCGTGCGCCGCGACATCAATCAGCTTAGCGACATGGGGTTGGTCGAGCGCCACCACGGCGGCGCAGGTGTAACGTCCAGCGTGCAGAACGTCGCCTATTCGACGCGTCAGGTCCTTTGTCTGGATGAAAAGCGCCGAATCGCGACCATTTTGGCCGAACACATTCCGGATCACGCATCGTTATTTATCAATATCGGCACGACCACGGAAGAGGCGGCCAAGGCCCTCCTAAATCGCAACGGCTTGCGGATCATCACCAATAACCTCAACGTCGCCGGCATCATGTGCTCGAACCCCGATTTCGAGGTGATCGTCGCGGGCGGGGTGGTGCGCAGCCGCGATAAGGGCATCATTGGCGAACCCACCATCGATTTGATTTCGCAGTTCAAGGTCGACGTGGGCATCATCGGCATCAGCGGTATCGATTCCGACGGCATTCTGCTGGACTTCGACTACCGCGAAGTCCGGGTCGCCCAGGCCATTATCGAGAATTCACGCCGCGTATTCCTGGTCGCCGACCACACCAAATTCGGGCGCAACGCCATGGTCCGGCTGGGTCAGATCGATCAGGTTTCGGCGCTGTTCACCGACCGCTCCCCGCCGGCGCCAATCCGCGACCTTTTGGAAAAACACAGCGTCGAGATATTCGTGGCACCCTGATTACGACATATCGCGGGTGGCGACGATGTCAGCGCCGGTGCCTGCAATGTCGCCGATGATGACGTCGCCGACGGATACAGGCGCGTCGACCGACACGCCTTGAAGAAGACGGCAAACTTCCGCAACCAGTTGCTTGGGAACTTCATCGCTGGTTTTGACCGGCAGGCGGGCCAAGGCCGCACCGTCGATGCGAACCGTGGTGGTGACCATGCGGCGCGGGTCAACATGTTCCTGTCGTCCGTACCGGTCTCCCTTTTTGCACGACCATCCGCGCACCTCGACGATTTCGTCGGTCTTAACGTCCTGTTCCACCTCTAGCCGGCAGCCCAGCGGGCAACCAATGCACAGGTAGTTGGATGTATTTTCCGGAACCATTTCGCCGTCGTCCTTTAATCGCGGGGAACCACGTCGACGCTTAACGCGTCACCGTGGAATTTTTGCAAAAACTTGGGTTGAACCTTGAGCGTCACCATTTCGGCGGGGAACACGTAGGACAGCTTTTTTTCCAACACGTCGCCGAAGCGGATCGAGCATTTCTCCAGCGGTTTGCGCACACGGAAATAAACCGTATGCGGTCGGTCGGTGGATATGGTGTGAGGCACGCAATAAGCCACGTTTTCGCCCGGCGACAATCGGATGTTATCAACCGGAGGATGATCGCCGGTGACGTATTCGCCAGCACCGCGACCGGCCAGCAACGATTCCTGACTGACAAAATCCACCAGATCGTGGATATGAACCACATTGCCGCCCGCGAACACCCCGTCCATGGACGTTTCCATGCCGCTGGTGACGATGGGGCCACCGGTCACCGGGTCCATTCGCAAATTCAATTGCCGCGAAAGTTCGTTCTCGGGGATCAGACCGATGGACAGCAACAAGGTGTCGCATTCCACATCCCACGCCTTTTCGCGGATCGGCTGGAAGTTTTCATCGACGGGGGCCACGCTTACCATCTCGACCCGATCGCGCCCATGAATCTGGGCCACCGTGGTTGATAGATGAAGCGGGATATCGAAGTCGTGTAGGCATTGAACGACATTGCGGCTAAGCCCGTTGGCGTGGGGCATTATCTCGAAAACACCCATCACCTCGACCCCTTCCAGGGTAAGACGCCGCGCCATGATCAGACCGATATCGCCGGACCCCAGAATGGCCACTTTGCGCCCCGGTAAAAGCCCGTGCATGTTGACCAGCTTTTGGGCCAGCCCGGCCGTCATGACGCCTGCGGGACGCCCCCCCGGAATTCGGATGGCACCGCGCGTCCGTTCGCGCGCACCCATGGCCATGATCATGGACTTGGCCTCGATCACCTGGATTCCGTCCTGCCCGGTCATCAATTTCAGGCGTTTATCGCGATCAATATCGGCAACGAAGGTGTCGGTCAGAACATGGATATCCTTCTCCAACACCTGTTCAAGGTAACGCTGGGCGTATTCGGGGCCGGTCAGTTCCTCCTTGAAATGATGCAGCCCGAAGCCCGAGTGGATACACTGCCAAAGAATGCCTCCGGCTTCCGCCTCGCGATCCACAATGAGGATTTTCTCGGCCCCCTTTTCACGCGCACCCAAGGCTGCGGCCAGTCCCGCCGGACCGCCACCTGCGATGACCACGTCATAAAGCGGCTCGATATGTTTGCGCTTGCGCGTAATCACGACCCACCTCCGTCCTCGCGCGGGATCGCCACCCACGATCCGCCGCCGCGTTTGGTGATATCGGTGATCGGCACGTCCAGTTCCTGAGCCAGAAGCTCCATGCAGCGCCAAGTGCAAAATCCGCCCTGACAGCGCCCCATTCCGGCCCGGGTGCGAAACTTGATGCCGTCCAGCGTATGGGCGCCGCGATGAATGGAATCGACCGTTTCCTTTTCGCTGACATGCTCGCAACGGCAGACGATATGGCCGTAGCGCTTGTCTTCCCTGGCCAGCCTGATCTGTTCCTGGACAGGCAGCGTGGCGAAGCGAACGGGAAGCGGTATCGCCGGATCGAATTGATCGTCCTCGTCCAGACGCAGGCCTTCGTCGGCCAGGATATCCGCCACCATCTCGGCAATGGCGGGGGCGGCCGTCAGTCCCGGCGACTGAATTCCGGCAACGTTAATAAAGCCTCTGGCTGGCGTCGTCCCGATAATGAAATCATCCCCGTCGGCGACTGCGCGAAGTCCTGCGAATTCGGCGATGCAGTCGCGTTCGCTGATGCCGGGAACCACGTTCTGGACACTGGCGAACACTTCGTCCGATCCGGCCAGAGATGTGGTGATATCTTCCCGGTCCTCGGTTTCAACCGCGGTCGGTCCGACCATCAGCGTCCCGTCGAATGTGGGGATGACCAATATGCCCTTGGAAGTCGGCGTCGGCACCGGGAAAATGATTTTCTTGACCAAGCCCTTGAGGCGCTTGTCCAGCAGGTATTCCTCGCCCTTGCGCGGATGAATGCGAAAAGTTCCGACCCCGGCCATCTCGGCCACCCTGTCGGCGAAAATCCCGGCGGCATTGATGACGAAGCGCGAAGCGATCTCGCGATTAGGACCGCGCACAATCCATCCGTCATCATCGCGCGAGAGGCTTTCGACCGGAAAATCGACGGCTATTTCGACACCGTTTTGGCGCGCGCTTTCAATCAGGGCAAAGCAGGCTTCGTAGGGATTAACAACACCCGCCGTCGGCGCATAAAGTGCGGCCAGAATATCATGGGTAAGCGCCGGCTCTTCGGCACGAATTCGTTCGGGCTCCCATATCTCCAGGCCCGGAACGCCCTTTTCACCACCCTGCTTCAAAAGATGGCTCAGGGTTTTGCGTTGGTCCTCGGTAAAGGCAATCGTCAATTCGCCAATGCGCTCGAACCCGAAGCCAAGCTGTTCGCACAGGGTATCCCATTTTTGGTTGCCCACCCACTCAAGGTTTCCCTTGAGCATACCGGTCGAACTGTGGTGGCCTGCGTGAATGATGCCACTGTTGGATTTGCTGGTGCCGAATCCAACTTCGCATTCCTTTTCAAGAAGGATTACGCGCAGGCGAAAACGGGCCAGTTCGCGCGCAATGGCGCAGCCAATGACCCCTCCCCCGATAATTGATACGTCGTATTGCATTAAGTCCGCCTGGAAATGTGCGAAAACGATCATATATTTTCTAAAACGAAAACGCTAGAAAGTTATATGGCTCAACCTCACATCTTTGACATCCTTGTCATCGGCGGCGGCATTAACGGAGCGGGTATCGCCTGTGACGCCGCCGGACGCGGTCTCTCGGTCATCCTTTGCGAGCAAAACGACCTGGCCAGCGCAACGTCGTCGGCCAGCAGCAAGCTGATCCACGGCGGCCTGCGCTATCTTGAATACGGTGAGTTCCGTCTGGTTCGCGAGGCTCTGCTGGAACGCGAGGTCTTGCTGGCCAAGGCGCCCCACATCATTCGGCCCATGCGCTTCGTGCTGCCGCACCAGCATACGGCGCGCCCGGCCTGGCTGATCCGCACCGGGCTTTTGATCTACGACTACATGGGTCGCAATCAGCAACTTCCCGATTCCCTTGGGCTTGATTTGTCCCGCCACCCCGCCGGACAACCGCTAAAGCCCGAGAACCGGCGCGGGTTCGAATACTCGGACTGTTGGGCCGATGATGCGCGGCTGGTTGTCCTGAATGCTCTAAGCGCCCAACAGAACGGCGCACGCATCAGCACCCACACCCGCGTCGTTCATGCCAAACGGGCCTTTGGGCGCTGGCGGGTACGTCTGGAGAATTCGCAAACCGGCGACGAAGAAACGGTTCACGCACGGCTTTTGATTAACGCCGGAGGGCCGTGGGTTCGTGATGTTTTGGACAACGTCATTGTCTCGCATAGCACGTCGGGAGTCCGGTTGGTCAAGGGAAGCCACATTGTGGTCCCACGCCTATACGAAGACGATCAGGCCTACATTCTGCAAAACCCGGATCGCCGGATCATTTTCGTTATTCCTTATGAAGGTGAATTTTCGCTGATCGGCACCACGGATATCGGTTTCGATGCAGACCCGGCAAACGTCTCCATGGATGGGTCGGAAGCTGACTACCTGTGCAAATGCGTCAACCGGTATTTCAAGAAAAGCATTTCGCCGGAGGATATCGTCTGGTCCTATTCAGGCGTCCGTCCACTGTTCGACGACGCGTCCGACAATCCGTCTGCCGTGACCCGCGAATACGTTCTCGAACTCGACGGAAGTGTCGATGACGCGCCCATTCTTTCCGTTTTTGGCGGCAAGCTGACGACCTATCGCTCTCTGGCCGAACAGGTGATGGACAAGATCCGCCGGTTCTTCCCGAACATGGGCAACCCTTGGACCTGGTCGGCCCCGCTGCCCGGCGGCGACGTTCCCGGCGCCAGTTTCGATCACTTGGTTTCCGATCTTGAAACCGCCTATCCGAAACTGGACGCAGATTTCCTGTTTAGGCTGGCCCGGCGGCACGGTACACGCACATATGACGTACTGGGTGATGCGAAAACCGCAAACGATCTGGGTCGGGATTTCGGCGCGGGCCTGTTCGCCCGCGAGGTCGATTTCCTAGCAGAACACGAATGGGCGACCACGCCCGAAGACGTTTTGTGGCGGCGAACCAAATGCGGGCTGCATATGGACGATGCGGCGAAATCCGACTTGGGCGACTATATGGCGGCCATGCGGTCGGGATAGTCGGTGATAATGCCGTCCACCCCCCATTCGAAAAGTTCGCGCGCGCGCGCCACATCGTTCACGGTGTAAACCCGAACGGCGTATCCGGCGGCGCGCAGCTGCCCCAATTCAACGGCGTTTATGTACTTATGGTTCGTGTGCAGGGCGTTGCATTTCAGGGCAGATAGTTGTTCGTTCCAGTCCAGCTTAATTCGCCGGGCCAAAAAGGCGCGGGGAATTTGCGGCGCGACATCCCGGGCCGCCACCAGGCTATCGGCGCTGAAACTGGAAATCAGCGGAACGGGAAGGGATGCGGGCCATTCCTCCACCAACTGGGCGGCCACCATATGCCCGGTTTCCGCCTCGCGGCCCGGACAGGGTTTTATTTCGACATTCGCGCCCAGCCCCAGTTCAGCCAAAACCCCGATGGTCGACGAAAGGGTCGGCACGGGTTCGCCCGCGAACTCGCCCGCATACCAGCTTCCGGCATCCAGACCCGAAATATCCGCCCAATCTGTCTCGGCGACTTTGCCTGCGCCGTTGGTGGTTCGGTCAAGTTCGTCGTCATGCATCAGGATGGCGTGATTGTCGCGGGTTAGTTTGGCGTCGAATTCGACCCACGTCGCGCCCAGTTCGGCTGCCTTGCGAAAAGCCGCATTGGTGTTTTCCGGCGCATGACCGCTGGCTCCGCGGTGGGCAATTATCCTGGGGACATCTACCCCGACTGTTGGCATGAGACACTCCCTCACGGTGTGCTAATCACCCGACGATAGACTGTTGGCGACATCAATGCCAAGCGTTGCTTTGACGAACCCGCGCGACGGATGTAGGCTTCACACAATCGAGGAATAACAATTGATTGCGCTCCCCGGTTGTTGATTGGGGTTGTTGATTGGCAAATAAGGTTTCGGGTGAATGTCCACAAAGGGCCGCGAACGGCGGGATGCGATTTTTGAAATGGTGCGTCGGCGCGGCTTTGTCACGGTTGAGGCACTGGCCGTTGATTTCGCCGTTACCTCACAGACGATTCGCCGCGACATCAAAACCCTTTGCAACGCAGGGCATCTCGTTCGCCACCACGGAGGCGCGGGCCTTCCGTCCAGCATCGTAAATACGGATTTTGCGGCCAGGCGAATTGCGCAACTGAATGAAAAGGAAGCCATCGCCAACGCGATTGCCGACTTTGTCCCGGATGGCGCGTCGGTTTTCATGACCATCGGAACCACCATGGAAATGGCTGCCCGCGCTCTGTTAAGACGCAAAGGGCTCAGGATCATTACCAACAACCTTCATGCCGCCGTTGCCCTGCACTCGGAGGCCGATTTTTCGGTCTCGTTGGCAGGCGGCTCCATTCGCCCACATAACGGCGGCATCGTGGGGGCGGCGGCAATCGAAACGATTGAGCAGTACCGGGTCGATTTTGCCATCATCAGCGTTGGCGCCATAGAGGCTGACGGCACCCTGCTCGATTTCTATGCCGATGAGGTTTCGACGGCGCAAGCGATGGTTCGAAACGCGCGAAAGGTTCTGCTGGCGGTCGATCACACCAAGTTTGATCGAACCGCCGTCGTTCGCCAAGGTGACATGGCGGAAGTTTCGGCTCTGTTCACGGATGAAGCGCCGCCGAAATCGATCCTATCGATCCTCAAAAAAAACCAGACCGAATTACACGTTTGCGGCACGAAATAAACCAGCCCCGGCGCAATGCCACCTTAATCCACCGAAACTTGCGTTCCGAACGATATAAACCCGGCGGGGTCCCATTTGCGGCGGAACAGCCTGATCCGGCGTTTCAGGTAGAGGGGCCAGTCAAGACCATCGGCAAATTCATCGCGAACGATAACTGACGGAAAATACTCGAAGGCGAAACCTGCCTCGCGGAAATCCTCGGACCAGACGGAATCGGTGAGAAAAACGGGAGCTGCATCACGCTTAGCGCAATAGCGTTCGACCGTTCCCAAAACCTTTTTCATGTCATCGCGCGACAATTCGAACGCGGTCACGGCGATGATCTTCTTGCCCGCGTTTAGCTGCCCGAAGGGTATCAGGGGATCGCGGTGCATGTACCCATCAAACACCCCGCCGCTGGACCCATCGTCGTCATCGCCTTGCGGCGGGGCCTTTTTGACCAGACCCACACGGCGCAGGACGGCCACGGCCAATTCGGAAATCCGGGAAACCAGAGAAACTGCGTGCAATCCTTCGTCACTCGCAAATTGCTCAAGCGCGCCCAGTTCCCGGTTGAGGGACCAGATCTCGGCGTTCTTTTCCTCGACCTCCTCGCGCAGACGCATAACCTCGCGAGCAAGATGCTCGCGAACCGCATCGCGTTCACCTTCATCGGTCATGGCCAAGGCCTCTTCGACCGGATCGGCTATTCCGCCATCTTCTTCGCTCAATATCCTCGCCTCCGTCGACGCTGCCTCCTATGATATGTTGGTAATCGCTGATCGCCAACAACCGCGAAGCGAAAATCGTACGGGAAAGCTGAAAACATGTCCCAAGGACCTTTCGATATCGTCATTATCGGGGATTTGCGCTTTCCCGGCGGCGTCGCCGCAGGTATGTCCGAACACATTCGCGCACAGGCCAAAAAGGGCTATCGAACGGCGCTGGTCCAGATCAAGGGACCGGTGCTGAAATACCCGCATCCGTTTCACCCGCGCATCAGGGAATGTCTGGACGAGGGGCTGGCCGAACTGGTTGACCCCGATCAGGAAATTTCCGCGGCTCTGGCGCTGGCCTACCATCCGCAAGTGTTCACGCATTTGCCGAGCCGACCCCTTCGCATCACGGCGGAGCGCAAACTACTGATCATCAATCATCCTCTGATCGACGGGGCCGGACAGCCTTGTTACGACTGGCAGACAATCGACGCCAACGTCCAGGAATCACTGGGCGGAGACGTTCTGTGGTCGCCGGTGGGTCCGCTGGCGCGCCCGCAACCGGGGGCGGTCTCCAATCCGCCCCCGCTGTTCGACGACGATTGGTTTGAGATCGTCGACGTCGATGCCTGGGCGGGCAAACGTGATCGCTTCGTAGGCGACATTCCCGTTATCGGCCGCCACAGCCGACCCGACTATCTGAAGTGGCCGGACGACCCCGAAACTACGCTGGCCGCCTACCCGGACGATCCCGCCTTCAAGGTAAGAATCCTCGGCGCGGGTGATTTCCTGACCGAACATGTGGGCTCCATTCCGGCGAACTGGGAGATGCTGCCGTTCAATTCCGTGGACCCCGTCCAGTTTCTCAGCTCAATCGACTTTTTCGTCTACCACCACCACAGCACATGGGTCGAGGCGTTCGGTCGGGTGATCGTTGAAGCCATGGCCAATGGCGCGCTGGCAATATTGCCACGCCATTTCGAAGTTTTGTTTGGCGATGGTGCGATTTATGCCGAACCACAAGACGTACGCGATACGGTTCAGCGTTATTATTTGGACAAGTCAGCCGTTATTGCTCAGCGAAAGAAAGCCGATGCGGTCGTTCGCGAGAAGTTCAGTCATGAAGCCTACGCCAAGCGATTGAAAAAACTGGTCGGTCCGCCCCGCAAAAAGAAGGCGGCAAAGAAACCCCTTCCCAGAGCACAGCGGCGCGCGTTGTTCGTCACCTCCAACGGTGTCGGCATGGGGCATTTAACGCGAATGCTGGCTGTGGCGCGTCGATGCGCGCCCGATATTCAACCCGTCTTCGCCACCATGTCCCAGGCCTTCCGGGTGGTTCATGACCAGGGGTTCATGTGCGAGTACATTCCCTTCCACGGCCACTTGCGATGCGACATGGCTTCGTGGAACCATTTCCTTCGCCACGAAATCAACGAACTGATCAGTTTCTATGACCCGTCGATCCTGGTTTTCGACGGCAATGTCGCCTATGGGGGATTGACCGGCGCACTACAGGATAATCCGGGCTGTCTGTCCGTCTGGTGCCGCCGGGCGTTATGGCGTCCCGGGGCGCGGGCCGAGGAAAACATCCGCCGCGAATCCTCTTTCGATGCCGTCATCGAACAAGGGGAAGTTGCCGGTGACTACGACAGCGGCCTGACCACGCTTTATCGGGGCAGAACCCGCAACGTTGCTCCGGTGCGCCTGCTGGACAGCGAGGAACTTTTGGCCCGTGACGATGCCCGCAGGGAGCTTGGCCTGAACGCGGACGGAACCGTCGTGCTGATCCAGCTGGGCTCGCAAAACAATTACGATTACGCCGAGGTGCAAGACGCTGTAATCAATCGCCTTTCGCAAGAGCCGGACACGCAGATCGTGGTCGCCGAATGGTTGATTTCACATGAACCCGCGCCTCTCCCGGACGGGGTGAAGCGCGTTCGCGCCTATCCATTGGGAAAATATTTTAACGCTTTTGATTTCACGGTGAGTGCGGCCGGATATAACGGCTTTCACGAGCTTCTGTTCGCGAGCGTTCCAAGCATTTTTGTTCCCAACGAAAACCCGATGATGGACGAACAACTGGCCCGCGCGCAATTCGCCGAGCGAAACGGGCTGGGCGTGTGCCTGCGAACCCGCGAAATGTACAAGGCGCGCGCCTGCGTCGAACGCTTGCTGGATGAAACCGCGCGAGCCGACATCCGCCAACGGTGCGCATCGTTGGATGCGACCAACGGCGCAACCGAAATCGCCCGCTTTGTCGAGGAATGCGTGTTCAGCCTGCGTGGCGACAAGGAGTTGCGCGGGTACTGGTCGGCTACATAAACCCGGATGTCACCCGGATTGATCACCGCGAACGATGGAACATTCACGGAAAGAAGAAGCACCGTCCGCCGTTTTGTTGCTGCCGGGCTGGCAGATGTAGTCGGAACCATAGCGGAAAACACCCGTGCAAAACCGGTGGCCCGTACGCACGGAATGGCAAAGCCCGTTGGATGACACCAGCCAGTTGCCGGAACTGCCGAGACGCCGCCCCATGGTGCGATCCACGATACGAACACTTCCCCCGGGTTCAAAATACAGCCGCGTGGCGCCCATGATCAGTGTATTGCCGGTCAAGCTCGAAGATAGCTCGCCCCCGCCAACCGCCTGATAGTGCCAGAAGGTCAGTAAATCGACCGCTTGCGTGGCTCCGGTATTGGCGGCGGCCGAAGCCAGAACCCGCGATGACGCCCCCGCCGTCGCATCGCCCGACATCCAGACGCACGGCTTGGCGAACTCGCCGGGGTCGCCCCCACCCGCGAAATCGGGGCGGCAGGTCAGCCCTCCGTCCCTGGCCTCGGACTGGGACAGGCAAAATTCATGGCCGCGACCAACGGAATGACACAGCCGGTCGCCCTTTACGCGCCAGGTTCCCCGGCTTCCCATTGGTTTGGCATAGGAAAAATCGCGCGCCTGAACGATGCCACCGTGCCCGTAATGAATTAGCGAGCGACCGATTTTCAACGTATTTCCCGTGGAAAGTTCCGCCAAGCGGACGGACGTTAATTGACCCGCCAGTTGTTGGCGTCGCCCGGCGGGCTTCTTTACAGCCGCCGGGGTTTTCGCCAGGTGCGCCACCGCGGGCCTTTTACCTTTGGTCCCGTTGCCCTTGTAGATGACGCAACGGCTAAGAAAGCCGGTGTCATCCTCCCAGGTTCCCATGCCCGGCCAACACAGGGTTTCGTCCTTGCGCACAAAGACGCCGGTGCAAAACTTGTGGCCCGCCCGCACGCTGTAGCAAACCCGGCCACCTTGGATGGTCCATTTCCCTTTGCTTTTCAGTTTCTTGGCACCGCTGCGATCGTCAATGATCGCTTCGCCCTTTGAGGTAAAATAGATGGCCGCGTCGCCGATGAAGATCGTTCGGCTCGAAATTCTCTTGCGAAGACCATCGTCTATCGGGTTCATGAAGCCCTTGGACAAAAGCAGTTTCGCGCCACGTCCGGAATCCAGGGTTCGGGACGCCGTCAACAGGGATCCAACATCATTCCCGACCTTTTTTGGAGAAACCGCAGCCGATTTGGCACGGGGGAACGGCGTCGTCACGCATCCGGACACCATCCCGACGACGACGCAGAAAAAAATAATACTGGCGACGCGATTACGCATCAGTAGACGCCGGAGCCGCTCTTCCCGCCTGAAGGCCCCTTGGCCGATTTGGTCGGTCCGGGTTTGGTCTTCTTTGGCGCAACCACCTTCGGCGGAACAACCACCTTTTTCTTTGGTTTTGCCGGTATAGTTTTGGCGATCGCGGAAAACGCCTTTTCAGCAAAGGTGCTGGTCGGGTGGGATTCGAGGAAACTTTGATAGGCCTCGGGCGTACCGACGACGTTGGCGGCCACCCAGGAATCCTTTTCTTCCTGCGAAGCGGCCTTGGCTGCGGCTGTTCCGAACAATGTGGTAATCAGCAGCGCCCTAATCAGAAGGTAGCCGTAGCGAACGTGACTCATTCAGTTTCTTCCTTCGTATTGCCTGGACTGAATTATACCACTTCCAGGTTTCCATCGTTAATCAGGGTTGTCAGATCGCTGCTGACATCCTGCATCACCACCGCTTCGACGTAATCGCCACCGACGCCATCGGCATCAACGCGAATGGATAGATCGTCCGTGAAGCTATCGGTATCGGAATCCACCTGCACGATCTGAACGAAATCGGCAATGTCCTCTGAACCGGAGTAACCGGTGAGGAGCGCCGCGATGCTCAGCACTTCGCCGCCGGCGGTGGAGAAATCGGTAATGGTCGCCACCGCGCCCGCCGTATCGGCAACGAAGCGATCAACGCCGCCCGCGCCCGTCAGCGTATCGGTTCCGCCGCCACCGGACAGGATATTGGCCTCGCCATCGCCGGTGATGGTGTCGTCGCCCGCGCCACCGGTGGCGTTTTCAATGCTGCTTAATGCGTCAGTGCCGACGTCTGTTCCGCTCGCGGTGCCCGCGGCAAGGTCGATGGTGACGCTTTCCGCCGCGCCACTGAAGACGGCCGTATCCGAGCCCGCGCCGCCGGTCAGGGTGTCGTCTCCGGCCCCGCCTTCGAAGCTGTTGTCGTTGCCGTCGCCGGTGAAGGTATCGTCACCCGTACCACCATCGGCATTTTCGATGTTGCTGAGCGTATCGTTGCCGATATCGGTGCCGGACGCGGTTCCCGCCGTCAGATCGACGGTCACGGTACTGGTGGCGGTGGCATATACAGCCGTGTCGGACCCCGCCCCGCCGTCCATCGCGTCGTCACCGGCCAGGCCTTCCAGCCGGTTGTCAGCAGTGTCGCCGGTCAGGGTGTCGCCATAGGCCGAGCCAACCACGTTTTCGATGTTTGAAAGCGTATCGTCGCCGACCGATGTGTCGCCGGATGCCGTACCTGCCGCCAGATCGACCACCACGGCGGCCGTCGCGCTGCTGTAACTGACCGTATCGATATCGTCGCCGCCGTCGATGGTGTCGTTGCCGCCACCACCGAAAAGCCGGTCCTCGCCTGCGCCGCCGTTGATCGTATCGTTGCCGGAGTCGCCCGCCAGCACGTCATGCCCGTCTTCGCCGTTCAGCGTATCGTTACCCCAGCCGCCGTACATCCAATCCTTTTCGGTTCCACCCCACATCACATCATCGTGGCCGCCGCCGCGCAGTTTGTCCCAGCCTTCGCCGCCGTACATCACATCGGCGCCGTCACCACCGTACATGTTGTCGTTTCGCTCTTCGCCGTACATGGTGTCGTCGCCGTCGTCGCCGGACATGTAGTCGTTTTGCAGGCCGCCGTGCATTTCGTCGTCGCCATCGCGGCCAAACAGCTGGTCCTTGTCCGCCCCGCCCCACATCACGTCGTTGCCCGCATGGCCGACCAGACGGTCTTCGCCGTCGCCGCCGGTCATGGTATCGGCACCTTCGCCGCCATACATGGTGTCGTTCCCGGCGTCGCCGTACATCGTATCGTCGTCGCCGTCACCGGCCATCACGTCGTTTCCGGCGCCGCCGCGTAGCGTATCGGCCCCCGCGTTGCCGATGATCCGGTCATCGCCGTCGCCGCCGTCGATGGTGTCGGCGGCTTCATGGCCCACCAGATTGTCGGCGCCCGCGCCGCCCAACAACGTATCTGCGCCCGGCCCGCCGAAGAAGGTCTCGTCCGCGTCGCCGCCGTAAATCTGATCGTCCCCGGCGCTGCCGACGATGGTTTCCACATTGGCAAGCGTGTCATTATCGGCATGTTGCGTATTGGCGGTTCTGGCCCCCACGGTCACGGCGTCTATGACGGCCCCGGCGGCCAAATTGACCGTGGTACCGCCCGCGCCGTCGTTGACCGTCACGTCCATGGCCGCGTCGGTCAGATTGATGATGACGCCGTCGCTGATGCTGCCATAGGCGACCGTGTCGGTACCCGCGCCGCCGTCAACCGTATCGTCGCCTTCGCCGCCCTTGAGCCGGTCGTTACCGTCGCCGCCGTCCATGACGTCGTTGCCGCCGCCGCCGTAGAGGGTGTCGTTATCGGCATCGCCGTTCATGGTGTCGTTGCCGGAATCACCGGCCAGGAAGTCGGCCCCGGCTCCCCCATTGAGCGTATCATCACCCAATTGCCCGACCAGGACATCGGCCCCGTCACCGGCGCTCAACGTATCGCCGCCGGTCCCGCCGACTAGGCGGTCGACACCATCGCCGCCCGAGAGGCTATCGTCTCCGGCGCCACCGTAAAGGATGTCGTTCCCGGCGTACCCGAACAGATAGTCGTTGCCGTCGCGGCCATCCATCTGCTCCGCCGAAGCCGTGCCGACCACCACATCGTGGGTAGCGCCGCCGACCAGTCCCGTGACCAAATTGCACGTCACGCCATCGGCCACAATCTGTTCGACCGCCGTCCCCGCAAAATGCCCGGCAATGGTCACCGTCGCCGCGTCGCTCATGGTGATGACCAGATCGTTGCCGTTGCGCACATAGCTGGAAACAGCATTTGCGCCCGTAACCGTCAGACTATCGAGCGTGCCCGCACTGTCCGTGATGGTGTCGTTACCGTCACCCAGCGCATAAACATACCCGTCGTTCCCCGCCCCGCCCGCCAGCGCATCCGCACCCGCGCCGCCGGTCAGGGTATCGTCACCGGCATCCCCGGACAGGGTATCGTCACCCGCGTCACCACCGAGCGTATCGTTGCCGCCGCCGCCGGAAATCGTATCACCGCCACCGCCGCCGGAAAGAACGTTGGCCGTCGCATCGCCGGTCAACTGATCGACATTGCCCGACCCGGTCGCATTCTCGATACCAGAGACGGTACCAACCCCCACCGAATCGCCACTGAGCGATCCCGTGGCGAGATTGAGAACGACGCCCGAGCCCAATCCCGAAAAGCTGATGCTGTCCGCGCCCGCGCCACCGTCATAGGTATCGCCACCCGCGCTGCCGCCCAGCGTGTCGTCGCCTTCACCGCCGGAAAGGGTGTTGGTATTGGCGTCACCGGTGATCGTGTCGCCATAACCGGACCCGATGACGTCTTCGACGTTGGCAAGCGTATCGCTGCCGACCGAGGCATCACCCGAGGCGGTCCCTGCCGTCAGGTTGACCGTGACCGCATCCGTCGCCGCCGCATAGCTGACCGTATCGGTGTCGTCACCGCCGTCCAGGGCGTCATCTCCGCCACCGCCAGAAAGGATGTCGTTGCCCGCGCCGCCGGACAGGGTATTGGTGCCCGAATTGCCTGTAATAACGTTGGCCCCGGAATCCCCGGTGCCGTTGATGCTACCGCTGCCGGTGAGGGTCAGGTTTTCGATGTTGCCGCCCAGTGTGAAGCTGACAGAACTGTTGACCGTGTCCGTTCCGCCGGAGGCGCTTTCGGTTACCTGATCGGAAGAAGAATCGACGTAATAGGTATCGTCTCCCGCCCCGCCGATCATCACATCGTCACCAGCGCCGCCATTCAGCGTATCGTTTCCGCCGCCGCCGGTAAGAGTGTTGACGTTGCCATCACCGGTCAGGCTGTCGCCATAATCCGAGCCGACAACATTTTCGATCTCGCTTACGGTATCCGAACCAACCGAGATATCTCCGCTGGCCGTTCCCGCGCCCAGGTTCACCGTCACCGCTGCCGTCGCGCTTGAATAGTCAGCGGTATCGGTGCCCGTTCCACCGGTCAGGCTATCGTCGCCCAAACCGCCGATGAAAACGTCGTTGCCTGCGCCGCCGCTCAGTACGTCATTTCCGGCCAAGCCATCGATGTACTGCGCGTCGCTGCCGCCGTTGATGGTGTCAGCGCCGGACGTGCCTGTTATTGAAAGTCCCAGCCCCGTAGCATCAACAGCGAATGCCCGTGTCGCGATATCGCCCGCACCGGAAGCGTTTTCGGTCCATGCCGCCGCATATCCGCCGTTGGCCAAGCCTGTTACGACAGGGGTACCTTCGTCGCCATTCGGGTTCTCGCTAAGCAAAAATCTATCGCCCCGGGCGTTCCCTCCGGTATCAAAGTGCCTTGCGTAAGCTTTTCGAGTGCCACTGATTTCATCATCCCAGGCAATTACAAATCCGCCGTCATTCAACGCCCCGATACTAGGATTAGGAAAGTCGAAAAATGTGACGTTTTGATCGTTGACGAGAAGTTCATATCCGATCTTGGCTCCGGACGCATCGAACGCCTGAGCGCGAATGCTGACACCATTCCCTTCCTGGCACTTCCAAACGACGGCAAAACCGCCATCGGAAAGGCCGGTTACGTTTGCATGTTGCTGCCAATGGTACGTCGTCGAATTGACCAGGAATTCTTCGCTGACGGCAATTCCGGATGAGTCGAACACCCGTCCAATGACATCAAGTCCATCCCCACCCTGATCCGTTCCCGAACCACTCCAAATAACGACGAACCCTCCGTCGGATAAGACCGCGACTTCTGGCTTGGTCTGCGTCAACTCGATTTGGGAATTAGCCCGAAAAGACGATCCAACCGGGTTGCCGGATGAATCGAAACGTTGGCCGCTAACGTCATAACGACCGCTGCCCAACGCCAATTCCGATATGACGACAAAACTGCCATCGCCGAAACCGCCGATATCATAATTGCGATGATCTGATCCGATACCCGCAGAGAATGTATTGCCTTCCGCAGTCCCAGTGGCAGAATAAGCCTGTCCGTAAACTATTGTCCCGGTTCCCGACGTCCAAAACCCTACAAAGCCGCCGTCGGCCAATCCCTCAAACCACGCTGAATCCCCCAATCGAATTTCCGAGCCAATCGCGTCCCCCGAATTGTCAAATATCTGCCCATGCGTAGAATACCCATCGTCGACCTGCTGCCATGACCTCCAAGCCGTGACATACCCGCCTCCAGACAAACCGACAATTGTCGAATAGTCTTGGTTGCCAGTTGTATAGGTGTTTGCCTGAGCTTCGGTTCCGCCCACGTCGTCAGAAAAAACTTGCCTGACCGCGATATCCGCATCCTGGAAGCTAAGCGTTTCGATTTCGGAGACGGTGTCCGTTCCTTCGTCGCCGTCGCTGGCCGCCGCCGTATCCGTTATCGTGACGGTGGCGCCGTCCCCTCCGATGGTGAAGGTGGCAGCGGTTCCCGCATACACAGCGGTATCGCTGCCGCTTCCGCCACGAAGGGTATCGTCACCGACGCCCCCGACGAGCGTGTTTGCCGCCGAGTCCCCGGTCAGCGTATCGGCATTGGCCGAACCTGTGAGATTTTCGATTTCGGTGAGCGTGTCGCCCTCGGCGTCACCGCCGGTGCCGGTGCCGGACGCGAGCGATACGGTCACGCCGGAAGACGACCCCGCGTAACTTGCCGTATCCGTATCCGCGTCGCCATCCAGCGCGTCGGCCCCGGCGCCACCCGTCAGCGTGTCGTCGCCCGAACCGCCTGAAAGGAAATTGGCGTTGCCATCGCCGGCAAGAGAATCGTCGTGAATGGAGCCAACCAAGTTCTCGATACTGGTCAGGGTATCGCCGTCGGCATAGCCGCCGCTGGCGGTTCCGTCCGCCAAGGACACCGTCACACCCGCGTCGGAACTGGCATAACTCGCCGTATCAGTGTCCGAACCACCGTCAAGCGTTTCGGTTCCCGTATGGCTGATCAGGGTGTCGTCTCCCGCCCCACCGAGGAGGGTATCATTTCCACCGTATCCCCTGATGTTGTCGTTACCCTCACCGCCGGTCAGGACATTGGCGAGGTCATTGCCAGCCAGAATGTCGTCGCCCGAACCGCCCGTCGCATTCTCGATATTTGCGCCGTAGGCGATTGTGTAGCCGCCGTAGCTGCCGGTCTGGCGGGAAATAAAGGTTCCCTCGTTCAGGTTGATCGTAACGGTGTCTGACAATCCGACCGCCGAAATGGTGTCGGTTCCGCCCGCGTCCCAGATGCATTCGTAGCGGTCGGTCAGCAGGGAATAGGTGGTGTCGCCGGTGTTGTGGGTCGTATTGGCCCCGTAGATATGCTGGATGGCGGCGATGTCCAGGGCCATGGGGGTGGCGATCTGGCCGTAGGTGCCCCAGGAGGTCGAGTTCCAGTCGTAACTGGAATAGGGATTCCACGATTCGCCGATGTCGTTGTAGGACATCGTGGTGTAGATGGCGTTGTCCAGATTGCCGATGCCCAGCGACGCATATGTCGAGGACGTGCCACCGCTATCATGGGGGTGCGCCAGACCGAGCCCGTGACCCAGTTCATGGATCATGACAGAGTACGCAAACCCGCCTTTTTCCAGGCCCTGCGTATGCCAGCCCGGCATATCGTAGTTAAAGACGCCGACGCCCCAGTCGGACGGGTAGCTTACATGGTCCGGCGGCACAAAATACGCGAGAACCCGCTCGACCCCGTGAGCGTCTGCATTTGGGAATTTGAAACCTGATAAACCCAGAGATCAGAAGTCGTGCTTTGGACCTGGGTGAAGCGAATATTGGCGACGTCGGCCCAGCCCTGGAGCGCGCCCTCGAAGGCCTGCTCCTCGGCGGAACTCCAGGAGCCGTAATCACTGCGCATGTAATATGTAATGGGCGACGAATAGGCGTCGTTGTACTTCACGCCCCATAACAGGCCGTCGATATAATTTGTGCCGCTCTGCGATACCGAGCCGCCCGGCGTCGCCATCTTGTCTCACTCCCAATTCGTCGGGTTTGCCTGCAGCCTTTCGCCACTATTATGCGCGTTTCGGAGTTAGTTTTCCGGCACGTCAACCCGATCATGCATTTTTCGCACACAGACAGGCCAAAGACAACTCCTCCAAAAAGAGAATTTGGTAACTTTTTGCAACTATTTTTCTAAACGCGGACGCTGGCGTCACGCCCCGCAAAACGCTCGGAAATCGGCTTTAATTGTCCAGCATTTTGCGGATGCGTTTGGCCAGTTCGTCGCGGCGGAAGGGTTTGGGCAAGATCTCGGTCGAGGGGGTCGATGCGCCGTCGCCCTGTGCCACCTCGTTGGAATAGCCGGTCGTCAGCAACACCTTTATGCCCGGTCGCATGCGAACGGCCATTTCGGCCAGGACTTCGCCGCTCATGCCGCCAGGCATGACGACATCGGAGAACAGCAGATCGATGCCCTCTGCGCTTTCAAGGATGCCGAGTGCCTGCTGCGCATTTTCGGCGCTCATCGTTTTGTATCCCAATCGCGACAGGTAATCTTCCACCAGACGCCGCAGTTCCGCTTCGTCGTCAACGACCAGAACCGTCTCGCGCCCGCCGAGAACGCTGGCCGACGTCGAGGTTTCCTTTTCGGCGAACTCCGATTTGGAAACAGTTCGCGGAAGAAGGACACATACATCGGTCCCCTCGCCTGGCGCAGAATCGATCCGGATCGCGCCGTTGGATCGTCGAACGAACCCGTACACCATACTCAATCCCAAACCAGTGCCCTCACCGGCCGCCTTCGTCGTAAAGAACGGTTCGAACACCCGGTCGCGAACCTCCGGCGCCATGCCACAGCCGGTATCGGCAACCGAAATCTCGACATAGTCACCCGGCACCGCATTCGGGTAACGGTTTAAGTCCGACGGCCCCACGGACACGTTGGCGGTGCGAATTCGCAGCCGGCCGCCGTCCTTCATCGCATCTCGGGCATTGATTGAAAGATTGAGGATCGCGTCTTCGAGGTCGCCCTCATCTATCTCGGTCGCCCACAACCCATCGGAAAGGTCCGTATGAACTTCGATTTTTTCGGTCAGCGTGCGGGCCAACATCGCCCGCATGCCCTCGACGGACGCGTTCAAATCTACAGATACCGTCGTCTCGGAATCACGCCGCGCGAACGCCAGCAACCTTTTGGTCAGGTCCGCCCCACGCCATGCCGCCCGCAACGCGCCGGAAATCCGCTTTTCCGCGATCTCTTCAACTTCCAGTATTTCCTTCAGGAAATCGAGATTGCCGATGATCACGCCAAGCAAATTGTTGAAATCGTGGGCCACGCCGCCGGTAAGCTGCCCGATGGCTTCCATCCGCTGGGAGCGACGCAGCACATCCTCCGTTTCCTTGCGTTGCGAAATGTCCCGCGCGATCCCCTCGGCGCCGACAACGCGTCCGGTGTCATCCATAACCTGGCGCGCCGTAATGGAAAGCCAGAAGGTTTCGCTGCTCGCGCGTTGCGCCTGCACCTCAAATCCCTCGACCCGCCCGTTGTTTTTCTCCATCGCCGCGACCAGTTCATCGGCGCTACCGGGGTCGGCAAAAAAGTCCGATATCCTTCTCCCCACGCATTCAATGGTCGACACGCCGAACAATGTCTCGAAGGAAGGAGAGAGGATCAGGAACGCTTGTTCCTTGTCGATACGGAAAAACGTATCGATCATATTGTCGAGAATACCGCGAAGATCAGCCTCCGAGGACCGAAGGGCGTCCTCGGCGCGGCGTCGCTCGGTTACATCGGTGACGGTTACGGCGAATTGTCCGGGGGTCGGACTGAAGGCCACAACGTCGATATACTTGTCAAATTCGCGCGAAAAACTCTCTAGTGACGCCGGCTCTCCGGTCAAGGCGACGCGGCCGAAGGTATCGATCCAATATTGCTCGGTGTTCGGCATAACCTCGAGCACCGTCTTTCCGAGAATGTTCTCCCGCGGTATCTGCGTCAGCCGCTCAAAAGCCGGGTTGACGTCAATAAACCGATAATCGCAGGGGTCGCCTTTGGCGTCGCAGATGATTTCATGAATGGCGGCGCCGCTTCCGATGCCATCGAACAACCGGTGAAAATCGGCCTCGCTTCGGCGAAGCTCATCTTCGGCCTGCTTGCGTTCCAACTCCGCCGCCGCCCTGGCGGCAAAGATTCTTAAGGTCGCCAAGCACCGTTCAACTCGCTCGATAGGCTTTGTATCGATGACGGCGATCACACCCAATGCCGCGCCTTGCGAATCGAACAACGGTGCCCCGGCGTATCCGTCAGCATTCATTTCGACGAGAAGTTGATCGTCCGGGAAAATCTGCTGCACACCGGAGGGATATACGCACGCCTCCCTTCCAACCACATTTTCGCAGGGCGACCCCGGCAGATCATAGGTGATCGGTTCTGACGCTCCTCCGACAACATGCACAGAAACCGATTGAACTCGCGAGGGACTTCCCGGAATAACCCTTCCGACCATCGCTATCTTTACACCCATCAACTCGGCGAGTTCGGAAACCAAAAACTCGAAGAAATCGGCGCCCGTTAAGGCGGAAACCCGTTCGGCAATTTCACGCAGTTCCGATTCCGCCTGTTTGCGTTCCGTAACGTTGGTGCTGACAGCGCCGATCCCCGTAATTTCTCCCTGCGTATTCTTGATCGGGAATTTCGCGACAAAGAAATCGCGCTTCCGTCCGTCGGGATCCAGATCGCTGACCTCGTACTCAAGAACCCGCCCTGACTCGATCACCTTTTTGTCGGTTTTCATTGACCGGTCGGCGAACGACCGATCACGAACTTCCGCGATCGTCTTTCCGATAATCTCGTCGACACTCATTCCGCAGTGCTCGGCAAACACCTTGTTGGCGAGTAAAAAACGGCCGTCAATATCCTTCAGAAGGATCGAGGCGGTTGAACCATCGATCACTGCCCGCAACTTCGCTTCGCTCTCGCGGATCTCCGTTTCGCGCTTGCTCAGATTTTCGGACATCGTTGCAAAATCGGTAGCCAGGTCATCAATTTCGACGTAGCCGCTGGCCTCTGGAGAAAAACCGTAGTCCCCTGATGAAACACGCCGAACGTCGGAGGCCAATCGCGACAAGGGTCTGGTCATCCGCCGCGATAGGGCAACCGCTGCCATCGTCGCCATGGCCAAAGACAGGATTACCGCAGCCAATGAAATGTACTCAAGGCGGCGCAACGGCGCAAACGCGTGCACCAAATTCTGGGATACGACAACCAGCCACCCTGTTTTGGGAACTCGCACGACGCTTCCCAGTTTTTCGACGCTCTCGTCCTCGTACTCGAAAGTCCCCTCGGTGCCGGCCAATCCACTCTCAACTATTCCCCAACCGCCAAGGTTCACGCCCTGAGCGACACGCGCACGGTCGTGACTGAGAATTAACACGCCGGTTTTATCTGTCACCCAGACTTCGCCGCCCCGTGCCGCCCCCATCTCGGCGACAATTCGATCGAGCCTGTTCAAGTTCAGCGTGCCGACGATTACGCCCTCGCCCACGGGAAGGCTGAACGTCAGCGACGGATCGCCGCTACGCGTCGAGGACGCGACGTTCGACCAATATGTGCCGCTCGTTTCCTTCACAAACCGGAAATACTCCTGACCGACCATCGATAGGCCAATGAACTCATCCTCGGGCAAAGCCAGTCGATCCTGAGAACTGATCGAAATTACCGTGCCCCACCTATCCAGCAAAAAAACAGTCTCGAATCCTACCGACGATTCAACGATTGAATCAAGCAGCGTCTGTTCATTCTTGGACAGGCCCCCTTCAAATCGATCCGTGTCAAAATTCTCCGCCATTTGCCTAAGAAGCGACGACGGGTGCTCGAGCAGCACGTCGATTTCCCTTCTAACCGACATGGCCAGAAGCATATTTTTGTGAGTGATATCCTCTTTGATGCGATCTCCGAGATAGGCGTGCAAGGCAAAGCCCAGGAAGATCACCGGAATCGCCGCAGCGACCCCGAACACCACGGCCAACAGTTGATGGAAACGTACGCGCCTGATCATTGTCACCGTTTCAACGACACAAATTGCCCGTCTTTTATGGTTTTTAGAATGCGTTGCCGTTTCACGTCGCCGAACCGGTCCATCGCAAACCGGGCTTGCAGGCCCTCGAATTCACCGATGGAAAGAATGGTATCGCGCAAACCGACCGAGCCTTTCGCGCGCCGGATTCCCTCGATAACAACCTGCGCGGCTTCAAAGCCATACGCGCCGGCAAACCCCGAGGGATACTTAAACCGGGTTTCGAACGCTCTTTTGAACGCCAAATAGCGATCGCTCCGATTGTCATTGTCGAATGCGTCGAAAAACCGGATGCCGTTTACCGCGCTGCCGCCGTGGCGAAAAATATCGCGGGTAATCGACCACTGAGACACCAGGATGGAACCGTCGAACCCCTTTTGCCGCAAATATTGGCAGAGAAGGCCCGAGTCCAGCGCGCCGGCCAGCAACATAATTCCCTCCGCATCGCCGACCACCATGTCCGCCGCCACGTCCTGCAGCCGGGCATTGTTCGCGGAAGAGAATATTCGATGCATGACGATTTCCCCGCCAAGCGCCTCGAACTCATCTCCGAACGCGAGCGCCCAGGATTTTGTGTGGGCCTTGTTCGAGAGGTCATAAATGATCGAAATCCTGGACACCCCCAATTCCTGACGCGCGTATTTTGCCAGTTCGGTCGCAGCGTCCGAGCTAGGCGCGTACACCCTAAGGAAATAATCGTCGATGCCAGTCAGCTCGTTCGTGCTGGTCGTTGGGCTGACCATGACCACCTTTTCGCGGGCCATCAAAGGCGCCGCCGCGGCCGACATGGCGCTGGTCATATGACCGACAATCGCGACAACCCCTTCGTCGATCAGTTCCTTGTCAACACGCCGCGCCGTGTCCGCGTCGTTTTCGTCATCGCGGACCAGCAGCTGGATTTTACGTCCGTCGACGCCACCGTTTTTGTTCACTTCCTCAATCGCAAGCAGCGCTCCGTCGCGGCCTTCCTTTGAAAGATCGCTGGCGCGCCCGGCAAAGGTGCTCACAAAACCTACTTTTATCGGTTGAGGATCGTCGCACGAGACCAACCCTACGATCGGGACAAACAACAGCGCGACCGCCCCAAGCGCTCCGGCTTTCGCGAAGGTCTCTTTCATTTCTTCGGTCCTAACGTCGCCCCTGCATTCACCGAACAATTTTGAGTTCCACCCGGTTTGCCCAATGCGGAGCTTTTTTCTGCCCTTCAAGAACCGATTAACCGTTCCATCTCCATCCGCCACGAGGGACCGAAACGGTTCTCTTTTATTTTGCCTGAAAGCCGCGCCTAAGTAAAATGTGGTTGTGCGTTACGGCGATTGCCGAAACCAACTCTATGAGTTGACGCTGTGCACGATGACCGTGCGCGCCCCCCTTTTCGCTCCGTCACTAATTGTTTTCCGAAATACCGCGGAAGACGGATTCCTCCTCGGAGAAAATCTCATAGTTTTCGGCAAACGTTTCGTGCCCTTCACGGAATAGCGAAAGGATTTGCGGGTCGAAGTGTTCTGGCGAAGTCCGTCCGTCACCCTCCAGAATTATGGCGACGGTATCGACGTGCGAAATCGGCTTTTTATAGGGCCGTGCGGATCGCAGGGCGTCATACAAATCACAAAGGGCGACGATGCGGGCCTCGGCGGGAATCTCGTTTTCGCGCAACTGTCGAGGATATCCGGTGCCGTCCCATCTTTCGTGATGGGACAACGCAATATTCGCCGCCTTGTGCATGATCTCGTTTTGAGAAGAAGACACGATCTTGCTACCGATTTCGGTGTGCATTTGCATGGTGCGGATTTCAGCGTCAGTCAGGCGCCCCGGTTTCAGGAGGATGCTGTCCGGGACCCCGATCTTGCCCACGTCGTGAAGCAGGGCCGCCAGCCGGATGGCCTCGATATCGCGTGAGGACCAGCCCAGCCCATTGGCTAAAATTCCCGAGAATGCGCCGATTCGCCGAATGTGCGCGCCCGTTTCGTTGTCTCGGTGTTCGGCCGCGATTGCCAGGGTTTCCAAGGTTTCCGCACGGGCTACGTCAACTTCCTGAACCAGCCCTTCAATCCTGGTGTTCTTTAAAAGGAGTTCGTTTTCCAGTTTTCTGCGGGCATCCAGCTTCTCGGCTTTCAAGCGCAGGTTTTCCTCACACTTGGCCACCGAATTGCGAACCTGATTGAGCTGGAATGGCTTTAACAGAAAATCACTGGCACAAAGCCGAAGGGCCTGAACCGCCTCGTTGACGCCGCCGTGACCGGTCATAACGACAAACTCGATCTCGCGGTCACATTTGCGGTTGGCCTCGGCGATAAAATCCAGGCCGCTCATTCCGGGCATCTTGATGTCGACGAGAACGATTCCGATATCCGCCTCGCCACACAAAATTTCGAGCCCTTGTTCCGCCCGTTCCGCTTCCGTGCAAACATATCCCGTCCGCTCCAACGCGGCAGAAAGAAGCGAGCGTATATCTTCCTCGTCATCGACGATTAAAACACGCGTATTCACAAAACGACGCCCTTATCATTCTTCACAGACCGTGCAACAGCTAGCGTACAGCCGCCGTTCGTTCACCACAACCCGCTCAATTATCCCTTTTGACGGGTTTTTGGATGTCTGGGAGGATGAAGAGCTGGTTTTCGAGACGGCAGATGACTTTGTGCAAGCCTCTCCATCGAACGCCGAACCTGCCTCCTCCAGCGAACGGAATAAACACTCGATTCTCTGGGCACAACGATAGTCCGAACCCGGTGAATTGTAGGTTCCTTTCTCTGCGCAGAAACAAGATTCCGAGTAATTCCCCCTCAAGGATAACGACCTACTACGCTGAAAGAAGCAACTTCATTTTGCAGATCAAGCCTTCATTGTAAGAATACGTGGGAAACAGAAGAAAACGAGACCAAGAACAGGCGAGGTTAAAGTATTCGGTTGCCCTTGCACGCTTGTTTGGTCATCCTGTGAAGGGGGTATCGGGTATTTGTTTTTCGCTGTTGTTTCCGACACAAAAAAAGCGACGCTGGGAGTAACGCCAAGATACGGTCGCGCAACTCGGCTTGCGGCACCAGACGGGGAGGAGGCAAGAGTGTTAAATTCTATAAAAAGAACGGTGGTTTTTTCCGCCGGCGTGATTTTCGCTGTGGGCATCGGGACGGCTTGCGCCGATTCCATTGCCGATTGGCAGGCACATAAAATCCCTGCCGCGGAGCCAAAAATTACCTATTCGGGTGAACCAGTAACCTTGAAGTTCGCCCATCCGTCACCTCCCGCTTCCATGGTGCCGCCGGTTTGGCGCGCCGGGTTCAAATGGCTGGAAGAAGCGACCAACGGCAAACTAAAAATCAAGGAATATGCTGGCGGAACGCTTCACGGCGCAAAGGACGGCTTCAAAGCCGCACGTTCGGGCATCTCGGACTATTCGTATTGTATGGTCGCTTTTGAAGCCCGCGGGTTCCCCATGACCAAGGTCTTCGAGTTGCCGTTTGTGATGCCGACGAACAGAATGGCGGGCGTCAAGGTCGTATCGGAACTGGCCACCAAGTATTTCCGTAAGGAATTTGAACGGCAGGGAACCTACTTTGGACTGATGGCCCTGGTCGGCGCGTCCGACATCATGAGCCGCAAACCCATCCGCAAGCTCGAAGACCTGAAGGGTCTCAAGGTTCTTGCGCAGGGGTTTGAACCGGAAGCGGCCAAGGCGCTGGGGTTCGTTCTGGTCAATATTCCGTACCCGGAAATTTACACCTCGTTGCAGCAGGGTATCGTCGACGCTGTTTTGTGGGTCGATCCCGGTTTCATCCCCTACAAGATTTACGAACTGGCCAAGTACCACACCACCCTTGGGCTTTCGGCACAGCACATCGACACCTGCGTCAACAGAAAGACTTTCGATGCCCTGCCACCGGACCTCAAGCAGGCGTTCTACGACTTCCAGCCCCGCATGGCCTATTCCATCGTCAAGACGATTGGCGTCGATTTCCACACCAAGGCCAAGGGCATCTACGAGAAGAACGGCGTAGAAATGATTACCCTGCCGAAAGAGGAATTGGCCCGCTGGAGAAAAGCCCTCGAGCCCGTCGTCAACAAATGGGCCGAAGACCAGGAGAAAAAAGGCGTTCCCGCAAAGGCGCTTCTGGCAGACATTAAGGAACTTACGGCCAAGTACAACGATATGAGCGCCGACGAAATCTTCAAGACCATCATCGAAGATCCGGCGCAGGGCCGCATCAAGTTCTAAAGTTTGCGTTGATTGCCGCCCGGAAAACGGCCATTTTTCCGGGTGGCTTTCTTTTTTCTTTCCCAATACCGGATTTAGATGCCTCGAACCGGATCAAACCCAGCAGGCAGACTCTCGTCGGTCATGCACGCCGCCGGGACACTGGCCGGAATTCCCGCGCTGATCATCCTGGTCAGCATCGACGTTCTGTTGCGCTACGGGTTCAACACACCTCTTCTTTGGGGCAATGAAGTCAGCGCGCTGTTGTTGATGATTGTCTTCTTCGCAAGTGTTCCGCGGTGCACCAACGAAAACGGTCACATCCGCATGGAGCTTTTTTACCAGCGCATGGGCGCGCGTGGGAAAAATCTGGCCGATCTTCTGAGCGCCCTATCGGGCCTCATCGTGACCATCTTTCTCAGCGTCGGGGCGTTTGGCAGCAGCGCCGAAATGTTCGCGTACGGCGAAGGCGCAGAGATGATCGACATTCCCTATTGGCCGTTCGCGGTTTTCATGGGCCTGTGCGGCATTTTCTTGTGTGCCCGGTTTGCCCACCAAATGTGGCAAAGCCTGCGCGAAATCTGCGATCGAAACGAACCAGGGGGCGGCACGTAATGGACCCCATCATCGCAGGCGTCATTGCCGTTTTCGTGATGCTGGCCCTCATCTTTATCGGGGTTCCCATCGCCTTTGCCCTGGCGGTGGTCGGCGTTGTCGGTAACGCGGTTTTTCTGGGCGTTCCGCAAACCGCCGTGCTGGTCCAGATTACCGCCTGGGAAATCGGCACCAACTTCCTGTTGATCGCTGTGCCGTTGTTCATTTTCATGGGACAGTTGGTCTACCAAACGGGGATCGCCTCGGATCTATTCGACTTCGTCTACAAGTGGTTCGGCCGCATGCCCGGCGGTCTGGCGGTAACGGTGGTGATCACGTCTGCCGGTTTCGGTGCCGTCACCGGGTCCAGCGTCGCCGCCGTATCGACCATGGGCACCATGGTCATGCCCGAAATGCGCAAGTACAAATATAACCTGAGGATGGCGACGGGCAGTCTCGCGTCCGCGGGAACGCTGGCCATCCTGATCCCACCCAGCATTCCGCTGGTCATCTACGGGGTGTGGACCGAATCCTCCATCGGTAAACTCTTCATCGCCGGGATCATTCCGGGCGTCCTCATGGCCGCCGCCTTTTGCGGCATGATCGTTGTTCGGTGCGTGCTTAACCGCGAGATGGGCCCCCCGGGCCCTCGGTTCCCGTGGTCCGAACGTCTCGCTTCGTTGAAAAAACTGCTGCCGACGGCTGTTATATTTGGAGTCGTGCTGGGCGGCATCTATGGCGGCTTTTTCACACCGACCGAAGCCTCCGCCATTGGCGCCGCTGGGGTCGTCGTCGTTGCCGCTTTGATGGGGCGGCTGACCTGGGCGCGTTTGCGTGACTCGCTTTTTCAGTCAGGCCTGATCAGCGCCATGGTCTTCGCCATTCTGCTGGGCGGCGTGTTGTTAAGCCGATTTCTGGTGCAAACCGACGTGACGTCCGCCCTGGTGCAATTCATTGGTGGTCAGGACGTCAACCGCTACGTCGTCATCTTCATGTTCGCGCTCATGTATCTGACGCTGGGCGCGGTACTCGATACCTTCGGCATGTTGATCCTGACCCTGCCGTTCGTCTTTCCCATCGTGCTGGAGCTGGGGTTCGACCGCATCTGGTTCGGTATCTTCATGACCATGATGATGGAATTGGCGTTGATCACGCCGCCCATCGGGCTCAACGTCTACGTCATGAACAAATCGGCACCCGACGTACCATTGAGCGAAATCTTCATCGGCACGATCCCCTTCGTCATCGCGTGCCTGATCATGGTCGCGTTGATTACCGCATTTCCCGGTCTGGCCTTGTGGCTTCCCTCGACGATGGGTTAACTCAGACCTCCACGATTTCAAAATCGTGGGTGATCTCGGCGGTCTTGCCCAGCATGATCGACACCGAACAGTATTTGTGTGCCGAAAGATCTATGGCGTTTTGCACCTTTTTGGGACTGAGCCCGCGCCCCGTGACAACGAAATGAACGTGAATTTTGGTGAACACGGTCGGATAGTCGCTGGCCTTTTCGGCATTCACCTCCGCTTCACACCCCTGAACGTCCTGCCGCGCTTTTCTGAGGATTGAAACGACATCGATAGAGGTGCATCCGCCCATGCCCATGAGGGTCATTTCCATGGGCGAAGGGCCCAAATTCCTGCCGCCGAATTCGGGGCGGGCGTCCATTACGACGGCGTGGCCGGATTCCGATTCTCCGAGGAAAGTCATTCCCTCGACCAAGCGAATTTTTGTTTTCAATTTTTTTCCCTCAGCAAGATTTTATTAAGCAAGCGTTTCGGCCATCGGCCTTACCGCAACACCCGCGCTTTCCAGGCCATTGCGAATTTGCCGGGCCATGTCGACCGCCGCCGGATTATCGCCATGCACGCAGATGGTATCGATAGCGACCGGAAGTTTCTTGCCGTTGACGCTGATAATCTCCTCGTCCTCGACGATCTTCAGCATTCTGGGAACGGCGACCGCCGGGTCGTGAATCATGGAGCCCTCGATCTTGCGCGACACCAGGTTGGCGTCGTCGTCGTAGGCGCGGTCCGCGAAGATTTCACGGGCGCAGCGCAGGCCCAACTTTTCGCCCGCTTTCTCAAGCTCGTTTCCGGGCATGACGATAAATAGAAGGTCGCGGTCAATGGCCTTCACGGCGCGCGCGCACGCCATCGCCAGATCGGCATCAACCGCCGCCATATTGCCCAACGATCCATGGGTTTTGAAATGACTTACCCGCATACCCAAAGTGCCTGCCATGCCTTGAATTGCGGCGATCTGATAGATCATGGATTTCTCAATATCCTCGGGTCGTTCGCCCATGATCGGACGGCGGCCGAAACCCCAAAGATCATTAAAGCTCGGGTGGGCGCCCGCGCCTACACCGTATTCTTTGGCCAGCGACAGGGTCTTGTGCATCACAATCGGATCCCCGCCGTGAAACCCGCACCCAATATTGGCGGAACTGATGATCTTGAACATTTCCTCGTCATTGCCGATGACGTAGGCGCCAAAACTTTCCCCCAAATCCGAATTAAGATCGACGACGTCCATTCCTTGTTCCCCCTGTCAAAATCGGCGTAACGCATGGTATCACATGATCGTTCAAAAAACGTGCGAGACCTCCCGTAACCTACGAGAACTCCCCACATGCCGCTACGTGGCCTTTCCGCCAGACTAACGGAAAGGGGAATGGTTTTGCAGCAATTTCCTATCATAATAAAGCCGCATTCTACCATCAGGAAAAGCGGCTTGACATTTTGGTAGAGGTAGGCTGGACTGAAACTAATAAAAAGTGTCCAAAAAAAATTGCTGGGCCTGGCGTGGAAATATTTCATGGGGCCACTCTTTCAAAAAATTGGACCGGGATTATCATTCCAGTTTTTCGTGGTTTTGCTTCGGCAATGCCTATTGGCTCAGGAGAAACGAAAATGAAACATTCAGGGATTGTGAAAACACTGGCGCTGGGGCTGACCGGCGCTGCGCTTATCGGTTTTCAGGCTTCCGCCAAAACCGTTTGGGATATGTCCATCGCGTGGCCGGCCGGAAACTTCCATGTGGCCAACGCCGAGGAATTCGCCGGGAAGGTGAAGGCCGCGACCGGCGGCGAAGTTGAAATCGTGGTCCATCCGGGCGGCGAACTGGGCATCAAGGGCCCCGAAGGCATGATCGCGGTGCGCGACGGCATCGTTCCCATGGCCGATATTCTTATGAACCAGCAGGTCGGAGAAGATAAATATTTCGGCATTGAATCTCTTCCGTACCTCGCGTCGGGTTACGAAGAGCTTGAGGTTCTTCATAAATATTTCCGGCCCGGCATCGACAAGCTGGCCAAGAAATTCAACCAGAAGATCCTTTTCGTCGTGCCGTGGCCGGGACAAGCGGTCTATTCGAAGCACGAAATCAAGGTCATCGGCGACCTCAAGGGCTTCAAACTTCGCGTTGTCGATAAAAACGGCCACAACTTCTTCTCGCGCTTGGGCGCGGCCCCGCTGCAGCTTCCGTGGGGCGAAGTGGTTCCGTCGCTGGCGTCGGGCGTGATTTCCGGCGTGACCACGTCGAGCTCGTCCGGTGTTGACGGCAAGTTCTGGGAATTCCTCGGATACATGAGCCGTTTCAACTGGCAGTCTTCGTCCAACATGATCAACGTCAACCTTGATGCCTGGAACGACATTTCGCCCGCGCATCAGGCGGCGATTGAAAAGCTGGGCAAGGAAATGCAGCCGGTTTTCTGGACCAAGAGCAAGGCCGAAGACGAAAAGAAAATCGCCACGCTGAAGAAAAACGGCATCAGCGTCTCCACCCCGGCTGGCGCATTGAAGACGGACCTCGCCAAATTGGCCGAAGTCATGTGGGCTGATTACCTTAAGGGCGCCGGCCCCGAAGCCGCGAAGACCATCGCCGACTACCGCAAGGACATTGGCAAGTAATACTTAGAAACGCCCATTGATTGGGACATGCACGGCTATCGGCGCGATTGCGTCGGAGCCGTGCATGCTCTAGGTTTGGATAATGAGACGCATTCTTTCAGCTATTGACAGCTTGTCATACGGCGCCTCGGTCGTCGGCGGAATTAGTCTTTTTCTCATGTCCGTTCTTATGCTGACCGAAGTGGTCTGCCGTAATTTTCTTAATTTTAGTCTGGTGTTCAGTTGGGAGTACAGCTCCTATCTGATGGCGACCGCCTATTTCTTTACCGCCGCCTATACGTTGCTGGTTCGCGGCCACGTGCGCGTCGGTCTGCTGGCCGAGGCGCTGCCCGAAAAGGCGAGACACCCCTTGGAAGTGGTGGCCACGGCTTTCGGTTTATTCATTTGCGTTTACGTCGCCACAGCGATGGTCAACTTTTCGTACCAATCCTTCGAGCGCGGCGCACGCACCTTCCTGCCCAGCGAAACATTGTTGTGGCCGCCGCAGGCCATCATCGCCATTGGCGCAGTCCTTCTTTCTCTTCAAATTTTGGCTCGTTTGGTCCGCCTTTTGATTGGCGATGAGCCCGATGCCGAGGCCCCCGGGTCCGGTCTGCCGGAGTAACTGACCGTGAGCCTAGCCGCATTTGCCGTTGTCGGATTTTTAATCCTTATTCTGGGCTCGGGCGTTTGGGTCGGCCTGGGCCTGTTCGGCGTTGGCATCAGTTCGCTGATGCTGTTCAAAAACATGCCGATTGATCGCCTGTTGGCCCAGGTGTCGTGGAACACGCTGACCAGCACCGAATTGATCGCGCTACCGCTTTTCATCTTCATGGCGGAAATCCTGTTTCGCACCAAATTGTCTGCGTCGTTGTTTCGCGGCCTGGCCCCATGGACAACATGGCTGCCCGGCCGCCTGCTTCATATCAACGTCATGGGCTGCACCCTGTTTGCGGCCATTTCCGGATCATCTGCGGCCACCACGGCGACCGTCGGGCGGATTACGCTGACCGAATTGTTGGAACGCGGATACGACCGCGACATCGCCATGGGATCGCTGGCCGGCGCGGGAACGCTCGGTTTCCTCATCCCGCCCAGCGTCATCATGATCATCTACGGCGTGCTGGCGCAGGTTTCGATCCTGAAGCTGTTTATCGCGGGTGTCATCCCCGGCCTGTGTCTGGCCGGAACCTACATGATCTATCTGGGCGTTCGCGCCCGCATGAACCCCGATCTCGTCGGCAAGTCAACCGAAGTCGTAACCTGGGCCGCACGCATCACGGCGCTTCGCCATTTGGGTCCGGTTCTGTTCCTGATTATCGCGGTTCTGGGTTCCATGTACGGCGGCATCGCCAGTCCGACGGAAGCCGCCGCCGTTGGCGTTTTCGGCGCCCTCTTCGTCAGCATCATGCAACGCTCGCTGACATGGGAGAATTTCAAGGACGCTGTCATGGGCGCGGCGCGAACTACCAGCATGGTCGGTCTGATCATCGCCGGAGCGGTGTTCCTTTCCACGGCCATGGGCTTCCTGGGCATCCCGCGTTTTGTCGCCCAGGAGATCGGCGCGCTTAATCTCGGCCCATTCGAACTCATCGTGGTTCTTCTGGTTTTCTACGGCATTCTGGGCTGCGTGCTGGAAGGCCTTTCCAGCATCGTGATGACGCTTTCGATTACGCTGCCGCTGGTCATGTCGGTCGGCTACGATCCGATCTGGTTCGGCGTGTTCGTCGTGCTGGTTGTTGAAATGGCGCAGATCACGCCGCCTGTCGGCTTCAATCTGTTCGTCATTCAGGGATTAACCGGCGAGAGCATCGGCAGGATCGCCAAGGCAGCGCTGCCGTTCTTCTTCATCATGATCACGTTCACCATCCTGATATCCATCTTCCCCGAGATCGTCATGTGGCTGCCCAATACGGTCGTGCTACGAGGCTGATTCATGGCGGAAAGCAAAAGCCCGTTTCATCCGGAACCGCGCCTCCTTCAGGCCGGAGACGGCGCGCTGACCGTTGAAATCAGCGATGCCATCGATCCCGATGTTAACGACATGGTCGTCGCCATCGACAATCATATCGCCGAAGCGACGATTGACGGCGTAATCGAAACCATCCCCACCTACCGCTCGATCCAGGTCGTTTATGATCCGATGATCGTCCGTTCGGCCCCGCTGGTCGAACGCCTGAAACAACTTATTCCCGACCATTTCGAGGCCCCGTCGGAGCGTCGCCACTGGCGTTTTCCGGTCTGTTACGGCGGCGATCACGGGATGGATCTGGATTTTGTCGCCGAAACTCACGCCATCACCACGGACGAAGTTATCGATCTGCATTCCGGAGCCGAATACCGGGTGTACATGATCGGCTTTGCGCCGGGTTTTTCGTATCTGGGGGGATTGGCCGAGGCGCTGCACACGCCGCGCCGTCAAAACCCGCGAACCGTTACGCCCGCCAGCAGCGTGTCCATCGGCGGTGTGCAGGCGGCCATATCATCGGTCCCGGTTCCCAGCGGCTGGCACATGCTGGGCAGGACGCCTGCCCGCACCTTTGATCGCCGGCGCGATCAGGCGTTTCTTCTGCAAACGGGGGATTTGGTAAAATTCTTCCCCATCAAAGCCGGAGAATTCGACCGTCTGGACAAACTGGCGGAAAAGGGCGAATTGATCGCCGAATGCGAGACTACCGTCACATAACTTTGCGAAGGCGCTCGGCGAAGCGTTCGGGCTCTATGATGTGCGGTACGTGGAACAGGTATTTCCCGTCGGTGCCCATGACATACAAAAGGGCGGTGTGATCAATCAGATAGAATTCATCGCCGGTGTCGACCTTCTTGTAGCGCGCCCGGTAGCGTTCGGCGGCCGCGTCGATCTGTTCGCGGGTTCCGCTCAGACCGATCATGTTGTCGTGAAAGTTGGAGACGTACTCCTTCATTAACTCGGGTGTGTCGCGTTCCGGATCCACCGAAACGAACAGCGCCACCGTTCGCTCCACCTGTTCGGGGTCCAGCAGGTCCAGGGTCTCGGCCACCGTTTGCAATCCGGTCGGACACACATCCGGGCAAAAGGTGTAGCCGAAATAAACAATCATGAATTTACCGCGATAATCCTCGTCGGTAACAGCACCTCCAAAATGATCAACCAGAGTGAAGGGACCGCCGATTTGCGCCGGCGATGTTTTTTCGCGGGCAAACTCGGTCAGGCCCAAAATGGCGATCGCCAGCGCCACGACAATGGAACCCAGAGCCGCCAGGCGAAATTTGCTCACCGGTATTGTTGTTTTTCCGCGTTGCCGTTTTTTCACCGCGCGCACCCCTTGCGTTCCCCGGACCGGGTCCGGCGCTGATCGTTGTTCTTTTAAACGGGTTTGTCGTTAGACGATGGGAGGCGCTCTCGACCGGAACGGGCTGGAATCTTTGCCGATTGTGCGTTGCGCCGCCGGGATGTGGGGACCCACGGCGGCTATCCGGCCGGGTGTGGGGACCACGGCCGAATTCGGAATAAGAGATACTGCGCCAAGCAAGAGCGCCTGGGCGACCGGGCATTTGGCCGGATCAGGTCCCGTCGAACGGGAGCCTCCGTCCAAATCGACGGGGTCCAGCAGGCCCAGGCACGTGCAGACCACGACGTAGCGCGGGTCGGATGTGTCGCCCTGATCCCACGGCGAGGGTATTCCCTGAGCCAGCGGAACGAAGCTCTGCACCAGAATAGCGACGACGGCCAGCCACCCGCTGGCGATCATGCGCAGCGTTCGCCGTTTCAGGCGCTTCGCGTTCGATGGTGAGATGCTTCCTTGCACGCCGCACCACGCTCCTGACCGAACCGTCTCAATCAATCAATTTTAGTGCAGATTGGTGTCAATTCGCTATCATCTTTTGACAAACTTGGATATGAGCCATGCCGTCGTTGCGCCGTGAATGCACCGTTGATTATTCGCCCGAACAGCTTTTCGCGCTGGCGGTCGGCGTCGAGCAATATCCCGAATTCATTCCCCATTGTATCGCGACGCGAATTCGCGAGCGCGGCGACCATCAACTGACGGTGGACAACGTTTTCGGCAACGCGCTGGGCAAAATCCGGTTCCAAACGCGGGCCCGTCTCGAAGCGCCGCACCGCCTCACGATTACCGGACTGGATGGCCCGTTTGTGCATTTTCGTATCGCATGGCAATTCGAGCGACTATCGGGAAATGGCCAAACCCGTTTGACTTTCGTCATGGAACATGAATTTCGAAACCGTCTAATGAACTCATTGTCCGCCATAATGGGCGAAAAAATGAAAGACCAGACCTTGGACGCCTTTGTGGAACGAGCGCGGTCATTGTACGGAGGGCAACCGTGATCGGCCGTATTCTTTTCGCGTTCGTCCTTTTGATGGCCCCGGCTTCAGCCGAAACGGCGCGCGAATTCGTCACCCACGCGCAGCCACGCGCGCTGGGGCCGGTTTCCTTCGAAGACGCAAACGGCGTCAAACTCAGTCTGACCGAATTTCGCGGCAAACTCGTTCTGGTGAATATGTGGGCAACTTGGTGCCTGCCGTGCCGAAAGGAAATGCCTTCGCTGGACCGGCTCCAAGCCAAACTCGCAGGACCACGCTTCGCCGTTCTGCCGCTATCCATTGATCGTCTGGGCGCAACCTGGGTGAAGCGGTTTTACGAACGGGTGGAAGTCCGCCATCTGCCCATTCTTGTGGCCGAGGGGCGCGAATTGGTTGAAGCCTTCGGCGAGGACGCGCTGCCGTCCACCTTCCTGATCGGTCCCGACGGGCGCGAAATTGGCAGATTGGTTGGCGCGGCCCAATGGGACAGTCCGGCCAACCTCCGGTTAATTGAGAAGTTTCTAGCGCCCTAAACGACCAGCCCGACCGATAGAAGAACGCCGAAAACGACCTGGGCCAGGGCCGTCTGGGCGAGAATTCGGTTGAATGCCGCGCCGAGTGGCTCGCGCCAAAAACGGTATATCAGGAATGCGAATACCGGGAGCGCCGGGGCGGCAAACGCAATAGCGGACCAATGTTCCCCCGATGCGGCCCACGGGATCAGCATCAGGTACGCCCCCAGCAGAAACGCCGCGAACACGAACTTGGACGCGGGGCGCCCCACGCGAATGGCCAGGGTCACGCGGCCCGCTTCAAAGTCGGAATCGAAGTCGCGGTAGTTGTTGACCAGCATTACCGCCGAAGCCAGCAGGCCCACTGCCGACCCCGCAACCAGCGCACCCATCGAGTACGCGCCGGTATGCAGATAGTAAGTTCCGCCGACCGCGCCCAATCCGAAGAACGCAAACACGAACGCCTCGCCAAACGCCGTATGGGCCAACGGTTTCGGACCACCGGAATACCAATAGCCGGAAAACAGCGAGACGATCCCCAGCACCAGTATGGGCCAGCCGCCCAGCCAGATCAGATAGCACCCGGCAGCCGAAGCGATGACGAAACAAAGTGCCGCAGCTCCATAGACCTTGCGCGCCGCGATCCAGCCTTCCGCCGTCACCCGTTTCGGGCCAAGGCGGGCTTGCGTATCGGTTCCCCGATCATGGTCGGCGGCATCGTTATACAGATTGGTGCCGGTCTGGATAAACAGGGCCGATAGCAACGCAACCACCGCCACCACAAGGCTCGCTGTGGCCGTTTCGGCCCAGGCGACCGCCGTTCCGACGACCACCGGAACCATGGATATGCTCAGCGTCTTGGGTCGGGCGGCAATCCACCACAGTCGCCAGCCGGTGGGCGGCGCATTATCCTTATGTCGATTGGTGTCTTCCGCCATCACGATTCCTAGCCTACGGAAGATCGCCCCGGCGAAAAAGAAAGAAACCAAACAACGCGCACAGCGTGCCGAACACCGCCGGATAGACCAAAGCCCACAGGACGTATCCGGTCTGCCCGAAATTATCCAGGATCACGTAGGCCGACGGCCCGAGAAGGATAAGGTCGGGATCGAACAGCATCATGGTTGCGGTGCGGAAAACCTGCAGCGGGTTCAGAAGCGTAATCCCGATAACCAGTTCCGACGGCATGCTCTCCTTGATCAGCAAACCCAACAAAATAAGATCGAGGAACAACAGCATGAAAAGCCAGACGATGAAGGCGGCACTTTGCGCCACGTCCGGCGTGCGCGCGACGCTGGAAATCAAAAACCCGATGCCCAAAAAACACCACGACAGCGAAACCAGAAGGCAGATGTAATAGGTCAAGTGCCGCCAGGGGACGGAAAGGTCCTGCGCCACGCCCCAGGCAGTCGCGAGAACCATCGCCAAAACCACGGGCAGGACGACAATGACGAAACGCCCAATCATCTTTCCCCAAAACCACGCGGCCAGGGATACGGGCAGGGACAGCAGGTACTCGAACACGCCCGCCTCGCGGTTACCCGCCACCGATCTGACCGTGGTTATGAGAACGAAAATCGGCAGGATGGCCATGGTCAGCTGAATATAGGTGACCAACAGGCGCGACAGGCCGGTGAAGCCCATGACCCGCGATTCCGTCAGGCCGAAGACGAATAGAAAGACAATGATCGCGCCGAAAACCAGTGAATAGAGCGCAAACCACCGCGTGCGGATGGACTCCGCCATATCCAGCCGTGCCGATAACCAAAGGTTTGTCATAGTTTCCGTTTCTTTTCGTCTCAGGACGGTGGGGTCTCGCAGTGCGGCGAGCCCTTCGCCAGCACCAGCTTTTGGGTTTCCAGAAAGCTCACGGAATTGTCGCGCGACGCCGCCACCGCGCCAAATCCGTAATCCATGGGCGAAATCAGGCCGGGAACCCAGAAGGCCTTGCGGGCCTCCAGCCAGACGTTTCGCTTGTCGTAATCGTTAACCCAAATCTCGATGTCGGGCTCACCCTTCCAGGTGGTCAGCGCCAGCCAGTTCAGGGCGCAGCCGATATCGTCGAACTTGGTCGCCTTGCGTTTGGGTCCGCCGCGCACCTGGGCGGCGAAACGCTTGTCACTAATGATCATGTTGCACAACGCACAGGCATCCCGGTCCCAGCGAATTTCGACCGGGCCGGTATCTTCCGGCAAACATCCCGGCAGCATCACGGCACCCAGGGCGGCGGGAACAAGCGCGCAGAACGTGCGGCGGCTCAGACCCAACGGTGCGCCGCCCGTATGGTGATGGCATGTCATTTTGCGTCCCGCTCCTCCGGTCTCTCTTCGAGAACGAGGCTGGTAACCAGTCCGGCGTAACGCGACAGGGTTCCCAGAAAGCGAAGCCGGTCCGGACCGACCACCCGGCCCGTCCACCGGGTTCCGTCGCCGCCGTTTACGAATCCCCACTGGGCAATGGTTTTGGCAAAAGCCTCTTCCGGTCGACCAATGGTAATTCGGCACAACAACACGCCGGTCAGGTCAATCTCGTCGGCGACCCGATCATCGAGAACGATCTTTCCCAGATCCAGCTCGATCACGCGGTTGACCAGCGGCGCAACCTCGTCCAACCGATGCGATGATATTAACATGGTCGCTTCGGGCCGCTCCGCCAATAGCTCAAACAAGGTAGCGCGCGCCGACGGGTCCAGATTGGCTGCCGGTTCGTCCAGAACCAGAATATCGGTATCCCGGCCCAGGGCGATGCCGATCAATAATTTTTGCTTTTGGCCGCCTGACAGCTTGACGAACGGGCGATTGCGAATGGGCTCCAGTTCCAGCCCCAAACGCTCGGTTAGTTGCTCGATGCGGGCGGGGTCCGTGCCGGTCACGCCGGACGAAAAGCGGATCAACTCACCGACCGGCATTCCCAATGGCGGCGGCAACTGCGGAACGAAGCCGATCCTTGAAAGAACGCCGGAGCGGTCTTTTCGCGGGGATACGCCGTCGACCGTGATGCTTCCGTCATGGGTGTATTCGCCAAGAAGACAGCGGATCAGGGTCGTCTTGCCTGCACCATTGGAACCGACCAGAGCGATGCGCTCGCCGCGCTCGATGCCAAGGCTCAGATCATCCAGAACCGGGGTTCGGCGAAAAGCCTTCGATACGTTTTTGATCTCGATCATCATGTTCGCTGGCTATTCCTTTAGAGCAGCTTGCTCAACCCCTTGATTTCATACTTGAAAGAATCGGTCGGACAGATATCGACGCACATGCCGCAGCGCGTGCAATCGGCGCTCAGGCCGACCTTGGCGTCGGGCGACATGCCCATTTTGGTTACGTCCAGCACATGCGGCACCATGCAAATCCGTCGGCAATCGCCTTCGTGATGGCAGCTTTCCACCTCGTAGACAACGCGCAACGGCGAGACCGATCCGACAAGCCCGTAGGTCAGGCCGATGGGGCAGATGTAGCGGCACCAGAAGCGGCGCGAATAAAAGATCTCAATCAGCAACAGCACGCCGACCCAGGCCAGCGCCACGCTGGCCCCGTAAATAAACGCGCGGCTCAGAATGCCAACCGGGGAAATGGTCTCAAAAACCGTATATCCGGTGACGAAGGCCAGCACGGCGAAAACCACGTATAGCACGGTGCGGGTTCCCCGGTGCAAAGGATGGTCGCGAATGATGCCGCGCCGGGCCAGCCAAAGATGGGCCATTTCGGCGAATTCCGACAACAGATGATAGGGACACAGCCACGAACAGAAGGTTCGCCCGCCAATCAACCACCAGACAATCAAGACCGTCACCGTTCCGATCACCAGATTGATCAGAACCACCTTGAACGCCAACATCACCTGCAGCGACGAGTTCAAATCGGCCATGTGAAAACCGACCAGGCGTGACGCCGTCAGCGCCCCTTCGACCACCTGGATATCGGCCCGGAAGGACAGCACGAAAATCAGGTTCAGGAAGATGATCGACAGCCAACGCCAGTTGCGCCACTTGCTGCCGCGCTTGATTTCGTCCTTCGACGTGATGACCGCCCGCCGCTTCGCCGTTTCGTCGGGTGTGCGCTTGAAGGCGTACAGATCCTTGACCGCCTTGGTCATTTCGTCGGCCGACGGTTTGACGTACTTGCGGCCAAACAACATCGCCATCGATCTGCCGAATGATTTCATCATGCGCTCGTCTCCTCACGCGGATCGATGACGATGGCGGCAGGCTCGACCGGGCAGATCATTTCACAGGTTCCGCAACCGGTGCACGTCTTATGGACAATGGGCGTGCGGCGCGGATCGTTCGGGTCGTTGGATACGGGCGCCAGCTCAATCGCCCCCGGGATGGGGCATTGGCGGACGCACAGGTCACAAAGCTCCAGATCGTAAGGATGATCGGCAACAGGGATGGGGGTCCAGCGGTCGATCTCGGCATACCGCAGCAACCCCTTGAAAGCGGGACCGCGCACGGCTCCGACGAACCCCTCGCCCTTGCGCGCGAGACAAAGATCGGGACGGTCCAGCCGCGCCATGCCCATGCGCACCTGTTCCTTGGCATCAATGTCGTGACTGAGCGCACCGGTGGGGCAGGCCAGAACGCACTGAATGGCGTCACACGAAAAATCGCACCCCTGGGCGCGGGCGTCGATATAGGCCGCACCTACCCCGAACCCGTCCTCCGCGTCGGCCAGAACAATGGCCTCAACCGGACATGTCTGAACGCATTGCCCGCATTTGATGCACGACGCCAGGTACGCGTCCTCGTCCAACGCGCCGGGCGGACGCAAGCGGGTTTTCCATTTGCCGATAATCGGAACAAATCCCAGCAGCGAAACGGCCAGGACGCCGGCACCGAACGCCGCCGAGCGCAAAAAACGCCGCCGCTCGCGCGTCGTCTGGCGTTTTTTCCCGCCCAGTATTTTCGGCAGCAACGAAAGAAGCGACATCAGCCTCAGTTCCTCGCCTTCGTTGCGGGGGGTTCACCGGATGCGAGCATTTCGCGCAACGCGTTGCTTCGCTTTATCCTTGGCCCCTTTTCGTGGACCAGCAGCTTGGGTTCGGAAAAGGGCGCGAGACGTTCCAGAAAGTCAACGAGTTCAAGGATCGGCGAGCCCCTGAAAAAGGCCGCCGGGATGACGTCCATCCAAAGCCTATCGGCGTAGGAGTACAGCTCGAACGGCGCGTCGCCACGTCCGTCGCCGTCTTCGTCGAAGCCCTGGTAGACATCCCAGTAATTGTCGTTCCACAGGTGGCGCAACGCGCCGCCGCCGCCGCCCACCATGACTTGGGTAAAGTTGCCCTTGAAGTCATTTCGTTCAAATTCGTTGCCGTGCCAATCGTTGATGATGGCCACGCCGACCGCGTTAAATGCAATCCGGTTGCCGCGGATCGAATTGACCGTGTCGGGCTGGTAAGGGGAAACGTCGATGGAAATGCCGACGGCATTTCCAAGGATTTCGTTGTCGTCCACCTTGATACTGCTGGCTTCCTTGAAACCAATGCCGATGCCCGATGGCCCGTTGCTTTTGGCAATATAGTTTTTGCGGAATTCCACGCCGTCGCTGAACATCAGGTACGCGCCGATTGAATTGTCGACGAAGCGGTTTTCCTCGACCAGATTGTAACGCGAATACATGAAGTGAATGCCGTAGCGTCCGCGCGCCAGATAGTTTCCGGCAATCCGGTTGCTTTCCGAATACCACACGACCATATCGCGGGCGTCGGTCATCACGTTGTCGAGGATCTTGTTGTGCATGCTGTACCACAGGCGGACGCTATCGCCCCGCATGCCTGTCTCGTCGCGCAACGAGGTGATGCGATTGTTTTTGACGACGTTGCGGTTGGATTGCTGAAGATCAATGCCAAACAGAACGTTTTCCATCAGGCAATTCTTGACGATGTTGTAGTCACCGCGAATATGGACGCCGGAATCGATGGTGTGGTGCAACTGCCCCGAATTGATCAGCACCAGTCCGTCGATGGTCGCGCCGTCGGTTTCGATGACGACGTTCGTTCCCACGCCGCCGTTATCGATCACCACGTTGCGGTTGCCGATAAGGGTGATCGGTTTGCTGATGACCACCGGACCGGAATAGACGCCGGGATCGGGGCTGAGGGTTCCGCCATGCGGCGTCGCGTCGATGAGCGGCTGCAACGGCTGAACCGCCTGAGCCAAGCCCGTTGCGGCAAGGCCCAGAACCAAGATCGCCAGTGCGCGCAGGATGTTCCGCATTCTCAGTTTCCATCCGCCTCGCGAAACTGCTTTCGCCGGATCAGGATCGCAAGAAGCGTGACGACGCTCAACACCACCATCAGCCCGAACCCGTAATGCGGATACGAGAAGGTGCCGAACTGGGCCACCTTTCCCTGTCCGAAAACGGTCGGCATGAAAGGCTTCACGGTGAACGCGCCCCACGACGACAGGTTATGGCCGAACCACCACAGCCACGCCACGTAATCAATCAAAAAGCCGACCGGAACCATGACCGCCGGCACCGCCGCCAGCCACCAGAACGGCCCGCTGTAGACCATGAAGACGGCCAGCAATACGCCGACACCCGTGAACACGTAGGCCATGTGCTGGAATTTCAGTACCGCCAGATCGAGTTTGTATCCCAGAAGATTGACGACCAGCTTGTTCTGTGCGCGATCACCCTTTTTGCCCGGAACGGCGGCGGCGACCGATGCGCCATGCGATGCGCCACCAGCGGCCTTGGCGGTCGGAGCAGATCCGCGCGCGGCCAGGATCAACGGGTCGACATCCGTTGTCTCGGTAATCCTGCTGACCGACTGGTTGGCTTCAAGGTCTTCGAAGAAAATCGCGGCGAACGCCAGCATCGCCGAGGCGACGTCCATGGGCTGCATGCCGATGAAATGGTTGATCGTGTTCATCTCGTGAACGCAGTCGAGGGCTTCTTCTACGTGCACCTCGTCGGACTCGCGGGTCTTGCACCCGTTAAACACGCCGTTCACATGAAAATGAATGCGCACGCCGTCGGGGAAGGTTTGCGGCGGATAGTTCGGCGCCTTCAACGAAACCCACCAGATCGGCGAAAAGAAGATCGCCACCAGCAAGCACATGCCTACAAGAGTCAGCAACCGGAATACGATACCGGCTTTATTCTGGCTCGCGTTTGTCATTTTGGTTCCAACTTCAACATCGGACAAAACGGGAGGCATCGGACGCAATGGAACAGTCCGCCACGGCCTTATGCACCCCTTCTATTCATTCTACTGGAAATCTGGGTTTTCCCAGCCGGGTTCGCCAACCATTTCCGCCGGTGGCTTCTGACGGGAAACGAAATCCATCACGGCCTGCATATCTTTATCCGAGAATCCGGCAATCTGCTTGACCATGTCGGGATTTGCGTTGCGACGTTTTCCATCCCGGATCCATTCGAACTGGCGGACCAGATATTTGTAATGTTGGCCCTGGATGCGCGGATAGTACTTGTCCGGCATGCCTTCGCCGTTTTCGCCGTGACACTGGACGCAATTATCCTTGTAGAGCTTTGCGCCCAGTTCAAGGTCGGTTCCCGCGCCCAACCCCGGTTCGGGGTTCATGGGCAGCTTGGTAATATAATCTGCCACATCGCGGATCGCCTGCGCCCCACCGATGGAACGGGGCAGCGCAAATGGATACATGGTCGGATTGTCGCGGTTCTTTTCGCGAATATCGGAAAGCTGCTTTATGGTGACTTGCCAGTGCTGACCGGCCAGTTGCGGGAATGTGCCGTCCTCGGAGCCCCAACCCTCGGTCATGTGGCATGCGGTGCACACCTCGTAAACATCGATCCCGTTTTCATAGTCGGGTTGCAGCTTCAGCGCGTCCTCGCGTTCGCTGCCTGTGGCCATCCATTGGCGGTCCCCTTCCGCTGCCTGAGCAGCGGGCATTGCCAACATAAGCGCCATACCGATGGGAAGAATTTTTCGGATCATTATCTCGTCTCCGTCTGCTTGATTGCTCGGCACATCAATATGCGGTTACTTCTTTTTACGCTTCATATGTTTCAGCGTCGGACGGTCAAGGGTCGACAGATACGCGGTTATCGCCTCGATATCCTTGTCTTTCAGCTTCTTGACAAACGGCAGCATGGTCTTGGTCTTGCCGTTGGTGCGCACCTTTCCACGAATATCCTTCATTTGCAGCGCCATGTAGATCGCCTTGCGTCCGGCCAGGAACGAATGGGCCTTCAAAGGCTTCTTGCCTTCCTTGCCGTGGCAGACGCGGCACTGTTTCTTCTTGAAAAGCTTCTTTCCAGCAGCCACCAGCTTGGGGTCGACCTGCGGTGCAGCGACAGCGGCCTTCTTCTTTTTCGAGCGGCGTTTGCGCTTGGAAACCGGCTTCACGTCGGGCTCCAGCGAGCCCAGCCATGTGGTGATCTGTTTCAGTTCTTCCGTGGTGGTCAGATGCATGATCTCGCGCATGCCCTGGGTCCGGGGGTGTCCCGAATCATCCACGCTGGCAACGCGTTTTCCCGACGTAATGTCCTGGGTCTGGTTGAACAAGTAGACAGGGTCCTGTCCGGCAAGGTTCGGGTAATCGAGGATTGCCTTGTTCCCCATGGACCCGTGACACGCGACACAGGTCTTCGTGGTGAACAGGATTTCGCCAGGATCTTTCGCGGCCTTTTCAGCGGCGGAAGCTAATACCGCCGGAAAAACCAGTGCGAAAGCCATCAATATCGCCGTTTTTCTCATGATCATTCGTTCCACCAAAATTACCGTCGAAAACCATTAAACCAAAAATAAACTAATAAAACCTCGAAAAACGGGGAGAGGCGCAATTATACGCCCCTCCCGCGCATTTAACAGTTGGGCGCGACTACTTCTTAATGACCTTCGCGCCGTGCTCTTCCAGATAGGTCTTGGCGCGCAGGCCGATATCCGCCGCCTTAACCTGATATTGCCACCATTGGCCGGCCCACAGGGTCGCATTCTGCCAATCCTGGCTGACCGCAAAGGCTTCCGCTTTTTCGCGTGCGCCCTTGGCGTGACCAAGCTGATCGACGGCATCCTCAACCAGCGCGATGACGGGCGTGAAGTCCTTGTAGTTCGTGCTGGTGATGTAACCGACGACGCTGTCGATCACGGCTTGTGTATCGACACAGGCCTTGTGCTGCTTGTCGTAGTCGCCCTTGCCGTAGATGGTGCCTTCTTCCATCTTGAGGCTGGCGTCCTTGTAGCCCTTCGGTTTGACAAGCATGTAGCCCTGCATTTCGAGGTGCAGCGCCGAGCAGAATTCCGTGCAGTAGTACGGATAAACGCCGGCCTTGCTGGCAACGATCTTCGCCGTTGCCGTCTTGCCGGGCTCCAGCGAAAGGTTGACGTTGTGCCAATCGACGGCGAAACCGTGGACTTCGTCCTCGGCCCGTTCGGCGTTGGTGAAGTGGAACGTCACTTCATCGCCTTCGTTCACCTCGACGATCTCGGGCGTGATGTGCGAACGAATAAGCGTTCCGAACACCGAGACCTTGTTGCCGTTCCGCTCTATCCGCTCTTTACCCGGACGGGTACGGAACGGCGAACGCTTACCGGTGCGGCTATTGGTGCCGTACTTGTAGCGAACGATGGGCTTCAGCGTTTCGGCGGCGATGGCCACGGCATAGTGCGGTTCGCCCAGCGGAAGCGGCATGTCGTAGATCAGTTGCATCTTGTCGTTGCTGATGTCGATCAGCTGGTGGTTCTGCGGATGCAGCGGCCCGACAGGGTTGAAACGGTCGATCGCGAGCTTGTTAAGGGCCACCAGATACTTGCCCTTAGGATCAACCGAATCGCCTTCCATGCTCATCAGATGGCCGATGTTGTAGTGGATCGACAGCTTGTCGAGAATTTTGCCTTCGCAATAGTCCCAACGCGCCACCTGCGAGTCCACATAGAGCGACGTGTAGGCGATGCACGGCTTCGAATCATACTGCGTATGAAGCGGGCCGAGCCCAAGTTCCACCTGCTTGTGCAGCGACTTTTTCAAGTCCAGGATCGGAACGCCGTAGGGGTCTTTGCCGATGAAATCCTTGGCGTCAATCTGCGCCTTGATCTTGGCGAAGTCGTAAACATAAACGTGGCTGTCGAGCTTGCCCGAAACAATCATCTTGGAACCGTCGGGCGACACATCAACGCCGTGCGGGCTCTTGGGTTCCGGGATCAGGAAGAAGATGCCCTCGGCAACGGCGGTCTCAAGCGAGATCACGGGATGCCCCTTGATCATTTCGACCTTGCCGGCCTGGAACAATGCTTCGGCGGCCTTCCAGTTGACCACATGCATGAAGTCGGTGTCATTGGCCGAACAACCGGCTTCAAACGGCGGACGTCCACGCATGATCCCGCCCACATAGCGTTCGGAACAGAACGAGTTGGTGAAGGACCAACCGGCGCTCGGCCCCTTGCCCAGATCGGTCAGATCCTGACTGTAGGGTGGAAACTCGACGGAGAACGACTTCGAGGGGTCGATCCGTCCGGCTTCGCGGTCGAACTTCCAATAGGTGATGGCGCCGCGGTATTTGTCGTTGAACTGCTCAAGCGGAACATACTCCCCGCCCAAAGGTGCGGCATACTGTGTCGCTTGCAGAACGTATTCCGTGTTCGGCGTAACAAAGGTCGCGCCGTGTTCCGACTGCATAATCGGATTGGCGACGATCTGCTGCGTCTCGAAATCATGCAGGCTGACGACCGCCACCCGCGGGTTGGCCTTATCGTTGATGAAAAGGTACTCGCCGTCGTACTTGCCGTCGGTTTCCGATATGGCAGGATGGTGCGTATCGCCCCAGGTAATCGGGCGTCCATCGCGGTTTCCGGCGTTGAGAACGGCCTTGGACTCTTCGTCAAAGCCATAGCCCTGCCAGGGTTCCGGCGTAAATACGGATACGTATTTCAGAATCCGCATGGACGGAATTCCGTAAACGATCAACTGCCCGCTTTGCCCGCCCGAACTGAAGACGACGAATTCGTCACGGCCGCCGGTCGGCGTATAGGTCTTGGCAGCGGCCAAAATATCTTTTTCCGACAACCCGCGCCGCTTCATGACGTCGTCGAGAGTTTCAGCGCCCCACGCGACCGATACTCCAGCGAAGCCAATCCCCAGCGCCACGGCGGCGGAAATCGCTGAATGAATGCGTTTGCTCATGTCCTTGGGTCTCCCCGTGTTGAAATTCAACGCACAATGACCGGTCACGAGGATCATCCGGGACTTTTCGGCACCGTCCCACAGGCATCGACCAAACCGGCCTGAATGCCACGGCACCATATTTCTCCCTTCAAACCTCTCAACCGTGTAAGTCGTTCAAGCGGACGAGGATACGTCGATTGGAACTCGCCGGTAAGCAGAAAAGCTTCCGCCAAGACGGCCCCTTAGAACCGAAATAAAGAAACCCGACAGACGAACCCCCATCTGTTTATTCACGGGGTTAGCTCCCATGAAATTCCTGAACACCTAAGGATACCCAGCCCCCCAACCCAATGCTTTGACATGGGTCAAGCGATCTGGGAATTTGCGGGGTGTAATTTGACTTTGAACGTGGCGGTCGGCGACCCGGATTAATGAACATCATCACCCAGGCCTTTCTGCCGGTTTCGCTGGCATTCATCATGTTGACCATGGGGTTAACCCTTGTTCCCGGCGATTTCAGGCGGGTACTGGCCTATCCGAAAGCCGTCGCCGTCGGCATTTTCACGCAGGTCGTCGTGATTCCGGCGAGCGCATTCACGCTTCTCTGGATTTGGCCCGTCGATCCGGCGCTGGCGGTTGGAATCATGATAATCGCGGCCTGCCCCGGCGGCGTAACCTCGAACCTGCTGACCCATTTGGCGAGAGGCGACACAGCTCTTTCCATATCGCTGACCGCGCTCGTCAGTCTGGGCAGCGTCATCACCATGCCAGTGGTCGTGAACATTGCGCTGCGGATGTACTCGGGCGCGCAATCCTCCATGCCCCTGCCGATCGGTGGCATGATCGTCGCGATCGCCCTGGTCACGACGGTTCCGGTCATGATCGGAATGACCCTTCGCGGCTTTGCGCCGGAAGTTACGAGGCGGCACTATCCCGTGGCGCGACGGATAGCCGTCGGCCTGTTCATTTTGATTGTCGCCGGAACCTTCGCCAGCTACTGGCGGCATTTCGCCGAACATTTTGCTGATATTGGACCTGTCGTCCTGGTGCTGAACGTCACCGCCATTTGCGTGGGCTATTTTCTTCCGCGCCCGTTCGGCGTGCGCGACACGGCGGTTCGCACGGCCATTTCCATGGAATGCGGCATGCAAAACGCCGCCGTCGGAATATTCGTGGCGGCAACCCTAATCGGACATACCGATATGGTCATTCCGAGCACCCTTTATGCGTTTGTCATGAATGTAACCGCCGCCATCCTGATTGGTCTGCGGCTCCGGTAAGACTTCTGTTGACTTGAAGCTATAAATGAGACGAAATCACCTCTGGGGACGAATGCGGATTGACTTTGTCGGGCGGGGAGCATTCAAGCATTGATGGAAAAGGCGAACTATACCGGCAAGGGCCGCCCGATCGTTGATACGTCGGGCAAAATCATCGAAACCCATTGCGAGTTGTTGCGCCGCGTGCCGATCTTTTCCGGGATGGCCGAGGATGTCCTGGCAGAGCTGTTCTGCAACGCCACCCTTCAACAGTTTCCGCGCCAAACGCTGTTGTTTGAGCAGAACGAACCGGCGCGACGGTTTTTTGTTATTTTTAGTGGCTGGGTTCGAGTCTTCCGTCATGGCAGGGATGGAAAGGACATCGTCCTTCACACCCAAACCAAGGGGGATTACTGCGCCCACGCAGCGTTGTTCGATACGGGAGTTTACCCGGCCAACGCCATCGTGCTTGAGGACGCCGAACTTCTGGTCGTTCCCGGCGAGGAATTCGTCAAGAAGATTGAAAGCAACCCTAAACTCGCGCGAAACGTCATCGCCGCCATGTCCGCCAGAATGCGCTTTCTGCTGGACGAGATCGAACAAATCAGCTCGCTGTCTTCAACCGAGCGTCTGGCAAGGTTCCTGGTAAGGATGTGCGAGAAAGGGGCAGCGTCGGCAACGGTTCATCTGCCGCTGGACAAAAGCCTTATCGCCAGCCACCTCGCCATGCAGCCCGAAACCCTTTCGCGCAGCCTGGCTAAACTGCGTGAAATCGGTGTCGAGGTCCGCAGCAGCGAAGTGGTTATTCCCGATGTCGACCGACTAAGGTCCCTGGTCGGTTCCTCCGTCGGCGCTTAATCAACACGATCAATCCGCCAAATATGCTAGAATGCGGCATCGGAATGCGCCGCGATTGGAGAGGCTCCGCCATGCGCCACGCCATGCTAGCCATATTCGTGATCATGACCGCCGTTGCGGCGGTATCCTTCATGTCAGACAGCGCAGGGGCCGCGCCACTTCAACTGGCGGCCAGCGATCAACAATCATTGTGCTTCAACAAATGTCTGGATAAGTACGGCTCGGACAAAAAGACCGCCTGCGCCATGGATTGCGGCCTCGTTCAAAACCCCAACGTGAATGCTCCGGCCCGGGACTGCGGGATAGTCTACAAGGACTGCATGCGGGGTTGCGGCAAGGACAAGGCATGTAAGACGCAGTGCCGGGCCGCCCGACGAAGCTGTATTTGAACGCCCGTTCGCTCAAACCACGCAATCGCCGTTATCGGCAACGGTCCGACCGGCCTTCAACACCAACCGACGCGGAGACCGCGTGACAATGGCCTCGGCCAGGGTTTCCCCGTCCAAAAGAACCAGATCGGCGGCGCATCCGACTTTCAGCCCATAATCATCGGCCCCCATGACCGAGGCCCCGCCGAAGGTGCAGATATCCAACATCCTCTCCAATTCGTCGTCGCGCCGGAAATTGTTGCGGTACGAAAGTATCATCGCGCGTTCCAGCATGTCGGCATTGCCGTAGGGGTTCCACGCATCGCGGATGCCGTCCGATCCCGAACAAATTCTGACCCCCGCCGCAGCTAATTTTGATACCGGCGGAAACGCCACCGCCCCCGGCGCATGGGTCATGATCGAAATGTCGTTTACCGCCAATTGATCGAGCAACCCGGTCAGACGAGCGTCATCGACCATGCCCAGACAGAACGCGTGGCCTATGGTGACTTTTCCCGTCATGCTCAGAGCAGCGGTCCGCTCACAAATCAGATCGACCGAAAAAGCCCCCAATTCACCCGGCTCATGAAGATGAATATCAACGCCGACGCCGGTCCGTTCGGCAATGGCGAAGACCGTATCGAGGTGACACACCGGATCACGTTCAATAACCGATGGGTCGATACCGCCGACGAAATCGGCCCCCAGACGCACGGCTTCTTCCATAAGCTCGGCGGTTCCCGGATTGGTAATCATCCCTTGTTGCGGGAAGGCGACGATTTGCATGTCCAACAGTCCGGCGAAGGCCTCGCGAGTGGCCAGAACGCCTTCAAAATGGCTCAGCCCCTGCTCGGCCCCCACGTCGACGTGGGTGCGTACATGGGTCGTTCCTTTCGACAAATGCAGCCGCGCCTGTTTTTCAGACTGTGTTTTCGTATCCAGGTTTAGCGTACGCAGCAGGCGGCGCTCGTTGTCGACCTTCTCACGGATGGTCGGTCCGGCGGTGTGCGGCTGCCACGGCAGTCCCAAAAACGTCTTGTCCAGATGGGTGTGGGCATCGACGAAACCGGGCACGACGAGTGCGTTTTCACCCTCTATTTGGTCCGTGTGGGGTTCAGGCGGTTTAATGGAAGGGCCGATTTGCGCGATCTTCCCGTTGATGATCAAGATATCCACGGACCCGCCGCCCGTCGGACGGACGGATTTAAGAAGGAGAGAATTGTTCATTTGTTTACCGATCCAACCGCGTAAATAGGGTTTTTCCGACTATTCCGGAGCTGGCGGCGGCTCGCGTTCGGTATCGTTCTCGCCCGTCGCCGCACCGGCGACACCTTCGCCCCATTCCTTGATGATGTCGCGCTGGAGTGTGCGAAGCTGCGCCACCCGTCGTTGCGAAACAACCGTAAGGAAAGTCGCCACGACCGGCGGAATGGCCAAAAACATCATCCAGCCGAAGGCCGCGGAACCATAAATGGCGAGAAGCGTGAACACATCCGACATCATCGCCCCGGCGGCTTTGATGCTGTGTGTTCCGAACCACAAATCCATCAAATAGGGGAACAGGCCGCAGAAGTTCAAACCGGCCACACAGTAGGTCGCCGACTTCTGATAGGTGCGATCAATAATCCAGGCCACCAGGGTCGGCGGCATTCCGATACCGATCACCATCACGGTCGGAAACGAAATCCAGATCAGGCAGAACAGAAGAACGACGACCCACAGCCAAATATTGGCGGTCCTCGATCGCGGCGCTGCTTGTTTTTCATTGGCCATTGCGGCGCAGTTCCTACCAGACCTCGTTAAGGAAAACGATGGTGATGAATATCAGCGTAATAACGACCGACGTCATCGCCGACGATTGTTGACCGATGCGTTCGGCAGATTCCGAGCGCGCCGAATCGCTGCTCTCGATTTCCTGAATTTCGTTTTCGGCCAAGACAAATTCGTTGATTGCCGCATCATAACCCAGCCGGTCCTGATGGCGCTGTTCGGCATTGTCGATCAGATCGAACAGCCCCGGCAGGCTGCCCTGGCGAACCAGTCGCGGTATTTCGCGCTCGATATCGCCGCGAACGGTTCGGCTATGATAGGAGTTGATCGCCGGCCCGAGCAGCCCTCCAACCCAGCTTGAAAGCCCAAACAACGCGTCCGGACCCATGCGCCATTGAACCGCTGAGAGCAGGCTTAACATTCCGGTGATGCTTTTGGCATCGTCGGCATCGCCAAGTGCGCGCAGATGCTTTTCGACATCGTGCTCAAAATGCGCCGCAATAAATGCGGCGATATGCCGATCCATGGGCGGCGCTTTCGTGTCAACCCGGTTTGCAGCTTCATCCAGGGCTGCCAACAGGCTGTCCACATCAGAGACAAAATCCTTGACGATAAAGGGACTCTGACACGGAAAGCCCGGATTGAGATCGTACAAGCACCGCTCGATACCGTATCCGGGGTTTTTGTTCAGCAGGAAGTCTTGAAGGTTCTGATAATTTCGTTCCTGCGCCGGGTTCATTGATCCAATGGTGTTGCGAACTTCGAACCACAGGCCGACGATATTTCGTTCAAGAATGTCCTCGCCTACCCGCGTCGTGTTTTGACGAAGCAGTTCTACCGCCAACGAGGTGCCAAAGGAGTCCGGATGAAAGGCGTACCCCAAATATCGGATCGGCGCTTCGGGGTCGAGCAACATGCAGACCCGCGACACAAGCAATTCGTCGACGCCGCGTGCATTGCCCTCTTCGGAATACGCCGAATCCGCAAGCCCCGCTACCGCATCGGCAAGTTCCTTCATAACGAGGCTACGACGTAGCCAGGGGTCTAGTTGCCGTTCTTTCAAAACCCGTGCCGCGTCGGAAACATTGCGGCTGAAGGCATGGGCCAGCGTGCGGGTGGTTATGTGATCATGACCGGCGAAGGAAAATCGCGTCTCGGGACGGGTCGCCGCACGTTTTTGAATTGGCGTCATCCGCCGCCCGTCGATCCAAAGGGCAAGTTCATGAACGCCCCACCGCTCGGCGGGATCATCGCTTAACAGTCCGCGAAGCAGTTCCAGCATGGTCAGAGGAATGCGTCCACCGGAACACAGGGTGGCATATGTTCCCTGTTCGGCCTTGGCGTAGATCAGTTGGTCATCGCTATAATTCGCGACCGGATTTTCGCCCAGGAGATAAAACACGAGCGTAACGCCGAACGCATACATGTCATCCGTCAGGTCGCCCTCGTCACGACCTGCTGGGTCGGCTAGTCCGTTTTTGATGGTTTCAAAGACGAGAGGTTGATCGAAACCCGGCGGCGAGGTCAGGCATTCCCCGAGAACAACGGTCTGCTTTTCCTCATCCAAAAAGAAAATGTTGTCTGGACGAATTGCGCGGTGCGGCATCCTGTGGTCGGCCATCTCCTGAAGCGCATTGGCCAGCGGCTCGATCACGCGTTGCTGGACATCCTGCCCGCGGGTCGCCGCGCTTTCCGAATCCGTCAATTTTCCGCCGAGCGGGCGCTCGTAGATCATGACCATGCTGCGCTGGCCGATCGGCGGCCAATCGACCGTACCGAATTCTACCAGCGCCATAAGGTTCCGCACGCGGCCGCCGCGAAGCAGCGCGGCCGCGCCGATGCGTGATGGCAACCCCGGCGTACACACATAGGCGCATAACCGGCGACCGATATCCCGCCGATCCTCGGCAGCGAAAGCCGAAGCCGACGGTGTCGAAAGTTCAGGCAGCGGACGGCTTGGATAAATCTGAAAGCGATCAAGCATCAAGACCGGAAGCGATGGCGCGCCGCCGCTTGTCGCGGGCGGTTCCTGGGCCACGGGCGCGGCCTCGGGCGCTCCTTCGATGGGCGTATCAGCCATTCACTTTCCTCGACGCTCAAACAGCGCGAATTTACAACCTGCGTTCCAGCGAAACCATAGTCGGCAATGCCTTGCAAAACAATGAAAGACAGCGAAGCCGCTCTATGGAATATTGGCGACGCCGAGGACCTAATCCGAAAAACCGACACTGCCATGTATGAGGCAAAGCGATCGGGAAGGGGGGATGTACCACCTCTTCAGCGATACCACGGGGTGAAGTGCGAAGGGGATCGGCGATAGTTTTCTAGATGTTAAGATTTCGACCGCTGTCGGGATCGAAGAAATTCATCGAGTCCGCCTCGAACGAAAGCCACAACGGACGATCCACTTCCATCTGGAAAAACCCGCGATCGACGACGGTGATGTGCGTTTGCCCGGCGCTGGTTTGCAGGATCGTTTCGGAGCCCGTCGGCAGGACGGAATCAAGCGTCACCTTTAACCACCCTTCCTTCTCGGTTTCCGACACCCGCACGTTTTCGGGGCGGATGGTGGCTGTTACGCGGCCATCCTTGAGCGGTAAATCCTGTTTCAGGGGCACCGACAAGTCTGCAAAATCGGCATGCAGTTGTCCGTCCCGCCGTTGCAGTGTTCCATCCAGACGATTGATCCTCGGATTGCCGATGAACTCCGCGACAAACAGGTTGGCGGGATGGTGGTAGATATCGAAGGCCGAGGATTCCTGTTGCACCACGCCCTCGTCCATCACGACCACGGTGTCTGAAAGCGTCAACGCCTCGATCTGGTCGTGCGTGACGTAAACGGTCGTTGCTTCAAGGTCCCGGTGAAGCCTTTTCAATTCGCCGCGCATGTCGGTGCGCAACATGGCGTCAAGATTGGAAAGCGGTTCATCCATCATCAGAATGGAAGGCTGCATGGCGATCAGGCGCGCCACCGCGACGCGCTGTTGCTGTCCACCCGATAGTTCGGACGGATAGCGATCCCGATACGGCGTAAGCTGGACTTTTTCGAGCGCCGCCGTCAGCCGCTTCTCGATGTCGTCACGGCTCAGTTTCTTCGGCTCGAGCGCCAAGGTGATGTTGGTAGCGACCGTCATGTGCGGCCACAATGCGTAACTTTGGAAAATAAGGCCCAGGTTGCGATACTCGGGGGCCACGAAAACTCCCTCGTCGCGCGAGAAAACCAATTTGTCGCCCAGGTGTATCTGGCCGGAATCGGGTTCCTCCAGTCCGGCGATGAGGCGCAGGGTCGTGGTTTTACCGCACCCCGAAGGGCCAAGCACGGTCAGAAATTCACCGGGCTTGACCCTCAGGGACAGGTTCTTGACGGCAGGTTCTTTGCCGTAGGACTTGGAAACATTGGTTAAAACGATTTCTTCCACGACCCTGTATCCTCGCGTCTAATTCAGCTACCCGATTCCTGAATCCAGAAATCGCGAACCTTCGGACCCTCACTAAACATGAACGCAGGGTCGGTCATCCAGGCCTTCATGTCTGCCCAGACTTCGCCACCCGCAGGGAACGGCGCGTCGTCACGCGGGCTTTTCGAACCCGGATCGAAGTACGGAGCAAGACCTTTAAGAAGCTTCACGCTCTCGCCTTTATTGTAGGGCTGCTCAAGCTTGGAATCGGCCTTCAAATCCGTGCTTCCCAACAGGTAGGCTACGAACACTTTCGCCGCGTTGGGATGGGGCGCTTGGCGGCCGATGGCCATATAGGTCGGGTAAATCACCTTGGCCGCCGGGTCCAGATTTACGGCCAAACCGTTCACATAACCCTTGGTGCCGTTGTAACGGTAGTAGGTCATGGGGCCGAAGAACAACGGGGGACTTTTCTGTCCCTTTTTGCCCGACGCCTTGGCCGCCTTCGAGCCGGATTTGAGGATCACCGGATCGTTGTGAAGGAAGCGATAGAGGAACTCGTACCCGGCGTCGGGAACGCCTTCGTGAAGCACAATGTCCTTGCCGGCATGGCGCTTGTAGGCTGCGGCCAGTTCATCGGCGTGCTGCACGATGGTCGCGATGCCCATGAAATTGGACAGGGACGCCAGCGGATCCTTGAGCACCACTTTGCCCTTCCATTTGGCCTCGGTGACTTCCCAGATGTTCTTGATCGCCGGAGCGTCTGGATGGGCCTCGGTGTTGTACATGAACACGAGGGCTTCGAGGATACGCACGAGAACGGGTTCGCGGTTTTCCAGCGGGATGCTGTCCTTGAACTGATCCGGAACGAAATTGACGAGCCGGTTTTTCGCCCAAAGCTCGTGCACGACCTGACCCGAACCGCCGGTGGTGACGATGTCGGCGTTGAAAAGATTGGCGTCCTGTTCGCGGACCGTTTTTTCCACCGATTTGACAGACCCCAGGTCATAGGATGTGACCTTGATTCCGGGATATTCCACCGAGAAAGTCTTGGCGACCTTGGCGATGCGCGAAGACGAGGAATAGATAACGACCTCACCTTCCTCTAGCGCCAATCTGTTGATCTCATCCCAATTTTGCGGTGATTCCGCGTACTTGCCCAGTTTCGCCGCTTTCAGCCAGGCGTCCATTTCGGGGGGCGGCGTTGGTTGTGAGACCGCCGATGCGACGACGGGGGCGAAGGCCAGAAGGCCCGCGCAAACCGTTGATGCGATAGTGCCGACATAACGTTTCATAAGATACCTCCCTCGTCTTCAGGTTTGCCGCAGCCCGAAAATACTGCTGCTTCCGAACAGGCGGCGTACAAGAATGTTAGCGAATATGATGATCAAAATCAGAATTAACGTGACGCCGTTGGCGTGTTGGGTGGCGTCCTGTTCCTGATAGGCGAAGATCACCGTCGTCATGACCATGGTCGAAGGCGTCACCAGAAGGATAATCAGCGACAACTCGCGCATGGCCGTAATGAACGTCAGCAGCATGCCCGCCATCAGCCCGCTGGTGGACATGGGTATGATGATTTTCCACATGCGCCGGAACCATCCGATGCCCTGCACCCGCGCTGTTTCCTCCAGCGATTTGTCGATTTGCAGCATGGCCGCAATGCCGGTGCGCGAACTAAATGGCAGATTCTTGACCGTGGTGATAACGACCAGCAGCGCGAAGGTTCCGTAAAGCGCCGGAATCGGCCCGAAGTCGGTGGAGAACATGCCCAGATAAATGGCGCCCAGAGCGATGGACGGGAAAATGTAAGGCGCGAAGGCCATTCCTTCGAGCAGCTTGGAAAGCTTCGTTCCCCGGCCACGTACGATGGCGTACCCGATCAGTATCCCCAGCAGGCCGTTAAATATCGCGGCGCTGACCGCCAGTTTTATGCTGTTCCACAGGGACGAGAGGATATTGTCGTTGTGAATGATCCCTTCCTCGCCGCTGGCCAATTCGTAATCGCTTTCGCCGACCCAGAAATGGGTCGTGTAGTTCTCGAAGCTATAATCCCCCGGGTCCAGCATGAAGGTTTCCCAGGCAAGGATCAGCAACGGCATGAAGACAGTCACCGCCATGAACAAAGCGACCACCGCGGTCAACGGAAGGCGCCACGCGCCCAGCGAAATGGGCCGTTGGCGGAAGCCTTTTCCGGTCAGGGTCACGAAGCTTTTGCGCACGCCTAAAATGCGGCTGTTGACGTAAATGAAGATGATCGCCATGACGACCAGAACCAGCGCGAGGACAAACCCGTCGCCCATATTGCGCGCATTGAGCGAGGCGTAAATCCGCGTGGATATCGTATAGAACTGCACCGGCAGCCCCAGCAGCGCCGGTGTGCCGAAGGTTCCCAAAATTCGGATAAAGGTCAGCACCACAGCTGACCCCAACGCCGGCAACAGCAACGGGAACGTAATTTTCGCCAGCCTCCGGAAGCGCGAAAGCCCGCAAATGGCGCCGGCTTCCTCCAGCTCCGAATCGACCGTCATCAGCGCCCCGCTCATCAGCAAGAAGGCGTAAGCGTAATAATGAAGCGCCAGACAGATGATGATGGGAAACATGCCGTAGGCGAGCCAGTTGGGCGTCTGGATGCCGAAGAAGAACGTGAACATTCCCTCGGCGCCACCGACCCGGTCGTTCTTGAACAACGTCAGCCAGGCCAGGGCCAAAATCCACGACGGCATCATGTACGGAACCACCGCCAGGGCCGTGAAGGCGGGCCGGAAATGAAGGTCGGTGCGAACCAGAAGCCACGCCAGAATGGTGCCGATGAAAAGGCTCAACGCCGTGACCCCGGAGGCGATCATCAGGCTGTTGACGAACGGCCGGTAGAACAGTGAATTGGAAAGGCGGCCCGTAAAAACGCGGGTCATATGAAACAGCGTGAATTCGCCTTCTTTCGCGTCCGGGAAGTAGGCGAGATCGTAGCTCTGGTAGACCAGGGAATCATGGATGATCTCGATTAACGGATTGATCACCAGAAAGGCGAGAACCACCACGAACATTGCGGTCAGAATTCTCTCAGGGTGATTGGCGATGCGATGCAGCGCAAAACTCAGGTCGGATTTCATTGTTAAGCCCGCACCCCGTTTACCAGTCCCCGTTAGACTCAAGCTAGTCTGGCGGCGGGCGCCGTTCAACCGGAAACATTCACGGGCGTTGACAAACGGGGGGTGAAAAGCGCAATACGGCCCCCCACAAAAACGTTTGGCGTACCTGCGAGATCATGGCTCCCTTACACGACGAAATCACCAAGCGGCGCACCTTTGCGATCATCTCGCACCCCGATGCCGGAAAGACGACCCTGACCGAAAAGCTTCTTCTGTTCGGGGGCGCTATCCAGATGGCGGGCGCGGTCAAGGCCCGCAGGCAGGCCCGCAACACGCGCTCGGACTGGATGAAGGTCGAGGCCGAACGCGGCATTTCGGTGGCTTCGTCCGTCATGACCTACGATTTCGGCGGCTGCACCTTCAACCTGCTCGATACCCCGGGCCACGAGGATTTCAGCGAGGACACCTACCGCACGCTAACGGCCGTCGATTCCGCCGTCATGGTCATCGACGCGGCCAAAGGCATCGAAGCCCAGACCCGCAAGCTGTTCGAGGTTTGCCGATTACGCGACATCCCCATCATCACCTTCGTCAACAAGATGGACCGCGAAGCCCGCGACAGCTTCGAGCTGCTGGAAGACATCGAACAAACCCTGGCCCTTGAGGTCACGCCGGCCAGCTGGCCCATCGGCATGGGCCGTGACTTCCTCGGCTGCTACGACGTGTTCGGCGACGGCCTTTTGCTCATGGGCAAGGAAAAAGGCGACGCCGAGAAACACGCAATCCAAAGCGCCATTGAATGCAGCGGTCTCGATGACCCCAAGCTTGACGACATGCTGCCCGGCCACGCCGTTGAGCGGCTGCGCGAAGACGTGCCCATGATCAAGGGCCTGTGCCCCGAGTTCGATCTGACCGCCTATCGCGAGGGCAACCTGAGCCCCGTTTACTTCGGCAGCGCCATCAATAACTTCGGCGTGCACGAACTGCTCAAGGGGCTGGTGAAAATCGCCCCGCCCCCGGTTCCGCGCCCCGCCGCCGAACGCCTCGTCGAACCCACCGAAAACAAGGTCAGCGGCTTCGTCTTCAAGATCCAGGCCAACATGGACCCCAAGCACCGCGACCGCATCGCCTTTCTGCGCCTGTCATCGGGCCACATGAAGCGCGGCATGAAACTGCACCATGTGCGCAGCGCCAAGCAGTTCAACCTGCACAATCCCCTTTTGTTTCTCGCCCAGGACCGCGAGACGGCGGAAGACGCCTGGGCCGGTGACATCATCGGCATCCCCAACCACGGCGCGCTTCGCATCGGCGACACCCTGACCGAAGGCGAAACCCTTAAATTCACCGGCATTCCCAGCTTCGCCCCGGAACTGCTGCGCAGCGTGCGCCCCACCGACCCCATGCGGGCCAAGCATCTGGGCCGATCCTTGCAGCAACTGGCCGAGGAAGGTGTGGCCCGGGTCTTCCGCCCGCGAACGGGCAGCGACTGGATCGTCGGCGTCATGGGCGCATTGCAGTTCGACGTCATCGCCGATCGCATCCGCACCGAATACGACATCCCGGTGCTGATGGAAGCCACCACCCTCTACACCGCCCGCTGGGTCGAAGCCGACGATCATCTTTATTTGAAGAAGTTCATCGACGCCAACGGATCGGCCATCGCCGACGACCACACCGCCGAGCCCGTCTTCATGGCCCGCAACGCCTGGCACCTGGAACGGGCGGGGAAAGACTGGCCGGACGTCCGGTTTTTGAAAACCAAGGAACAGACGCAGTAGGCCCGAATTCGGTGGGCTGGGCCCGGTTCGAAGAAAGTTCCGGGCTCTGCCCGGTCCCGCAAAGGGCCGGGAGGCCCTTTGATCCCGTTGATTTCAGACGACACCCAGTCGCTCCACACTCTGACGACCTACTCTCCGGCGTCCCACACTCTGGCGTCCCACACTCTGGCGTCCCACACTCTGGCGTCCCAC
>JABGRG010000002.1:0-15361 GCA_018648445.1 Rhodospirillales bacterium | reverse complement strand
GGCGTCCCACACTCTGGCGTCCCACACTCTGGCGTCCCACACTCTGGCGTCCCACGTCCCAACTCCATGTCCCCCTTCACGCCATTAAGACTGCGGCGCACTCGCATCGGCAAATATATCAACGCGGATATATTCGGGGCGGTCGGGCTGAGAAGCGGGAAAGTGGATGGGCAGACGGGCAAGCCCGCCCAAAATGACGATTTTCCGGCCACTTGGTCTCTTCGATAATCCTCCCCTAAGTTATTGACAATACATACATATTTCGAACTTTTGAACCCGGGCTGCCTGGCGATTCATCGTCAAACATCGTCAATAATCGTCATTTCCCCGTTTTATCCTTTATTTTCAACACCCCGCCCCGCCCGAAAACGCCTTTAAATCTAAAAACGGAACTATATCCTATTTTCCGCAAAAAGTCAACCCCCAGCCTGCGTGGCGCTTGAACGCGGTTTTCAAAGAAAGATGAAAAAGACCGGGCTCACCCATACCCGTGAGGGACCTCAGGCCCTTTGAATCCGTTGGCTTAGCGGAAGAAAGAAAATTACCACGCAATCCTAGTTGGAGGAGTGTCAACTAAACTGTGATCTGTGGCGCATTTCTCTATTCCGCAATAATCTTCTTCAGCGGATTGAGTTGGGCGCTTTTGTACAAATTCGGATGTCTTCTTTGGAGTTGACCTACGATCACACCCGGGCAGACTCCAGCATACCCAGAAAATTCCAATACATTTTTTTTTGTGAAGCGCCCTTTCGGCCCAGGATATCTAGCGTAGAATTCTTCTAACACCTGCTTCGGAAGTAAAATATTCTGAGCAAATTCGTTTGCTTCTTTTTCTTCAATAGATGGCTCTCCTCCTTCTTCGTCGACAAATATTGGAGGGCCACTGGTAGCCATCTCGTCAGCAAATCTTTGTTTCTTTCCGTGGAGCAGGATATGTCCCGCTTCGTGAAAAAACGAAAACCAAAATTGGTCATCTCTTCTATAGCGCGTACTGACTTGAACGAGAGCTTTTTCCGGGGAAAGCCATCTGGCAGCGCCGCTCATCCTAGTCCCCTCGAGTTCTTTCACGATCACGACGGCCACACCGCATTTTGCGCATTCTGAGACAAGTTCATCCTCGAATTCGCTCCGACGAGATTTGAATGTGAGGGATTTTAGTCGATTGAGCGTTTCCCGAAAAAGCTTTGGGTTAAAAGAGGCGCAATCAATGCTTCGACCCTTTATTTCACCAAGTCTGAGCCAAGCCACCTTTGACTGAATTTTTGGCTCATGAGTATGTCCTTTGCGAAATGATGATGCGATTTGCAAATCACGGCAATAATTCTCCCACCCGTCAATGCTAGCAACACCGAAAAACTTCAGTAATTGTTTGGCAGCGTTAGCCCAAGTCTCTTTCTTTTCTACAACTCCGATACGAACCAATTCTCTATACGGAAAATCTTTCGCCCATGCCTCTGCATCTATCAGGTTTATTTCATCCTGTTTTTCAGCGAGCATCAGTCTGTAGTTTGCTTCCATCGCTGTCCAAGTAGAAGCCGGAATGCCCAAGACGCGCTCAAATTGGATGGCGGTTTCAGGCGTTACCGCAGCATCTCCCGATAAGATTTCGCTAATTGTTTTCGCCGGCCGACCGCACCTATCAGCAAAATCCCTCTTTTTCATCCCCAAGCCACGTAGAGTTTCCTCCAAGTAAGCACCTGGATGAAAAAAATAATCTGGCCGACTACTATTACCCGCCATGGTCACTGCTCCCTGTCTATTCGCTTTATCCGAATCGCCGTGACGTTACTCGGTTCAAGCTCCTGTCCGCGGTCATTCGCATTCTTGTTTATTGGTTCAAAGACAATCGTCACTCCTGGCCCCGCATCAACGACGCACTCAAAAACATTTCCATTCCGACAAATTCGGAGGTGCTCTGGAGGTCCGGTCTGAACTGCAGCCAGATTGTGGTGGGCGTAGAGGGAAGAAATTCGAAGCCCGATTCTCCCACCACATTCCACGCCGAAACGTTTTTCGAGCTCAGGCAACCGGAAACAGAGACACCTCAGCTTCGGGTCTTCAAAGAAAAATTCCAATGAGCGTCCTCGAAAAAGTTCCCTTAACCCAAGGGGTAAAGCGTTTCTCTTCATAAATCAAGTTAATAATTCTTCACCCTTGGGGTTAAGTAAATAGAGTTTACCCTTGACGGAGGTGGTTCTGCATGGAATGCTTAACCCCACGGCACTAGCGAAATACATGAAAAACGTATTTCGCAAAAGCCATTCTAAGAAGCGAAGGATCGAAAAATGAGAAAAGGACCTGAAACACATCATGTCGTTCCCAACTCCGACGGGGGCTGGGATGTGAAGCGCGGTGGCGGACAAAGGGCGAGCAGCCATCACGATACTAAACGCGATGCCGTGGAGCAGGCGCGTGAAGTCAGTCGCAATCAGAATACGGAACTGCGTATCCACAACAAGGACGGTCAAATCTCCGAAAACGATAGCCACGGCGGCGACCCATTTCCGCCCAAGGGCTGAAAGAGTCAGTTGTTTTCGAGAACCATCAACCCTGAAATTTGGAGAGATCCTATGAACGCCAAAGCAGACAAGAAAGACGACAATAAGGAATTCACGATCATCGTTAATGGCCGTGAAAAAGTAGTCACTTCGAGGGAGTTGTCCTTCGATCAAATCGTCGCGCTGGCTTTTGACCAGCCGCAGGGTGGCGAAAACATAGTCTATACCGTCACCTTCAGGAGAGGCCACGGCAACAAGCCGGAGGGTACCCTGATCGAAGGTGACTCCATGAAGATCAAGGAAGGAATGATTTTCAATGTCACAGCTACTGATAAATCGTAGCCCCGACCTGAAGAAGCTGCGGGACGAAGGATACGAAGTCGCCATAAAATCCGGCCACCTCGTCATCGACAACGTTCCATACGTGAACGCTAGCAAGCAGGTGCGGCGCGGAACGCTCGTGTCCAAGTTGGATTTGGCTGGCGAAGTGACAACGAGACCCAGTACACATGTCGCAATGTTCGCCGGAGAGCATCCCTGCGACAAGGAGGGACGTGTTCTCGGAAAAATTAAGCACAGCAGTTACCGAAATCATATTGGCGACGATCTTTTTGTGGATCACAGTTTTTCGAGCAAACCACAAGGCGGATATACGAACTATCACCACAAAATGACGACCTACGCCGCCATCATTTCCAGTCAAGCCCAGGCACTCGAACCAGACGCAACGGCGATGACTTTCGCGGTTGTCGAGTCGGATGAACCGGATTCGGTATTCCACTACATCGACACTGCGTCAAGCCGGGCTGGTATCAATAGGGTATCGAAGAAGCTCGAAGGCCTAAAAATCGGCTTCGCTGGTCTCGGTGGATCGGGCTCTTATGCTCTGGATATAGTTGTTAAGACCCCTGTCGCGGAAATCCACCTCTTCGACGGCGATGACTTCCTTCAACATAATGCGTTCCGATCGCCCGGCGCACCGTCGGTTGATGAGTTGAGAAAAAAGCCGAAGAAAGTCGATTTCCTGCGAGACCGCTACTCGCATATGCGGAAGAACATATTTGCAACCGCTTACCACATTGATGAATCGAATGCGGCGTGTTTGGAGGGGATGGACTTCGTATTCATTTGCGTAGACGCGGGAGATGTGAAACGCCCGATCATCGAGAAACTCGAAGAGCTTGGCATTCCGTTTGTGGATGTGGGAATGGGGATCGAACTTGTCGGTGACACGCTGTTGGGTATGCTACGGGTAACAACCAGCACTGCCGATATGCGCGATCACGTCCGAGACAAAAAACGGATCAGTTTTTCAGGCGGTCACGACGACGAGTATAAACAGAATATTCAAATCGCCGATTTGAATGCGCTTAATGCCGCTTTAGCAGTTATTAAATGGAAGAAACTATTCGGCGTTTATCTAGATTTGGATAGAGAACATTTCAGCATCTATGTCCTAGACGGAAACAAGATATTGAATGAGGACAACTCGTGACCCAAAACGAAATCCTAGCGTTCGAGTTCGTTGAATTCATCCCGGAAAATATGGAGGAATGCACTCTATATATTTCCGCGAACTACGCTACGGCAGCGCACAAGTGCTGCTGCGGGTGTGGCAAAGAGGTCGTAACGCCGTTTAGTCCCACCGATTGGAAGCTGACCTTCGACGGAGTATCGGTCTCGCTTTCCCCATCAATCGGTAACTGGAATTTTGAGTGCAAGTCCCATTATTGGATCGTCAAGAACACCGTGAAATGGGCCGACAAATGGTCGGAGGACCGAATTGACGCCGGAAGAACTCATGACCGTCTGGCTAAGAACAGATATTACGCGTCTGACCGAAGCATAGGTTCGGGCACGGTCGCTGGCGGCAAATCCCGTCGTGGTTGGTGGTCCTGGCTGTCGAGGTTTTGGCCGCGTTAGATCGCTGTGAAGGAGCGCCATATTCGTACTGTTGACTCCGTGATTGTATTTAATCAAACTTTATCTCGTGAAAATTTGGAGAGAAACATGGCAACAACGCATACGTGGCATGGCGTTTCAGGCAAGGGCTATCAATACACGGTCTACAACATCAATACCTCTTGGAATGATGTTCCGGGAAATTACATTTATGCGGGACAAACTTCGACTGGCTGGAAGGCCGCATACATTGGCCAAACCAAGAGCTTTAAGGATCGCCTTCCCGACCACAATGAGGAGGCGTGCGCCAAGCGCAATGGGGCGACCCATATTCATGCCCATGTGAATAACGGGGGTGAGGCGGCTAGGAAAGCTGAAGAAGCTGACCTAATCAAGAAACATCAGCCTCCCTGCAACCAACAAGGTCGCTAACCAACCTCTTCTACGCAGGTGGTAGCATAACCGGGATCAAATGGGCCGCGCCCCTTTGCGGGTCTGGGCGGAGCCCGGCCTTTCCTTAAATCCCGCGTTCAAGCGCCACGCAGGCTGCGCTCCTGTTTGTCGCTAGTCGTCGCGCGGGCGCGCTCCTCCGGACCCGTCATCGAGCCTCGGGGTGTGGGTCCGTTTTTGTGTTATTGGGCGCGTTTACGCGCCGCGCTTCGCTACGATCCGGGTTCGTAGACTTCCGCGGTGGCGGTTTGGGGCGGGCCCTTGAACAGCCCGGCTGCGACTTCGCTCAGGCGTGGCGTTGACGCGGCGACGTAGGCTTCAAGGTTTTTGCGGGTATCCCAGATGCTCATTGAGCCGCATTCGCCGCTCTCGCGGTCGCCGTAGAAGGTGACGGACTTAAATCCCGGTGCTCCGCGCATGGCCTCTTGCGAGCCGTCGGCCAATCGTTCGACTGCGTCCCATTGGGCGGGGTCGATGGTGAATTGGAAAATCCGTGCATACATGATTTTCTCCCCCAAGCTTGTCACGTCTGTCCCTGGAGGGCGCTGCTCCGGGTCCCTCCCGGGACCGGCGCGAGTATACTCCAAATGACTTTCCACCGCGACTGATTCGAGAGGTTGGGCGGCGCGGCATGGGGCCGCGTGTTTTTTTATTGCGTTCAAGCGCCACTGGGGCTGCGCTCCCGCTTGGTCGCTAGTCGTCGCGCTCCCGCGCTCCTCCGGGCTCGTGATCGGGGGGCGGGATGTGGGGCTTTTTGTTTAATTGCGTTCAAGCGCCACGCGGGCTGCGCTCCCGCTTGGTCGCATAGTCGCTTCGCTCCGGGCTTGTTGTCGAAGGCCTCGCTGGTTGCCGGTTTTTGATTTCGTTCAAGCGCCACTAGGGCTGCGCTCCTGCTTGGTCGCTAGTCGTCGCGCGGGCGCGCTCCTCCGGGCTTGTTGTCGGGGTTCGGGTTTTGGGGCGGGGGACGCCCGCGTATACTAGGCTACGTCCGTCTCCAACGGCAGCGCCACCGTAAAGCAGGTTCCGGTACCGAGTTCGCTTTCCACGAAGATTTCTCCGTCGTGGGCTTCCACGATTTTTTTGACGATGGCGAGGCCGAGGCCGGTGCTTTTCTCGCCGCCGGTCGGTTGCACGCTGAGGCGTTCGAAGGTGCCGAACAACCGGTCGCGTTCTTCGGCGGGAATGCCGGGCCCCTGGTCCTGAATGGCGATCCAGGCAAAGCCGTCGGTGGCCTTGGCGGTGACGTGGATGGTGGTTTCCTCGGGCGAGAACTTGATGGCGTTGCCGAGCAGATTGTCCAGCACCTGGGCGACACGCTCGCGGTCAAACGCAAACTGCGGAACCTCGGCGATTTCCGTCGTAATTTCGATGTTTTTGGTTTCGGCGTTCAGCGCGATGAGATCGACCCTCTCGGCAATCACGTCCGCAACGTCACACATTTCGGGCCGCAGGGTGAAATTCCCGCTTTCGATGGCGCTGATATCGAGCAGATCGTTGAGCAGGTTGAGCATCTGGCCGCTGACCCGGTTAATGGTCTCGATGAACTCTTTTTTCTTTTCGTCGGCCAAATCCAGCTTGATGATCATCTGGCTCATGCCGCCGATGACATTGATGGGGTTGCGCAAATCATGGGCGGCGATGCCCAGAAATTTATTCTTCAATTCGTTCAGTTCACGCAGTTCGGCTTCCGATTCCTGAAGCCGGCGTTCCGAAACCATTTTTTCTTCGGTCAGCGCCGCCAGCTTTCGCAAAAGCAGGAAAAAGCCAAGGCCGCACAGGATGATGACGGGTATCAGCCCAACCCCGAGATTAACCGCCCGCCGGCCTTCCGCAACGATCCCCGAAATGCGCTCGGTTTGCGAACGTTGCGACTGTTGCCACACCGCTTCCAGGCCGTCCAAAGCGGCGAAAGCCAAAGCGTCATCCACATTGACCGTTTCGTCCGCTACGGTTGGCGTGCTGCCCATCCGCACGTGCTCTATGGCGTTGGCGATCTGGCTGTCATAGTCGTCGACCACGGCCGTGATCTGGGCCAGGGCCGATGTTTCCCAGTCCGCGTTGGGCAGAGCACGGTACCCCGCGATGGCGGCCCGCAGGTCGGCCATGTTTTGTTTTGCCCGCTGCACATACTTGTCGTCCTGACGCAGGACGTAATTTTTGAAATTGTGAATGAACCCGCCGTAACCAAAGGCCCGCCGAATACGGCTAAGCTGAACCTCTTTTTTTTGAGCAATGTCCTGGTACTCGGTCCAGTCATGGGAAACTTCCAGAAACAGGCCGGAAACGCGAACGCCGATTGCCGCGCCACCGGCGATGACGACGATAATCAAAAGAGCCGCGACAACGGCCAGTACTCTGAAATTCCTGATTTCCCGGGAAGAGGCCAATTGATTGTTCCTTTGTTTCCCTCAAGGGGTGCACTGTTCTTCAAGCGCGGCGCGGTAGGCTTTCAGGATTTGCAGGGTGACGGGGCCGGCCTGGCCGTCGCCGATTATCGTGTCGTCGATCTTGACCACCGGTTTGACCAGGAACGGGCTGTTGGTCAGGTAGGCTTCGGCGGCCTGCTTGGCTTCCTCGACGCTGAATTTGCGTTCTTCCAGCGAAATGCCCTGACCATCCAGAACGCCGCGAAGCTTGCGCCGTGTGACGCCGCTGAGAATCGCGCGGTCCAGATGCCGGGTGACGACATTGCCGTCCTTGGTGATGATCCACGCGTTACACGCCGGGCCTTCGGTGACAAAACCGTCCTCGTCAAACATCCAGGCTTCCGCCGCGCCCGCACGCACCGCTTTTTCGCGGGCCAGAATGTTGGGCAAAATGGCCAGCGACTTGATGTCGCAACGCTTCCAACGTTCGTCGGGCAGGGTCAGAACGCCCACACCCTTGGTCGCCTCTTCCCACGAAGCGAACGGCATATGGCGTGCGGTAATAACCGAAGTCGGCTTGGTGTCCTTGGGCGGGAACGGGTGATCGCGCGGCGCGACCCCGCGCGTGAACTGCATATACACGAACCCTTCGACCAGTTCGTTGCGGGCAATCATTTCACGCAACGCCGCTTTCAATTCGTCGCGCGACAGCGGGGCGGTGATTTGCATTTCACCCAGAGAGTAATCGATGCGATCAAGATGGGCTTCTTCGTTGATCAGGCATCCCTTGTGAACGAGGATGAAATCATAAATCCCGTCGGCGAAGGTGAAGCCGCGATCATCAACGTGCACGAAGGCCTCTTCGTGCGGTACGAATTGACCGTTCAGGTAAGTGATCCGCCGGGGCATCGCGTTTCCTCTTTATGTTTTTTGCTTAACGGGGATTGGCGTTGGCCGCGGTCAGCGCCGGAATAAGCGGCAATTCCCCGCGCCCCGCACTTTCAACCAATCCGAAGCCGATCTGGGCCGCGTCGTCGTTGCCGAACTGTTTGGTTAACATGGCCGCACCGATGCCGCAGGTGGCGATGGCAATGGCCTTGGCATCCAGCCCTTCCTCCAACATCTTGACGATCAGCAGCTGGATTTCGGTGGAGGCTTTGGTTCCGTCCTGGGTATTCGTGCTGTCAGACATATCCGCAAAACCTCCACTAAATCCGCCGCGCCTAAATCCGTCAGTCGGCAAAGGGATCATGGACCAGAATGGTGTCCATGCGTTCGGGGCTGGTTGAAAGCAGCGACACCGGCGCGTCGATCAATTCCTCGATGCGGCGCACGTACTTGACCGCCGTGGCCGGAAGTTCGGCCCACGAGCGTGCTCCGAAGGTGCTTTCGCTCCAGCCTTCCATGCTTTCATATATGGGTTCGACCTTGGCCTGTTTCGTCGAGGACGCCGGAAAATAATTGAGCGTTTCGCCGTCGATGCGATAACCGATGCAAACCTTCAGTTCCTTGACGCCGTCCAGCACGTCCAGCTTGGTCAGCGCGACTCCGTTCAGGCCGTTGACCTTGGCCGACTGGCGCACCAGAACGGCGTCGAACCAGCCGCAACGGCGCGGACGCCCCGTAACGGTACCGAATTCGCGGCCCCGTTCGCCGAGCCCACGCCCGACATCATCGAACAATTCGGTCGGGAACGGACCCGATCCGACCCGGGTGGTGTAAGCCTTGGCGATGCCCAGAACATAGTCGATCGCGCCCGGTCCCTGACCCGAACCAACCGCAGCCTGCCCGGCCACCGTGTTCGACGAGGTGACAAACGGATAGGTGCCGTGGTCGATATCCAGCAACATGCCTTGCGCGCCTTCATAAAGGATGCGCTTGCCCGAGCGCCGCACGTCGTCCAGCGTGCGCCAGACGGCGCCGACATAGGGGAGAATTTTGGGAGCGACTTCAGCGATTTCGGCAACCACCTCATCGCGGTCCAGTTCGGGCATGCCGAAGCCGCGCAAAAGCGCGTTGTGGTGCAGCAAAAGTTTCTCGACCCGTTCGGGCAGAACGTCGATTTCGGCCAAGTCCCCGGCCCGAATGGCGCGCCGGCCAACCTTGTCCTCATAGGCCGGGCCGATGCCGCGGCCCGTGGTGCCGATTTTCGCGCTGCCCAAGGCTTTCTCGCGGGCCAAATCCAGGTTCTGATGGACCGGCAAGATCAGGGTCGTGTTTTCGGCGATCTGAAGGCGATCGGGAGAAATCTCGACACCCAGATCGGCGAGCTTATCCATTTCGGCCAAAAGCGCCCACGGGTCCAAAACGACGCCATTGCCGATGACCGACAATTTCCCTTTGCGCACGATGCCCGACGGCAGCGCGCTGCACTTGTAGGTTACGCCGTCGATGACCAGCGTATGGCCGGCATTATGGCCGCCCTGAAAACGAACGACGACCTCGGCCCTCTCGGAAAGCCAGTCGACAATCTTACCCTTGCCTTCGTCGCCCCACTGGGCGCCCACAACGACTACGTTGGCCATGGCTTCAAACGACTCCGCTGCTGATTAGAAATTGGGAAACACACACACTTGCCCAGACGCCCCCGTTCAAAGAAGCGCTCGGCGTTTTCCCCAACCGTTTACCCGGATTCCCCGGCCACGGCAAACGGAAACGCGCCTGCGTTTGTATCAGCGAAGTGAAAAAGGTTTCTGCTTGACGGTTTGACCGACCGCCTCGGCAACAACCGGAACCATGGAAAGGGTCAGCGTAAGGCCGTCCGACTGCTCCAGATTGGCGACGGCCCAAGCCTGCCACAAACGCCGACCGGTCCCCTTGTCATCGATGGTGGCGTCCATGCGGTACTGGGTGGGGGTCACGATCGATGTGTCCCCGGTTCCCCTTCCGGCGTTAAACAAGCCGCCCGCCGCGCTGTCGAAAACGTTGACCCGCGCGCGCAAATCCTCGCCGCCGCTGCGGCCGCCGCTGCCCGAAAGTTCCACCACATGGCGCTGGTCGCGGTCGGTATAGGCACCGACCACGTCACTGGTTTCAAACGACAAGACGTACTGCGCGTCGTCGCCAACCGCGTAACCCTGCGCCGCAAGTTCGCGCTCGAACTCTTCCTGAAGGACAAGATTGTTGCTGGAATTGTCCATCGGACGAACCTTTACCGCCGCTCCCGCCGGTATGGGCTTATAGGCCACCGAGTTGAAAAGGCCTTCCCCCAAGCCCTGGGCCGAGGCCAAGGTCGCAGCATGGGTCGCGACGAATCCAAGAAGTCCAAAAAGCAACAGCAGACGTCTCATTGGATTTCTCCGTGGCAAAGTGCGAACAGCCCCGGCGGAACGCACCAAATTCATCCGTAGTTAGAAGGATGGGTGTTCGGCGCGCCTCTGTCAACAAAGCCTGCCGTCCAACCGGAAGATTCGCGCCACTATTTGGCGCCTTTTCCCCCTTTTCGCCGGTGCGGAGACGGCCCTTTCATGGGCGGATGGGGCCGAGCTGGGAATTTGGCCAAAATTTCGATCTGTTCGCCTGCGCGCAAAACCCCCAGCGGAAGCCATGTGCCATGAGGTTGGCGACGGATAACGGCGGCCAGTTCCGCCGGTTTCGCAACGGCCAGCCCCGCTGCATGGGTCACCACGTCGCCCTTTTTGAGCCCCGCGCTGGCGGCAACGCTGCCATCAACGACCCCATCGATGCTAACGCCGCCGGGCGTTTCGGAAATCAGAACGCCGAGACGCGGCCCCTTGGGTTTGACCGGATCGCTTTCTTCCACGGCAACCCCGAAAACGGCGTCGGCTACCCTTAACCCACCTTCGGTCACCATTTCGGCGCAATCGCGATCATCGGTCCAGGTTACGGCAACGCCAGCGTCGTCAATTCCCAAATCGGAAAGCTGGTGGGGAACGCCGTAACCGTATTCCAGATGTCCCCGTCCGATGATCCCGACAACGGGGCCGTCCGCGTTTTCCTTGCGCGCCGCCGCGAGCCCTTCGGCCATGGCCCGGTCCCAGGTCAGTTGCGCCTGAACGAATTTGGCGAACGCCGGGTCCTCGGCACTTGGCGGCGCATCGTCTTTCTTTTTGTGTTGGGCATAGACGCGCCCCAGAGAAGCGACATAGGCCGCATTCGGCGGGGCCGGATCGCCCACCCCTTCACGCGCGTCCGCAGGCACTGCGTCCCAGCCGTCCCGCCCGACCCGTGAAACCAGACTTCGTTCCACATTCAGCGCAATCATGGGAATACGGTTCATGCGGGCAAAATCGAACAGCGGCATGTACAGGGTGGCGTCGAATCCCCATACATCGCCCCAACCGACTTCGGCTAGAAACCGCCGTTCGCTCAATTCACCAGCGACCCAGCGTTCCAGCACCGGCTGAACCCGACGCGGAAAGGCTTCGAAGCCGAGGGTCAGGTTGGGTGCGCGGCTGTGTACCGCGGCCAGCACCTGCATCTGCCAGCGATGATCCGCAAGACTGGTATGGGTCTCGCCCAATAGAACGACCGGACGCGCAGCCAGACTGTCGATCCAGTTGCGCGCATCCAGAACCTCGCCGGTGGCCGGTGCGATCCACTTGCCGGTTTTCATACACGCCTCCGCTGAAACGCTTTTGCCCGCGTCCGGAACCGCCGAGGTACAGGCGCACAGAAGTCCAAGGAGGGAAATCGCGATTGTTCTCATGACATAGAAAATATGGTCTCGCCGGGCATATCGCAAAGCTAAACCACGCCGCCTGCCTTCGGGACGTGGAAGCGGTTGGTTCGAATCCAATCGCCCCGACCACCTTCAACTCGGCAAAAATGTTGGGTTTTTCTTGTCGATTGACCACCCGACATAGCAGAACAACCTGTAACCCGGGGCACTAACCGGGACACCAAACCGCTTCGATCATATCGCCAGCCGGAGATTCAGCAATTGCTGTCCGTCTAGCGTAGAAAGCGGACAAAGCCTAGCAGGGGCTGGCTCTTCTTCTTATAGCCAAAAGCGGGCCAAAGCCTTTCTGAAGACAAATGCGCGTTCGTCGCCGACGATTTCACGAGAGAAGCTGGCGAAGATATGAGATCGAAGGTATCCACCTTTGTCACCGGCTAAGATCTCCCGGCTTCGGTCCACACGATAAAATCTTTGACTAAAGTGTAACGTTTCTGTCGACCCAGTCGTCTTACTCCTGACAGCGGCGATTTACGCCGGTGGACGCAAGGACGGGAGATCGAGATGACTTTAAGGTTGAAGGAACGTGGGATGGTTGCGATTGGGGCCTCTGTCTCTTCGGGCTGCAAGCCCTGCACCGACTATCACGTAAAGGCGGCGCGCACGGTCGCGCTGACCAATGATGAACTCCGCCAGACCATCGACGACGCCATGAGTGTCCGCCAAAACGCCTTGAACGTCATGAAAGCGCATGGCCTCTCTCACCTCGGAGAAACCGACGAGGCCGACGGCGGCAGGAACGACGAGCCGACCACGCGGATCAGGGAATTGGTGTCGATCGCAGCCGCCTTCGCGGTTAACTGCACAACCAATCTGGACAAGCATCTTGGCTCCGCCGAGGCCCTCGGCATCAGCGACAAGGACATCCGGGATGTCATCAAGCTGGCGGCGTTCATCAAGGACGAGGCGGCCTCGCGCGTCGAAAATATGGTCGCCCCGGAAGGTATCGGCGAACAGGGTGCCTATGGAGCACCTTTACCGAAAGCCGGGGCCATGGGCAGCTGTGGTTGCGCCATCGGTTGATGGGCCAACGAGTTAGTTCCGAGTTTCGCGGAGGAAGCGATGAACAAAATAGTATCGAACTTCACGCTCGATGTAGAAGCCACCAAAGGCAAATGCCCGATCGGGGAAATCGTAGGAAAACAAAACCTGGCGGCGGGCGCAGTACCAGTCTTCTCATGCGAGGGTGCCTGTATCAGGGGCGAAATCGCCCGCCTTGCCGCCAATTTGGTGGCCAAAGAAGATGGTTACCGGCGTGGCTGCCATGGGGAGTTGTTCACGGTCCCCCATTCGGCGATGGCCGAGTGGACCTTAAAAGCCGGTAAGGCCATCGTCATCGACGGCTGCTTTCTGCGCTGCCATGGCAGAATCATTGGCAACCTGCTCGACAAGGACAAGCTGGTCGAGTTCGACGCCTTGAAACACTATCAGAGATACTCTGATCTCTTCGACATCGACGCCGTGCCGGAAACCGAACGAAAACAGGTTGCCAACGATGTTGCGGATTGGGTGATTGCCGGTCTCAAGGAAATGGAACCCGAAATGGCGAACGCCGCAACCGGGCGAACGTGACGAGATAGGCGTGCATGTCCAAGGAATCGTAGAAAATCGCGGAGGTGGAACAAATGCCGTTACATTTCAATGACCTCGATGTGACTTCCGAAGCTGCGGGATTACGCTCTGTGCTGATCGTGCCCTGCAATATGTGCCCCGCTGTGACGGTAGCGGTGAGAGAAGAGCAACCTTTTATCCGACTATTCAGGAATTTCTTGAAATCGGCACCGTTCGAACAATACCTCGCGGACCTTCGATCCCGACTGAACGAAAAGGGCATTAGCACCGACGTGTTCAGAAGCCCCGTTCCTCACCAATGGTTTATGTGCATGTGGACGGCGGGCCGAAGCCGGAAACTTCGCGAAAGAGCGAAACAACATGACGGCGTTATTGTATTGGGTTGCACGTCAGCAACCCAAACCGTACGCGATACCGTTGAATCGCCCGATTGCCGAATTATCGAAGGCATGGAGGCGACCGGCATCATGAACGCGAAACTGAAGATTGCGCCGCCGGGCAACGTTTGTTTTGAGGACTGCAAGGTCGTTCCCAATTCCTGCCAAAAGGCAGCGTAAGAGGCGTGGGCAAAGTAGCTGGAGTTCACTCGGACAATGACCACCGCTATATTCACTTCGTCAATGTTCCCCCCTATGATACCTCCTGGTTCGCATGTTTGTTCAGGCGCGGGCCGGGAGGCACTCATGCCCGAGACCATGATCGAGAAACTGCCGCAACACCGTCAGATTGTTAGGGGCTTCGTCATGAAGTTGGTCGGCGATGCGGCCTTGGCTGATGATCTGACCCAGGAATCTTTTGTGCGCGCTACGCGAACCGAGAAATCACATCGAGGTGACGCGAGCGAGCGGGCTTGGCTTAGCGCGATCGCCCTCAATCTCGTTCGCGATCATTTCCGCGCGACCAAGCGACGCCCGCAAACAATATCGGATGATGGATTTTTGGATGGCATCGAGAGCAGCGATGATGACGGCGAAACGCAAGTGATCCGGAAAGAGATGACGGATTGTATTGCGGAACACCTGTTGCTGTTGCCCCATCCCCAATACGACGTCGTCGCGCTCCACGATATGGCCGACTTACCCCATAAGGAGATCGCTTCGCAACTGGGCATCTCGGAGGCGAATTCCCGAGTGCTCCTGCATCGGGGGCGGGCGGCGCTCCGGAAGATATTGGAAAGGAACTGCGTTCTGTCGCTCGGCTGCGACGACGTGCCGTGCGAACGCCGGTAACTCAAAAGTCCGCCTTGGGTCAGGTGCCGTCCTAAACCCAGTCGGTAAATATCCCGTGCTTTGCCTATGACAGTGGACGAAATCTGGTGCATAAACAGGGGTATGACTGGAAGAGGTGCAGTTGCCGCCGGACACCCGGAAACGGCCGGGGCCGCGGCGGATGTTTTACGGGACGGGGGAAACGCCTTCGACGCGGCCCTGGCGGCAATGTGCGTCGCCTGCGTAACCGAACCGGTGCTGGCATCTCTTGGCGGCGGCGGTTTCCTTACGGCACATCCGGCAGGCGGGAGCCCGGTCGTTTACGATTTTTTCCCCCAGACACCCATCAATTCGCGACCCGAAGCGGACATCGATTTTTTTCCGATCACAGCCGATTTCGGCCCGGCCCAGCAGGAATTCCACATCGGGATGGGGTCCATGGCAACCCCCGGAATGGTGCGCGGATTGACCCGAATTCAAAAAGACCTGGGGTCGATGCCGTTATCGCGAATTGTCGAGTCGGTCGTGAACCTTGCGCGGAACGGCGTCGAGGTAAACCGACTTCAGGCTTACGTATTAGGCGTCGTCGAGGTCATCTGCACCCACAACGAGGACTGTTTGCGCGCTTACGGCAGCAGCCGCGTTCCTGGAAAGACGGCGCAGGCG
>JABGRG010000063.1 GCA_018648445.1 Rhodospirillales bacterium | reverse complement strand
ATTCCCGGCGCACCGCAAGCCGCCGTTCTGTTTGGCGCGTTGCTTCTGCACGGCCTGCGACCGGGAGCCGAACTTTTCACCGGCCACGGCGCGGAAATCACCTACACGTTCATTCTGTCGCTGTTTCTGGCCAACGCAATGATGTTCGCCATCGGCATTTCGGCCTCACGCATTTACGCGCGAGCTCTCAACCTGCCGACCAACCTGTTGATGCCGGTGGTTCTCGCGCTTTCGGTCGTTGGAGCGTTCGCCGGACGCAACAGCCCGTTTGATGTTGGCATGATGCTGGTGCTGGGCCTGATCGCCTATGCCGGCGTGAAGGTCGGTCTGGCCGCCGCTCCCATCGCGCTGGGCGTTATTCTGGGTCCGATCATGGAACGCGGCCTCGTGGAATCCATGATGCTGTCGCGCGCAACCGGCAGCCTTGCGGAATTGCTGTTCACCCGGCCTCTGTCGCTGTTCTTGGTGTTTTTGACAGTCGTTTCGGTGGGATGGCCGTTTATCCTCAAATATTGGGCGCGTTTGCGCGGAAAAACGCCGGACGAAACAAACGAAGCCAAGCCCGAAGCCAACGGCAAATCGGGCGTCGTCAGCCATGCTGCGGCCAATATCTGGTTGGGGATTCCCGGTCTTGGCCTTTCGGCACTGACCTTCTCGCGGCTGACCGATGTTGAATTGCAAACGGCAGTCGTGCCCGGCGTGTGCGCAGGAATGATCGCCCTCGTTTCGGTCGGGCTGTTGGCCAAAGCCGCCATCCTGCGCGCCCAAGGCGCAGAAACGGTCGCACCTGTAGCAAGCAAGGCTGATCGTGGCCCGGCGCTGGCCGCACTTGGCATCGCGGTGGGCTATGTGGCGCTGATGCCTTATGTCGGTTTTTTCGTGACCACATTCATCGTTCTGGTTTCCCTGGGATGGGTTCTGGCCTCGCCCGACACGCGGCGCAAACAACTGGTGCGCAACGTTTTGACCGCCATATTCGTCTGCGCGGCCTTTTACGGGGTATTCGCCGAAATCTTCAATGTTCCGTTCCCGGAGGGATTCTTGTTCTAACCGCAGAGAATCCCGATATTTAGGATTGGGTTTGAATTGCGGGGTTTTTTCATGGTCCGATTGTTGATGCTGGTTATCGGGATGGTGCTGGCGCTGGCGGCAGGCGCGCGCGCCGCCAAGGACCAACTGGTCATCGGGATCACCCAGTTCCCCTCCACCTTCCATCCCAGTATCGATTCAATGATGGCCAAAAGCTATGTGCTGGCCATGGCGCGGCGACCCATCACCACCTACGACAAGAATTGGAAGCTGGTCTGCATGCTGTGCACCCGGCTTCCATCCATTGAGAACGGACTGGCCGTTCCCGAAAAGACGCCCGAAGGCAAACAGGGCATCGCCGTCACCTATACCATCCGCCCCGACGCCGTTTGGGGCGACGGCCAACGGGTGAGCACCGACGATATCGTGTTTACCTGGGAAGTGGGACGGCACGAGTTGAGCGGCGTCGGCAATATGGAGTTGTACCGTTCGCTCACCAAAATCGACGTGAAGGACGAAAAAACCTTCACCATGCACTTCGACAAACTGACGTTCGAATATGCCGCCATCAACGATTTCTACGTTCTTCCGGCCCATCTGGAAAAACCGGCCTTCGCTGAGCCGGCCGAGTACAAGCACCGCACCCTCTACGACACCGACACCCTGAACCAAGGCCTTTATTTCGGCCCCTACCGGATCACCGAGGTTAATTCGGGTTCCCATGTTGTGTTGCAGCCCAACCCGACCTGGTGGGGCGAAAAACCAAAGTTCAAGCGCGTCATCGTGCGCGTAATTGAAAACACGGCGGCCATTGAAGCCAATTTGCTTTCCGGTTCCATCGACATGATCGCGGGCGAACTGGGGATCACCATCGATCAGGCGTTGGCCCTGGAAAAGCGCCATGGCCGAAATTTCACATTCAAATACAAGGCCGGGCTGATTTACGAACACGTGGACCTTAACCTCGACAACCCGATTTTGGCCGACAAGCGCGTGCGCAAGGCCCTCGCACTCGCCCTTGATCGAGAAGCCATTAGCCAGCAATTGTTCTCGGGGCGCCAGCCGGTGGCCCATTCCAGCGTCAGCCCGTTGGATTGGGTTTACGCCGAAGACGTCACCCACTACGCCTTCGATGCCGCGCGGGCGGCCGAACTATTGGTTCAGGCCGGGTGGACACACATGAAGGGCGGCGTGCGCCACAATGATGCGGGCAAACCGTTACGTCTGGAAATCATGACCACGGCGGGCAACCGCACCCGCGAACTGGTCGAGCAGGTGTTACAAAGCCAGTGGAAGCGCGTCGGCATCGACGTGCGCATCCGCAACCAGCCCGCCCGCGTTCTGTTTGGCCAGACCCTGACCGAACGCCGCTTCAAGTCCATGGCCATGTTCGCCTGGATTTCTTCGCCGGAAAACGTGCCGCGCACGACGCTGCATTCGGAACACATCCCGACACCCGCCAACAACTTCTCGGGTCAGAACTACACGGCTTTCAAAAACGCCGAAATGGACGATTTGATCGAGAAGATCGACATCGAACTGGACCGAGAAAAACGACGCGCCATGTGGCGGCGATTACAGGAAATCTACGTCGAGGAACTCCCCGTCATCCCCCTATATTTCCGCGCCAACGCCTTCATCATGCCCAAATGGCTAAAAGGCGTCGAACCCACCGGCCACCAGTACCCGACGACGCTTTGGGTGGAAAATTGGCAGGCGGAGTAACTCGCAACATTTGTCAAACCGTTGAAAAACGTGCACATTTCCGGTCGGTTTTTTGATAAGCGCCGGGAAAGTGGATGCCGCACGAAGCGATCCTGCAAGTTCGTGACCTGACGGTCTCGTTCGCCACCGATCTGGGTGTGGTGCGTGCGGCCGATGGGGTTTCGTTCGATCTGTCGCCCGGCAAGACTTTGGCGCTGGTTGGAGAAAGCGGGTGCGGCAAGTCGATGACGGCGCTCTCGTTGCTCGATTTATTGCCTTCGCCGGGCCGCATCGAAAGCGGCGAGATTTTGATCGGCGACAAAAACATCCTCAACATGGACGAGGCGGAAATCGACGAGGTTCGTGGGCAGCGCATCGCCATGATCTTTCAGGAACCCATGAGCGCGCTGAACCCGGTGTTTTGTGTGGGCGATCAGATCGCCGAGGTGCTTCGCGTGCATTTCGCCACGTCAAAAACCGACGCCTGGGACGCCGCCGTCAAAATGATGCAGCGCGTCGGCATTGCAAATGCGCCCGTGCGAGCCAAAAACTATCCGCATCAGCTATCGGGCGGCATGCGCCAGCGCGTCATGATCGCCATGGCGCTGATTTGCAAGCCCGATATCCTGATTGCCGACGAACCGACCACGGCGCTCGATGTAACCGTTCAAGCCCAGATCCTTGATCTGATGATGGAAATGCAGGCCGAACTGGGCACGGCGATCCTGTTTATCAGCCATGATCTGGGGGTGGTCTCGGAAATCGCCGACGACGTTATGGTGATGTATGCGGGGCGCATCGTCGAACGATCGCCTGCGGCCACGCTGTTCGGCGCGCCGCTGCACCCCTACACCCTCGGACTGCTGCAAACCCTGCCGCGAATGGATCGGCGCGTGGCGATCCTGCCCGCCCTGCCGGGAAGCGTGCCCGATTTGCGGGCTTTGCCCAAAGGGTGCCGGTTTTCCGACCGGTGCCGCCTTGCCGAGGATGTCTGCCAACAGACGGACCCCGAACTGAAACGTGCCGGAGCGGGCCGCTCGGTCGCCTGCCTGAAGGTGGCGCCATGAACGCCCCCCTTCTTGAAGTGCGCGAGCTTCGTAAGACGTTTTCGCTCAAAGGCAACCGGCTTTTCGGGCGGGATGCGGGGGTCGTGCGGGCGCTTGATGACGTCAGTTTTCATATCGACAAGGGCGAAACCCTGGCCCTCGTTGGGGAAAGCGGCTGCGGCAAATCGACCCTGGCGCGCATGGCGGGCCTGCTGACCAAGCCGGACGCGGGCTCCGTGCTGTTCGAGGGCCGTGAAATTTCAAGCATGAGCGCGCGCGACCTGAAGCCCCTGCGGCGGCGCATTCAAATTGTTTATCAGGACCCGTTCGCATCCTTGAACCCGCGCATGAGTGTCGGCGCGATCATTGCCGAGCCATTGGTCATTCATGATCTTGGCGATACCGACGCGCAGCACAGGCGGGTATTCGAGGTGGCCGAAATGGTGGGTCTTAGCGCCGCCGACATGGAGCTTTACCCCCACCAGTTCAGCGGTGGGCAGCGCCAGCGCATCGCCATCGCCCGCGCTCTGGCCCCGGAACCCAGCCTGATTATTGCCGACGAGCCGGTCTCGGCGCTCGACGTTTCGATCCAGTCGCAAATCCTCAACCTGATGGCCGAGTTGCAGCGCAGGTATGATTTGACTTATCTGTTCATCAGCCATGATCTGACCGTGGTGCGCCATCTCGCGGACCGGGTGGCGGTGATGTATCTGGGGCGCATTGTCGAAACCGGCCCCGGCGAGGAATTATTCAAGAACCCGCGCCACCCCTATACCCGGGCACTTTTGGCCGCAGCCCCGGTGATCGGGCGCGGAAAGCGCCACATGGGCGATACCCTTCAAGGCGACGTTCCCAGCGTTCTCGATGAAATTCAGGGCTGTCCGTTCAATCCGCGCTGTTGGATTACCCGCGCGCCGTGCTTTACCGACAGCCCCGAGCTGGAACCGGTTGTCAGCGATCCCGGCCATCTTTCGGCGTGTCATTTGAAAGACGAGGGGCGGCTATGACGCGGTTTTTGCTCCATCGTCTGTGGCAGTCCATTTTGGTGCTGGGCCTTATGTCGTTCGTCATCTACGGGCTGATGGGGATGATGCCGGGCGATCCCATCGATCTGATGATCAGTTCCAACCCGGATATTACGTCCGAAGACACCGCCCGCCTGCGCGCCCTTTACGGGCTGGACAAGCCGATCCTGGAGCGCTACGGAAACTGGTTGGCGGCTGCGGCCAGCGGCGATTTCGGCTATTCGCGGGTGCACGCCAGGCCGGTGCTGGAGGTTCTGGCCCCTGCCCTTTGGAATACCCTACAATTGCTGGGACTGGCCATATTCGTATCCATCGCAATCAGCATTCCGATAGGTGTTCTGGCAGCGGCGCGCCCCTATTCGCGGCTCGACTACGCGGTCAATCTGCTGGCCTTTGCCGGGATTTCGGTACCTGTTTTCTGGCTGGGGCTTCTGCTGATCATCGTCTTCGCGGTGATACTGGGCATCCTGCCCGCAGGCGGAACCATGACGGTGGGCGACGGCGGTTTCCTTGATCGCCTTAGCTACCTGATTCTGCCCGCCGCGACGCTGACCATTGCCAGCGTCGGCGGCCATACCCGTTACGTCCGTTCGGCGATGATCGAGGTTCTGCGTCAGGACTACATCCGCACGGCACGGGCCAAGGGCCTCGGGCGACACCGTGTTTTGCTAAAACACGCGCTTAGAAACGCCATGGTCCCGGTCGTCACCATCGTCGCACTGGATTTCGGGTTCTTGTTTTCCGGCGCGCTGGTGACCGAAACCATCTTTGCCTATCCCGGCATGGGCAAGATGATCTTCGACGCCATCATGGGCAACGACTTCAATCTGGCGCTGGTTTCCCTTCTCTTCGCGACGACACTAACCGTTCTGGGTAATTTGCTGGCTGATCTGGCTTACGCGTGGCTGGACCCAAGGGTTTCGTACCGATGATCGGCAAGTTCCCTCAACTCAAGCGTTTCAAGCGGCATCGGCTGGCGGTCGGAAGCCTTGCCGTTCTCGTCGTGCTCGCCATCGTTTCTCTGGCTGCCCCCCTGGTCGCCTTCATATTCGGCGTGGAAACGGATGCGGTCGACCTTATGAACCGTTTCGCCGGGCCGTCATTGGGCCATCCGCTGGGAACCGACGAGTTGGGCCGCGATTTGCTGGTCCGGCTTCTTTACGGCGGGCGGGTGTCGCTTTTGGTTGGCATGACGGCGGCTTTGGCCGCAGCGGTCATCGGCACGGGCGTCGGGCTTGTCGCGGGCTATTATGGTGGCCGTTTCGACGCCCTTCTCATGCGCTTCACCGACGGCGTGATTTCATTGCCGTTGCTACCGCTCCTCATCGTTCTGGCGGCGATCGATCTTGAAAAAGTCGGCCTTCCCGACGCCCTGGTTCAGTCCGAACAGGTCAGCCTTTACCGCATCATCGCCATTGTCGCCCTTTTCGGATGGACGACGGTGGCCCGCTTGGTGCGCGGCGCGGCCCTTTCGGTGCGCGAGCGCGATTTCGTTGACGCCGCCCATGCCCAGGGTGCAGGCGCGCTCCGGGTCATGGGGGTGCATATCCTGCCCAATCTCGTTTCCCCCATCATCGTGGCGACGACGCTTTCGGTGGGCAACGTGATCTTGCTGGAATCGGTGCTCAGCTTTCTGGGCCTTGGCATCCAACCGCCGATCCCAAGCTGGGGAAACCTGCTGACCAACGCGCAGGAATTGATCTGGTCGGCCCCCGCGCTGGCGTTCTATCCGGGAATCATGATCTTTGTGACCGTCATCGCGTTTAATTTTCTCGGCGATGGCTTGCAAGACGCTCTGGACCCCAAGGCGGATCGGCACTAGTGATTACGCTCTAAACAATCGGTGGAACTGGCAGTTATGAGCGAAACTCAAAATCCAACCGTTCATCCGGTCATTCTATCGGGCGGCGCGGGAACGCGCCTGTGGCCCATGTCGCGCAAGGCCTATCCGAAGCAATTGCTGCCGCTGGAGACCGAGCGCACGATGCTTCAGGAAACCGCGCTGCGGGTCGCAGGCGGCCAATTTTCGGCTCCCACCATCGTGTGCAACGACGAACACCGCTTTATCGTCGCCGAACAGCTTCGCGCGGCGGATATCATGCCGAAATCAATATTCCTTGAGCCTTTGGGACGCAATACGGCCCCGGCAGCGGCAATTGCCGCCCTTGCGGTGGGCGCGGACGATCCTGACGCAATTATCCTTTTGCTTGCCTCGGACAGCGCGATCGCCAAGCCGGACGTCTTTCGAAATGCCGTCGAAATCGGCGCGCGGGCAGCTGCGGGCGGCGCGCTTGTCACATTCGGAATTCCCGCGCCCACCCCTGAAACGGGGTACGGTTATGTGCGCCGGGGCGCGCCGATACCTGGAATCGAGGGATGTTTCCAGGTCGACAGCTTCGTCGAAAAACCGGACCGTGAAACCGCCGAGCGCTATCTTGCCGAAGGCGGCTACTTCTGGAACAGCGGAACCTTCATGTTTTCGGCGTCCAAATTCCTGGCCGAACTGGAAAGGTTTGAACCCGATCTTCTAGATGCCTGCCGCAACGCTCTGGCCGACGGGACGAAGGATCTCGATTTCTTCCGTCTGGACCGTGAGGCGTTTGCGCAATGCCCGTCCCTATCCATCGACTACGCCGTAATGGAACACACCGCGTCAGCCGCCGTGGTTCCCGCCGATATGGGTTGGAACGACGTCGGATCGTGGGCTGCGCTGTGGGATATTGGCAATAAAAATGACGATAACAACGTAACTTACGGCGATATCATAACGAAAAACGTTAAGAACTCGTACATCCGCACGGATGGCCGGATGGCCGCCGTTATGGGTATTAGCGACGCCGTCGTGATCGTCACCGACGATGTGGTCCTGGTCGCCGGTCGTGACGATGCCCAGGACGTAAAATCTCTGGTCGATCGCCTGGAGCGCGAGGGCCGAACGGAACATTTGCGCCACACCACTGTCTATCGCCCATGGGGGCGACAACGGGCCGTCGATAAGGCCGACCGCTTCGAAGTCAAACGCATTACCGTGCAGCCCGGCGCACGCCTCAGCCTGCATCGACACCAACGCCGGGCCGAACACTGGATCGTCGTTTCAGGAACCGCAGGCGTCACGCGGGGCGAGGAAAAATTCGTTCTGGGCGAAAATCAGTCCTCCTTCATCCCCAGCGGAGTTATCCACAGGCTGGAAAATGCCGGAAGCACGCCCCTGGAGATTATTGAAGTACGAACAGGTCGTTATTTGGGCGAGGATGACGTGGAACGCCTCGATGACGCCTATGGGCGAACCTGTGAATAGTTCTGTGGAAAACCCTGTGGATAACCATTTATCTTAGGGGAATAGGATTGCCATCGGGCACGCCTGATCCCATTTGCAACATGTCGGTCGCAATGGGGCGTAATTGTGTGGTAAGCACGCGCCTTGATGTCGGCATTGGTCAGATATTAAAATAACGGCTGCGGCCCATATTGCGGGCCGATTTTTCCCGGAGAAGGTTACCAATATGGACTACGAAGGTTTTTTCGCCGAAAAAATCGGGGATTTAAAATCCGAAGGACGTTACCGCATTTTTTCCGATTTGGAACGGCAGGCAGGATCCTTCCCGCGCGCCAACTATTACGCGGAAGACGGTAGCGTGAAGGAAATCACCATTTGGTGTTCCAACGACTATCTGGGAATGGGCCAGCGCGCCGAAACGCTTGCGGCCATGCACGAAGCCATTGACCGTTGTGGGGCCGGGGCTGGTGGAACCCGCAACATTTCGGGCACCAACCACTATCATGTCCTGCTGGAACGCGAACTGGCCGACCTGCACGGTACCGAGGCGGCGCTGATTTTCGGGTCGGGCTGGATGGCCAACGAAACCACCTTGCGCACGCTGGGCGCCATGATGCCCGACATCGTCATCGTATCGGATTCCAAAAACCACAATTCGATGATCGAGGGCATCAAGCACTCGCGCGCTCCCAAAAAGATTTTCAAGCACAACGACGTGGCCGATCTGGAACGCATCTTGAGCGAACTTCCGCTTGAAACGCCGAAGCTGGTGGCCTTTGAATCCGTCTATTCCATGGACGGTGATATCGCGCCAATCAAGGAAATCGTGGACATCGCAGAGAAATACGGCGCCTTGACCTATATCGACGAAGTCCATGCGGTGGGTATGTACGGACATCGCGGCGGCGGCGTTGCCGAACGCGACGGACAGATGGACCGCATCACCGTCATTCAGGGCACATTGGCCAAGGCTTTTGGCGTGGTCGGCGGATATATCGCCGGTTCGGCTGCCATGTGCGACTTTATCCGTTCCTACGGGACCGGGTTTATCTTCTCGACGTCCATGCCGCCGTCGGTCGCCGCGGGTGCCACGGCAAGCATCCAGTTCCTCAAGGAACACAACGAAGTGCGCGAACGCCATCAGGAACGCGCGGCAACCCTGAAACGCCTTCTGAGCGAAGCCGGTATTCCGGTGATGCCGTCGGTCAGCCATATCGTTCCGGCCTTCGTTGGCGATCCGGTGGCCTGCCGTGAGGCCAGCAAGGAATTGCTGGAACGCCACGACATCTACGTGCAGGCCATCAACTACCCGACGGTCGATCGCGGCACCGAACGCCTGCGCATCACGCCGACGCCGCTGCACACCGACGCCCAAATGGCCCACCTGGTCGACGCCTTCAAAGACATCTGGAGCCGCCTCGGGCTAAAAGCCGCCGCGTAAAGCATCCTCCACCTTCCCTGCAAGGCCCCACAATGCGATAGTGGGGCCGTTGCGTTTTGGGGAGGAAATCATGAAGGACCTTAAGGGAATTTGCTGCGCGTTGTGTACGCCGTTTACCCATGACGGCGAGAAGGTCGATGAGGTTGCGTTGCGCATTCACATCGATTCCATGATCGAAGCGGGCATTCATATCATTCTGGTCTGCGGCGGTACCGGCGAGTTCGCTTATTTGCGGCCCGAGGAACGGCGTCGTATTGCGGAAATCGCCGGTAAACATATCGACGGCCGCGCCGATTTCATGGTTCAGACGACGACCATCAACACCGTTGACGGTATTGAGTATGCCAAGCACGCTGAAGGCGTAGGTGCCGATTGTCTGCTGGTTTTGCCGCCCTATTTCGAGGGACCGGACGCCAACGGCGTTTACGATCATTTTGAACGCATCGCCGGGGCCGTCGATATTCCGCTGATGCCTTATAACATCCCGGTTCATTCGGGGTTCGATATCACGCCCGAATTCTTCAAGCGGCTGATGCAGATACCGTCTATCCGCTACATCAAGGACAGCACCGCCGATATCGTGCGCATTCAGGAGCTTTTGAGCATCGGCGCAAAGGTCTTCAACGGCGGCGATCCCAACGCTTTTTTTGCCATGGTCGCGGGCTGCCCGGGCTGCGTATGGGGAGCGCCCAATGCCATGCCACGCGAGGCGGTGGAACTGTATAATCTGGTCGACGGCGGAAATCTGGTCGAGGCGCGGGACCTTTGGCAGCGCATGTTCCCGTCCAACCTGTTCTTCTGGACCCACGTCTACAACGCAGCCGTTAAGGCAGCGACCAATCTGTCGGGACGTCCCGTCGGACCGTGCCGCGCGCCGGTCAGGCCGCTGAACGAGGACGAAACGGCGAAACTGAAAACATGCCTGAAGCCATTGGGTATCTAGGAAGAAGAAATCGGCTTTGATTGGGCGGCGGCGTCGCTTGCCCCCACATCAAATTAACTCTAAAAAGTAACAACGGCCCCGGTGGGCCGACAAACGGGTTGAGGAGGTCAGGCAGATGCAAAAAGCGCTGCACATCGACGCGGGCAAATGCACCAACTGTATGCAGTGCGAGCTTGCCTGTTCGTTTCAGGCGGAAGGGGTGTTTAACCCCGCCAAGTCGCGCATAAAGGTGTTTTCCTTCCACGAACAGGGCCGCTACGTGCCCTATACGTGCACCCAGTGCGCCGAAGCGTGGTGCATGTCCGCCTGCCCCGTCGACGCCATTTCCGTGGATGTGCTGAGCGGCGCGAAAATCGTTGCCAACGATCTGTGCGTCGGCTGCAAGGTGTGCACCATTGCCTGCCCCTTCGGCACCGTCAATTACAACCACGACACCGGCAAGGTCATCAAATGCGACCTGTGCGACGGCGATCCGGCCTGCGCCAAGGCCTGCCCGACCGGCGCGATCACCTATGTGGACGCCAACTGGACCGGTTACGACAAAATGCGCGCCTGGGCCGGTCGTACCGACGCCGGCGCACAAGCCTGAGCGGGGGAGGAAAACAGAATGTCTTGGCAAGGAAAAATTCTAAGGGTCAACCTGACCAAAGGGACCTGTTCACCCGAACCCCTCAACATGGAATGGGCGCAGGACTACCTGGGCCAGCGCGGCCTCGCCAGCAAATATCTGGCCGAAGAGATGGACCCCAAGGCCGATGCGCTGGGTCCCGACAACAAAATGATCTTCGCCACCGGGCCGCTGACCGGAACCGGGGCAGCCACTGGCGGCCGCTGGTCGGTGGTCACCAAGGGCGCGCTCACCAATGCTATTGCGGATTCCAATTCCGGCGGCTACTTCGGGGCAGAGCTGAAACTGGCCGGTTGGGATTTGGTCATTTTCGAAGGCCGCGCGAAATCGCCGGTTTACCTGCTGATTGAAGACGACGACGCCCAGTTGATCCCGGCAGGCGATTTCTGGGGCATGTCGGTGTGGGATCTGGAGCCCGCCATCCGCCAGAAGCATGGCGATCCCATGCTGAAAATCGCGTCCATCGGGCGCGCCGGCGAAAACGGCGTCATGTTCGCCTGCGTCATGAACGATCTGGACCGCGCGGCGGGCCGTTCGGGCGTCGGCGCGGTTATGGGTTCGAAGAACCTGAAAGCCGTCGCCGTGCGCGGCACCAAGGGCGTCGCCGTGAACGATCCGGCGGCCTTTATGGAAGCGATCAGGGTCGGGCGTGAAAAGCTGGACCCCTCACCCGCCACCAAGTTCTTTACCGACGGCGGCACCATGCCCATGATGGACACGACCCACACGCGCGGGTCGCTTCCAGCCTATAACTGCCGCGAGGTTCAGTTCGACGGCATAGAAAGTGTCAACGTTGCGCAAATGAAGCGGCCTCGTCAAACCGACGGGCGGCCCAACCTTTTGACCAACAAGGGTTGCTTCGCCTGCACCATCGGCTGTGGGCGGGTATCGAAGCTGGATCCAACGCACTTTTCGGCGAAGGACGAACCGCGTTACCACGGTGCGCAGGGTGGGTTGGAATACGAAAGCGCGTTTGCCTTCGGCCCCATGGCCGGAGTGACCGATTTCGAAGCCATGACCTATGCCAACTACATCTGCAACGAACAGGGCATGGACCCCATTTCGTTGGGCGTCACCATTGCCGCCGCCATGGAACTTTATGAAACCGGTGCTATTTCCGGCAAAGAGACAGGTGGGATCGAGCTGAAATTCGGTTCCGCCGAAGCCTTGGTGAAGGTCGTTGAGATGACGGCTTCCGGCGAAGGGTTTGGCAAGGATATCGGCCTCGGTTCAAAGCGCCTGTGCGAGAAGTACGGTCATCCCGAATTCTCCATGACCGTCAAGGGTCAGGAGTTCCCCGCCTACGACCCGCGCGGAATGCAGGGAATGGGCTTAGGCTATGCGACCAGCAGCCGGGGTGCCTGCCATATGCGGGCCAAGGCCTGGGCCGACGATTTCGCCCGCGTAACTCCCGACAGTAAGGCTGAATTGATCAAGGCGACCCAGGACGAGGTCGCCGCCATCGATTCATCGGGCATTTGCTTCTTCGCCACCAACACCTGGACGCTCGATGACCTCGCCCCGCAAATCGATGCAGCATGCGTCGGCGATTGGACGGCGGCAAAAATGATGGAGGTGGGTGAGCGTATCTACAATCTGGAACGCACGTTCAATCTGCGGGCGGGCCTGACCAAGGCCGATGACACCTTGCCCCAGCGCATCCTCAAGGAGGCGGCCAAAAGCGGTCCGGCCAAGGGCATGGTGAATGAGCTGGATAAGATGCTGCCCGAATACTACGAATGCCGTGGCTGGACGCAGGACGGCGTGCCGACCAACGAAACGTTGAAACGAGTGGCGCTGTAAGGCAATGGAACACGTCATCATCGGCAGCGGTCCGGCGGGTGTTACTGCGGCTGAAACGCTGCGCAAATATGAACCTGACGCGAGCGTCACCCTGATCGGCGCGGAGCCCGGCCCGCCCTATTGCCGCATGGCCATTCCCTATTATCTGGCGGGAAACATCGCCGAATCCGGCACGTTTTTTCGCCAGCAGGACGGCCACTACGAAAAGCTCGGCATCCGCCGCCTGGAAGGTTCCGTCAAGGCCATCAACACCGCCAAACGCAGCCTGTCGCTGGCGGGCGGTGAAAGCGTTTCGTTCGACCGCATGCTCATCGCCACCGGCTCGCGTCCGTCCATGCTGCCGGTCGACGGGATGGACACACCGGGCGTTCATGCCTGCTGGACCCTTGCCGACGCCCGCAACATCGCCGACCGGGTTCGCGACGGCGGGCGCGTGGTTCTCATCGGCGCAGGTTTCGTGGCATGCATCATCATGCAGGCGCTGGTCAAACGCGGCGCGGATCTGACACTGGTGACCGGTTCTTCGGGCCGCATGGTCCGCTCCATGATGGACCCGACCGCAGGCGGTCTGATCATGCGCTGGTGCGAAGACAAGGGCGTGCGCATCATTTCCGGGTGCCGGGTCGACGGGTTCGAGGATGGACCGGTGGTGCACCTGAACAACGGCGAGGCACTGGAAGCCGATCTGATTGTCGTTGCCGCCGGGGTCCGTCCCAACTCGGAATTCGCCGCCGAGGCTGGCATTGCTGCCGAAGACGGCATCGACGTGGACGAATATCTTCAAACCAACGTGGAAGGCGTTTTCGCCGCTGGCGACGTGGCCCGGGGACCCGATTTTTCGACCCGCACGCGCTCGGTCCACGCCATCCAGCCGACGGCCACCGAACACGGCAAAATCGCGGCCATGAACATGACCGGGCGAGAGGTCGCCTATCGCGGCAGTCTGGGCATGAACGTTCTGGATTCAATGGGCCTGATTTCAACATCCTTCGGTCAATGGCAGGGCAATGGCGATGGCTCGGTCGTGCTTGACGAGGAACGCTATCGCTACATGAACCTGCAATTCGCCGAGGACCGCCTGATCGGCGTCAATTCGGTCGGCCTGACGGAAAATATCGGCGCGTTGCGCGGGCTGATCCAGAACCGCGTGCGCCTGGGCGTTTGGAAAGAACGGTTGACCGCCAATCCCTTCCGCTTCATGGAGGCCTTCGTCGCACTCAACGCATAAAATATTTTGGGGGGAGCGTTATGAGTATGGTTCGCGCGGCGGTCGTTCAGGCCGCATCGGTTGCCTTTGATCGGGACGCGACACTGGAAAAGCTGCGCGCCCTGACGGCGGATGCTGCGAAAACGGGCGCAAAGATCGTATTGTTTCCCGAAGCCTTCGTTTCGGGCTATCCGCGCGGACTGGATTTCGGCGCGCGAGTGGGCTCGCGGTCCTACGAAGGCCGCGATGATTTCCGCCGCTACTTCGACAGCTCCATCGACGTCCCCGGCCCGGCGGTCGACTTCATGGGCGAAGTGGCCCGCGAGAACGCCGTTCATCTGGTCGTCGGCGTCATTGAGCGCGACATCGGCACCCTTCATTGCACGGTGCTGTTTTTCGCCCCCGACGGAACCTATCTCGGCAAACACCGCAAGTTGATGCCGACGGCTTCCGAACGCCTGATCTGGGGTTTCGGCGACGGTTCCACCCTGCCCGTCTATGACACCGAAATCGGCAAGCTGGGCGCGGTCATCTGCTGGGAAAACTACATGCCCATGACGCGCATGGCCATGTACGCCAAAGGCATCCAAATCTATTGCGCGCCCACGGCGGACGCGCGGGACAGCTGGATTTCCTCCATGCGCCACGTCGCCCTGGAAGGCCGCTGCTTCGTCCTCGCCTGCAACCAATACTGCCTGCGCAGCGACTACCCCGACGATTACGCCCTGCCCCAACCCATGAAGCCCGACGAGGTCGTATGCCGGGGCGGAAGCTGCATCATCGACCCCTTCGGCGAACTCTTGGCCGGACCGGACTATTCAGCCGAAACCATCCTCACCGCCGATCTGGACATGAACGAAATCGCCCGAGGAAAATTCGATTTCGACGTGGCGGGCCACTACGCGAGGCCCGATGTATTCCAACTAACCGTCGACGAACGGGCCAAGGCACCGGTCAATTCCATTGAAGCGGATGAAGAGAACTGAGCGCGCGGCCTTTTATTCATCACCGAATTTAAATGAGTGGACAGCCTTTTCCTGCACCTTCCGAAACGGATAATTCTCAGCGAGACGTCGATCCATTTCCTCGTCCCGTTCCCAAGGAATTTCCAATAGGCACCAGTAGATAGCGAATGAGTCCCCTTCCTTTGATATTGATACACCTACGCATTTATCCAATTTCTGATCATACATGTGAGCATAGGTGAAGTTTCTCAAACCGTTCAACCGTCGTTCCGGCCAACCCGGCTTAGCAACGTTTTCGGAATCAATCGGAATAAATACGAAGCCGCACCCGGTTTCGGGAACGGCGAACCTGTAGGGAAGCGTAAATTCTCCTTTTGCCGTCTTTTCCACGCAAAGGACAAAGCGTTCCTTTGCCAATCGCCATGCGGAACGCGAGAGTTTCGCAAACTCTTGCAAAATTCGGTAATAGTCGTACGGATCTTCCGATGATTCGATATGGTCGTGAATGCTCCGAAGAATACCGGATATGTCGAACGCATCTTCGTCTTGCTGCAAAGCCATGAGATGAGGATGGAATTCCATTGAAGGCGGAGAATCAACGTTGCCTGAAAGGTAGTGCCCCATCATTAGGGCTTCGGGCACGGAAGTGGCCTCAGCCCCAAATTTCTCGATAACCATTTGCCGATGCCTGAAGTAATCAACGATATCGGCTGGAATTCTTAGGGTACGACATATTTCAAGATAGTCGTTGGCATGGATAATATGGATAAATCCAGCCGTTCGACTTTCATGGTGTTTGGTTTGGCGGCACTCACTGGGGAGGATTTTTCCCGGTAGATAGACGACCAACTTCACAACATCATCCAATGCCGCCCGTGCGATATCGAAGACATGCCCGCGTTCGTTGGTTATTTGAATTCTCTCGTGTTCATCAAGGTACCGTAGTGAATCGCGAACTTGCTTGGTCGCTTTTTTTATGACCTTCCTCGTAAACCAAGTTTGTTCCGAGGTTTCATCTATTTCATCATTCGGATTCCTTTCCTTCAATTGAAGGATCGCCAAGAAGTTCCCGAACCAGATCAGGTTGTCAGCTAATTCGAGTTCCTCGCGAGGGGTCGGTGAAAAGTTATTCGCCGAGAAGGTGAATTCTTCGAAGAAGGCTAAAGAATGCAATTGAGCGATAAACTGCTCCAAAGTCTGCTGGGTCATCATTTTAAATTCCAGTTCATCCTCCCCCAATGATAAGCCGTAGATCGCCGTGAAAAAACCCGACGTGTTGTGAATAGTAGTGGTGGAAGTAATTCGAGGGACACCTTACTTAATCGCCCAAAGCCACTTGACTTTTTGCGGAAATTAGGATATTAAGCATATTTATCAACTTATTGGTTGGAGAGCCTTGATTATATATTTGAAAACAAACGAAAAAATAGGGAAATGACGATTATTGACGAGGAATGACGATAAAACGTAGGGAACTGTGTTCGTATGAGGGTGAATTATTGTTCTGTGTCAATTAGTTAATCTGGTTTTTGGGCGTTTTGTTAGTGGCAGGAAAATCGTCATTTTGGGGGGCGTCTTTGTGAAATAGGTAAATTTGCTGGTTTTGCTCTTTGACATTGTGAAGAACGAAAATGGGGGTACCGGTTACCGGTTTCGGTGCTGTCCATCGCCCATTCAACAGGATCAAAGGATCGGTGATCCTTTGCGGGTTTGGGCAGAGCCCAGCCTTCTTATCGATCAGTCGGCGCGAATAAACGAGCGCCGCGCGCTGCGCATTTCGGTAACGATGAAATCCCACAGGGTGGCGACGCGGGCCAGGTCGCGGACATCGGCGTGGGAAACCAGCCAGTAGCTGCGTTGTGCGCCTATTTCGGGCAGGACGCGGGTTAGTTCGGGGTAGCGTTGGGCGATGTGGTCGTGCAGCAGGCCGACCCCAGCGCCTGCACGCACCGCCTCGACCTGTCCGACGACGCTGGCGCATTCGAACTGGCGGGCGGGTGGATTTTCCAGCATCCTCGAATAGTCCAGCGCCTGACTGTACAAGAGGTCGTCCACATAGGTGATCAGCGTGCACTCGGCCAGATCATCAGGGCTTTCGATCTGCCGGTAATCCCTGGCAACGTAAAGGCTGACGCCGTAATCAACCAGTTTCGAGACAATCAGGCGGCCCTCCGTTGGGCGTTCGACGGTCACGGCGATATCGGCTTCGCGGCGCGAGAGCGAAAACGAGCGCGGCAACGGCACCAGTTGCACCGTCAGTTCGGGATGGCGCTGGGCGAGTGCTGCCAACCGGGGGGCCAGAAAGTAGCTGCCCACGCCGTCGGGCGCGCCGACACGCACGGTGCCGGTCAGGCTGACTTCCTCTTGTTCCAGCAATTCGGCACCGGTCAGGATTTCCGATTCCATGCGTTCGGCGACGGTCAGCAGGCGTTCGCCCGCGCTGGTCAGGACGCAGCCGTCGGTGCGCCGGTCGAACAATCGCGCCGACAGATCGTCCTCAAGTTTGCCGATGCGCCGACCAACCGTGGTGTGGTCGATACGCAGTTGGCGCGCGGCGGCCAGAAACTGCCCGGTACGCGCCACAGCCAGGAAAATACGTATGTGATCCCAGTTCATGGCTTGATATGCCTTTTTGCACAAAGTCATGTGTGCGCATTCGCACAACGAAATTGCATTTTATGGCATTGATGTGCGCCAATTCAATTGGTTTAATGGTTGAAAATTCGTACCCGTCCATTTGAAAGGAAGTCCCATGTCCACCACCGAGGTGCGCACCCTGCGCAACTACATCAACGGCGAATTCTCCGTTCCTGAAGGCTGTGACTGGATTGAAATCGAAAATCCCAGCACCACCGAAATCATTGCGCGCGCGCCCATGAGCAGCCGGGCCGTCACCGAAGATGCTATTGCCGCGGCCAAGGCCGCCTATCCGCAGTGGGCCCGCACCCCTGCCGACCGCCGGGTTCTGCCGCTTTTTAATCTGCGCAGCCTGATGGTCGACAACATGGACATGCTGTCGCGCCTGATTTCCGAAGAAATGGGCAAGTCGGTGCCGGATGCGCAAGCCGAAATGAAACGCGCGCTGGAAAATATCGAAGTCGGCTGCGGTATGCCGGTTTTGCAGCAGGGCGACAAGATGATTGGCGCCTCGTGGGACATCGACGGCGAAGTGCTGAAACTGCCCATGGGCGTGTTCGGCATGATCGCGCCGTTCAACTTCCCCGGCATGATCCCGTTCTGGTTCCTTCCCTACGCCGTTGCTTCCGGCAATACCTACGTCGTCAAGCCGTCCAGTCAGGTGCCCTGCACCATGGCCAAGATTGCCGAATTGATCGACGAAGCCGGTTTCCCCAAAGGTGTCATTAACATCGTCACCGGCAGCCGCGACGTGTCCAACGCGCTTTTGGAAAGCCCCGACGTGGTCGGTATTTCCATGGTCGGCTCGACCCGTTTCTGCGAAGAACTGGCCCAGCGTTGCGCCAAGGTCAACAAGCGGTTCCAGGCCATGGGCAGCGCCAAGAACCATCTGGTCGTCATGCCCGACGCCAAGATGGACGACGTGGTGCGCAACATGATCACGTCGGGCTACGGCTGCGCCGGTCAGCGCTGCATGGCGTCATCCGTGATCGTCGCCGTCGGCGAGGAAACGTATCGCAAGACCATCGACATGTTCGTTGAAGCCTCGAAAAACGTGATCGTCGCCGATCCGCTTGATCCCAAGGTTGCGGGCGAAGGCGTGGTCGTCGGTCCGGTCATCACCAAGAAGGCCAAGGAATTCATCGAAAGCATGATCCAGACCGGCGTCGACGAAGGTGCAAACCTGGTTCTCGACGGCCGCGGCATCAAGGTCGAAGGCAGCGAAAAAGGCTACTTTGTCGGCCCGACGGTGTTCACCGACGTCAAGCCCGGCATGGAGATCCACAAGATCGAAATCTTCGGCCCCGTGCAGTGCATCATGAAGGTCGAAAGCCTGGATGAAGCCATCGAACTTCTCAACAACCACCTGTATGGCAACGGCGCCAGCATCTACACCCAGAACGGCTGGTGGTCACGCCGCTTCAAGCTGGAAGTCGAATGCGGCATGATCGGCGTCAACGTCGGCATCCCCGCCCCGGTCGCGTTCCTGCCCTTCGGCGGCATGAAAGCCAGCCAGTGGGCCGACATCAAAGCCCAGGGCCGTAAAGTCGTTGACTTCTTTACCCAAGACAAAGTCATCACCGAACGGTATTGGCGCGAAGACTAAGTTACGTAAAACCAAAGAAAAGCCCCCCGCGTCAGTCGGCACGGGGGGATTTTTTTGGAGTATAATCGAGCCCTGAGGGGACACCCATCCGGCAATGGAGGGTGGAACGGTGAGACGTTTCGAAACCGTTTTGGGCTTGGTCTTGGCGCTGCTGATCGGGTTACCCGGTTGTCAGGCTCCAAAGCCGACCGAATTGCCGAGTAAGCCGGTCACCGCCAGCACGCCCCAGACCCCGATCGTCGATGCCCGCCTGGGAAAGGTAACGGTCAAACCCTTCTCGCTCTCGGTGGCCAACAAGCATCCCTTCGTGAAAGAGTACTTCCCCCAACTGGAACAGCCGTATCGGGAAAGCCTGAACCAATTCGTGCGCGGACCCGGGGTGAACACTCCCATGCGCTGTTCGGTCCGGCATTCATCGGATCGGCCAATAAGGCCTTTTCAGAGAGTTTCGCCGAGTTGGCCTCACTGATAGAAAGCGTGCTGCCTGTGGAACTTGCGGCCATAAAAGCCGAGAAAACCCGGATCACGCAGGATCTGGTGCCGGAAAGCGGGTCGTACCGAGTCATTTCGAGCAAGGCAACCGTTCGGCGTCGCCCCGACGCCGGTGCCGAGGCGAAGGGGAATTTGACCCAGGGAAGTCTCGTCGCGGTCGTGGGCCGCCTGCCGTCTGGTCGGCTACGTGTTGCGCAGGGCGGAAAACCCTTCGGCTGGGTCCACCGGACGGTGCTACGGACCGAGGGCGCGCCATCGCCCAAGGTTGCCCCAGTGAAACCTGTGAAAAGCACCGGATTTTCCATTGCGCCGCTGCCCGTCACCTTCCCCAAAGGGGCTCAGCAACCCGATGACATCGCGGTGATCATTGGCAACGCCGATTACGCCAAGTTGGGCCGGGACATTCCTGACGTGCATCCGGCCCATGCCGACGCCGCGAGCTTCAAACGCTACGCCATGACCACGCTCGGCATCCGTAAAGGCAACATCATCGACATGCGCGACGCCACCGGGGCGCGGATAGAGCGGATATTCGGCTCGGAACGCACATACAAGGGCCAGCTTTTCGACTGGGTGCGCCCGGGCGAGTCGAGGGTCTGGATTTACTACGCCGGCCACGGGGCACCGGCGGGCAAGGAAGGCACGGCCTTTCTGGTTCCGGCAGACGCCGACGCGGCACGCATTGAAATCAACGGCTATCCCCTCGACACCCTGTACGCCAACCTGAGCCGCATGCCGGCCCAATCGGTGACCGTCGTCCTGGAGGCCTGTTTCTCGGGCGCCAGTCAGGCCGGAACGGTCATCTCGCGCGCCTCGGGCATCTTCGTGCGCCCCAAGGCACCCGTCATCCTCGGGCATATAACGGTTATCGCCACCGGTGGACCGGACCAGATGGCGTCCTGGGAGGAGGACAGCTCGCACGGCCTGTTCACCAAATACTATCTGACCGGCATGAGCGGAGAAGCCAACAAGACCCCCTACGGAAATGCCGACGGCCATGTGGCATACGAGAAGTAGGCGAACGACCTGAAGTACACCCTCACCTACTACACGCGACGCTGTTACGGTCGCGACCAGACGGCGCGGATTATCGTCGGAAATGGCGGATAGCGGGCGGTTCAGCCCAGCTTGTTGCCACGGCCCAGCGATCCCAAATGCGCGATTGCTGCATCGCGGATCAGAGAGGCGTCGGAGACGCCGGTAATCAGATCGTAGCCACGATCACGCATGGCATCCACGGGGTCGCCCTTGACGGCCAGTCCACCCATCCACTTTCCGGCGGCCTTGATGGCCTTTTCGGCACGCGCGCGCATTTCAATAAAATCGGGGTTTTCGGTCTGGCCAATGATGCCCATGCTGGCGGACATGTCCAACGGGCCGATGAACAGCACGTCAATGCCTTCGACCGCAATGATTTCGTCAATATTCTTAACGGCGGTCGCACTTTCGATCTGGCACATGACGAGGATGTTTTCGGGCAGACCGTCCATGTATTCGGTGGTCTTAAAACCGAATTTGGATGCGCGGACCAACGGGTAGGCCGCCCCGCGCACGCCATCTGGCGGAAAGCGGCAGGCAGCAACGGCGGCACGTGCCTGATCCGCCGTATCAACGCTGGGAATGATGATCCCCTGCGCGCCAATATCGAGCATCCGCTTGATATAGACGTGGTCGTTCCACGGCGCGCGCATGATGGGCGTGCATTCGGTCGCCGACAGGGCCTGCATCAGCGAAATGCTGTTGAGCATTTCGTTGGGGCCGTGTTCGTGGTCGATAACCACGAAGTCGAAACCGGCCAGACCGATAACCTCGGTGGCGATGTTGCTGCACATATGAATCCAGCAGCCGACCGATTGCTCCCCCGCCACAAGGCGTTCGCGCAGCTTGTTTCTTACATCCATATCTATCTTCTCACCGGTAAATCAGGGTTGGCAGCCACATGGAGAATTCGGGCACGAAGGTAATCAGCATCAGCACCGTCACCAACGGAATGAGGAACGGTAACGTGGCCTTTGTACATCGCTCGAACGATACACCCGATACCCGCGACAGCACGTAAAGCACCATTCCCACCGGCGGGGTCAGAAGGCCGATCATCAGGTTCAGAACCATGATGACGCCGAAGTGAACCGGATCAACGCCAACGCTGACGGCCAACGGAAGCAACACCGGAACCAAAATGGTGATCGCCGCCACGGTCTCCATGAAAAAGCCGACGATGAAAAGGATAATGTTGAGCAGGATCAGGATCAGGATCTTGTTATCCGTAACTCCGCTGACCAAATTGGCGAATTGTTCGGTCACACGGTTACTGGTCAACAGCCATGCAAAGATGGATGCCCCGGCAACAATCAGAAGAATAATCGCCGTGGTCTCGATGGTTTCCATGGAAACGCGCACGAAACGCCGAAGGTTAAGTGTGCGGTAAACCACGAAGCCGAGAACCATGGCCCAGATCACGGCTGCCGTGGCCGCTTCGGTCGGCGTAAACACGCCGGTAAGAATGCCGCCGACAATGATAATTGGGGTCATCAGCGACAGGAACGCGCGCTTGAATGTTGCCCACAGAATGCTCACGGCAAATTTGGCGTCGCGCGGATAGTTTCGGCGGTGCGCGTACCACGCAACCATCATCATCAACGCCGCAGCCATCAAGAGGCCGGGGATAAAGCCCGCAGCGAACAGCTGGCCGATGGAGGCCGACGCCATGACGCCATAAATCACCATGG
>JABGRG010000062.1 GCA_018648445.1 Rhodospirillales bacterium | reverse complement strand
CTTCACCAGATCGCGGATCGTATATTCTCCGGTACCTTCGACGTTGGCTGGCTTGCTTTCCAGCGTCACGACGTGGTCCTGATGCAGTTGCAGTTCCGTTGTATCCTCGATGGTGACGATTCGCTCGCCGTGGTCGATCATGCGCGACATGGCGTTAAGAAGGGTCGTCTTGCCCGACCCCGTGCCGCCGGAAATGAGGATGTTCAGGCGGCAACGCGAGGCGATCTTCAACACCGTCGCCATGGCTGGCGACAGGTTTTGCTGGCGCTCCATCAGATCGAGCGTGATCTTCTGCTTGGCGAACTTGCGGATAGAAATGGAAGGGCCGTCGATGGCCAGCGGCGGAATGATAATATTTACGCGCGAACCGTCGGCAAGGCGGGCATCCACCAGCGGGGACGACTCGTCGATACGCCGTCCCACCTGGGTGACGATCCGTGTCGCGATGTTCATAACATGGGCGTTGTCGGCAAAATTTACGTCCGATAACTCCAGCTTTCCGCCGCGTTCGACGAAAACCTGCTTCGGGCCGTTGACCATGATGTCGGTCACCTTGTCATCGGCCAGAAGCGGTTCCAGCGGTCCCAACCCCAACATGTCGTTCAACAGCGAAGTGATCAGATCGCGCTGTTCAAGCTGATTCAGCTGCATCCGTTCTTCGGCCAGGATTTCTCCGACGATGTCGCTGATCTGATCAGCCAATTCGGCTCGCGGCAGCGCCGAGGCCTTACCGACATCGATACGCTCCATGAGGATCGGCTGGAGGCGGTGCTTGGCGTTGGTCACGCTTTCGCTGGAAGTCGTCGCGACAGCGATTTCAGGGATTAGAGCCGCCTTCAGTTCGGGATGGCGGCTTTCCGCCACCCGAAGGAAATCGTTCAAAAGAACGGTAACCGCGTCGCGAAAATCCCGGGTCTCCAACTCAATCTCGTAGTCGGTCGCAACCTCTTGCACGATCTGTCTGATTGCCTTGGCCAATTCGGCACGGTCGGCAACGGCCCCTTCAAGGGTGTCGATCCGCGACGTGATCGGCGGCGTGGCGAGGGTCACGATCCGTTCGATCTTTTCGTTGTCGGCAGCTTCCGTTTGCGTGCCGGAAGAAAGCTGGCTGACGGGAGCCCAATCGGAAAGGGTGTCGTCTTTCGGGACCTCGTAGAGGTTGGTCGCGGCAAGACCTGCGATTTGGCGACGTCCAAACATCAGTTATTCCTTCCCAGGACTCGTCGCCACATGGCTTTTTTCGCGGGCGCGGCAATCCCTGCCAGTTCCCGGCTAAAGGGCCTGAGACCGGCGGAGTATTTGGATTTTGGGGCCACCGCAACGAGCGGGCGTCCCTGCCCCGCGCTTTTCGCAGCAATTCCCAGATCGCTTGGCAGCACGACCGAGACCTTGGTTTCTACGTGCTGTTCGAATTCTTCGGTTCCGATCTCGCCTTTCTTGGATTTCCCGGCCCCGTTGACGACGATCCGCAATTCGGCCTTTGGCGCGACCTTGCGAACGAACTCGGCGAGCCGTAACGTGTCGCGCATACCGGCAAGCGACAGGTCGGCAACCAAAACCACCATTTGCGAAACCCCGACCAGTTCGGGGATTTCCAACGCCACATTGCGCGGAACGTCAACGACGATGCTGTCGAAATCGCTTTTCAGGCGGGCGAGCAACGGGTCGATCGCAGCGGCCGAAAGGCTGGGAGCCTGACTGAGATTGCTTTCCGAGCCCAGAACGAAAAGGTTTTTGTCGACGCGAACAACGGCGCGCTCCAGGAAAAGGCCGTCGATCCGGTTGGGCGTTTCGATGGCGTCGCTGAACCCCCTGCCCGGCTCAACATCGAGCGACAGCGCGATGGTTCCGAAATGCAAGTCGAGATCAACCAGCGCGACCCGCCTATCCATCTCGTTGGCGATCAGCCACGCCGAATTTACCGAAACGGAAGTCGCGCCAACCCCGCCGCGCGCTCCGATCACCGTCACGACCCGGCCCGGGCTTTCTTCCTGGGACGGCGCGGCCGGCTTTTCGGCCACTTTCGAAATAACCCCGGCCAACACCTCGGCCGATACCGGCTTCAGAAGGTAGTCTTCAATACCCAGTTCGGCCAACGCGCGATAAAGAGCGATGTCGTTAACCGTTCCAAGGGCGATTACGCGGGTGTTTTCGTCGCACACCTGGGCCAGCTTGCCCATGTCCTCAAGTGGATCGGGCGAGCCAGACAGATCGGTGATCAAAAGCTTCGGCGTGGGAATGCCGGAAAGCACCTGAACCGCTTCAACGATACCACCATCGAGAATGCGCTGGTCAGACCAACCGTTGTCTGCGATGACCTTCGCCAGCGTTGCGCGGGTAACATCGTCGCCGATGAAAGCGGTGAAAGGCTCGCGATCAGATGCCGGGGCCATAATATTTTCCGCAGCGAGAGCCATGATTAATCCCCTTCTCCACCACTGCCGCTGCTTTTCTTCTGAGCGTTTTGGGTTACGCCGACGTCTTCCGGGTTGATCGCGCGGGTTTCGCCGGCGCGGTAGCGCTGGATCGCCAACACGGCGGCCTCGCCATCCATGGGACCGGGCTTGCGCCCATATGCCAGATCGGACGGACTGGCCACCATCAGGCCAAGGTTTGTCGCGGTGGCGCATCCCCAGTTTCTGCTGACCGTATTGTTTGCGGTAATTCCGGGACGGTCACTCCAGTCAGAGCAACCGGGAAGGGTCACCACATACTGGCGCGCAACGACCGAAATCGATCCGGCAGCAGGGGGTTCGATACCGAATTCGGTGGATGCCGGCTGCGGGTGCAGGCGGTGGTGTTTCAAATATGCCGAAACCGTATCACGCCGCCGGGTATCGGCCTTCATTTGATGCTGTGGCGCGACAAGGAAAAGTTCGGTTGTCCGCCCGACTCGGGATTGACCCAAGAACCCGTCGAGCCGGGCGCGTTCTTGCGGCTCCATCTTCGTCGACCCCAGGGCGAACGAGACGGAATGGACGTACTGAACGAGATTGACCTCGGGTTCGCGTTTATCCGGGACGTTTGACCAGTCTTCGGCAATCCAGTCTTCGGCAATGGTCTGGCAACCGGAGACGAACACGGCAATCAATGTGAGAATCACCGAGAAGAGAAGAAGTTGCACGGCGAGGTTTCGTGTTTTCATGGCCCTTCCTCCTCTCAATCCAACTGGAAGCCGACGGGGCCGATCAGGGCCGCGCCGTCGGGGGTGACGGTGCGTGGCTTTCCGATCGTCGCGTTACGCCGGTGAGTGCCGCCGGTGACAACCCGGTCGTAATCGCTGGGAGACGCAAAACCATCGGTCGGCGCGCTAAGTTTCGCCTTCGACGTCGGGCGAACCACATAGGGCGTCACGATGATGACCAGTTCGCTTTCTGCACGCTGAAAGCGGTCTGAACGGAACAGCGAACCCAATACCGGGACGTCGCCCAGACCGGGAAACTTGCTGATGTCGTGGGTGACGTTGTTTTGCAGCAGTCCGGCGATGGCGAAGCTCTGGCCGCTGCCCAGTTCGACCGTTGTTTCGGCCCGGCGCGTAATCAGCGACGGAATTTGAAAACTGTTCAAGGTAACGGCGTTAGAACTGGAAAGCTGGCTGACCTCGGGACGGACATGAAGATTGACCAGACCATCGCCGATCAGGGTCGGCGTGAAGGCCAGGGAAACGCTGAATTTCTTGAATTCGATGGTCACACGGCCGTCGGCGTCGGGCACCAGGATCGGAAATTCGCCGCCGGCCAGGAAACTGGCCGTTTCGCCAGACAAGGCGGTCAGATTGGGTTCGGCCAATACCTTGACCAGCCCTTCGTCTTCCAGCGCATCAACGATGACGTTCAGATCCCAATTATTCGTGGGGCTGCCGCCAAGGCTAAAGGTATCGGGCGTGACAACGGAGGCAAACGGGTTGGCGGTCGTCATGCCGATGGCAAGGCCGCCAATGGAACCGATGACATTCCAGTTCAGACCGAACTGCTTGTCCACTTCGCGCGACACCTCGGCCACACGCACCCGCAAATTCACCTGGCTTGGCGAAGTCACGCCCAAGCGGTTGATAACGGCTTCCGGCGAACCGGCGAAGCGTTCGACCAGACGGCGCAGGTTTTCAGCCATGGTGGCCGTTTCGACCGTTCCTTCGATAACAATTGATTGGTCGATGCTGGCCACCGAAATGTCCGAGTTTGGGTGCAGATCGCGGACCGCACGGCGCAGATGCTCGATATTGTGGGTCACCGAAATGTCGATGTTGGCGAGAACCCGCTCGGCCTCGTCCACGGCAAACAGGGTCGTCTGACCTGGCTGTTTGCCCATCAGGTAGATAAGGCTGGGTGATTTGACCTGTACGTCCGCGATTTCGGGGTTGGCAATGAATACCGTGGATGCCGGACCGTCCAAGCGAACGAGGCGACCACGGTTTCTCTCGATGTTCAACAGCGTGTTTCCGGCACCGACCACATCAAACGAACCGGCGGGCGAAACAACGAACGCGGTCAGAATAACGGAGACAATGACAAACACACCCAGCAGGCCGCTATGCGGACGGCGATTGAATGTATTGCGCGGGGTTTGCATATCCTTCCTCCTGACCGCTTAAAACGCTGCGGTCGTAGCTTCGCTGCCGCGAAGTACGTTGATTTGCTTCTTTTTCCGGGTCTTGCCGCCGCCAAACGGGGTGTCGTGCATGTAGTAGACATCGCTGTCCATGGTGAAGCTCTTCTTAACCGTGGCTTCAACCGGATCAGCGCCGATTTGGCGGGCCACACGCGCGAAACGATCCTGCTCGCGGGCGATGCTGTGAAGGCTGAGCGACAAGGCGCCCATTTCCAGCGCTATGGCGATTTTTTCGGCTTGTTTGGGGTCCACTTCCAGGGTTGCCGTCTTGGCGACACTGACCTCGCCGTCGGCGTTTTCTACGGCCTGATCGATGGCCAGCACCCGGATGTCGTTCAAGAGGGTTTCGCTGAAATAGCGTTCCTGGCTTTTGCCTTCGTCGGTTTCGGTGCGAAAGCGAACGGTGAGGATGACATCGACCCAGTCACCGGGAAACACGAACCCGGCAATGCCCGATGTCGCGTTGACCGGAACCGATACGGCGCGCTTTCCGGGCTCCAGAACGGCGGCTAGAAAACCCCGATCGCCGGGGTGCACGACCCGGGCGTCGGTCAACGGTTCGCCGCCGCTGACACCGGTCCGGACCACGGCACCGACGAAATCGGTGATTTCGCGTTCACCCTTTACGGAATAACTGTCGATGACGCCTTCCTCGGGCCACGCCTGCCATTTGAGATCGTCTTCCTTGACGAAATTTCCGGCGGAAAGATCTTGCGCGGCAACCAATACGAGGTTAGCGGGCGCGACCGGCGCAGACTCTGCCGGGACCAGCGCCATCATCGCGGCGCGTTCCGAATTCAGCCAATTGCGCGCGTAAAAAGCGGTGGAAGCGGCGCTCACCAGAGCCAAGACAAGAAGAAGCACGGTGCGTAGGGTCATATCATCGCCTCCGATCTCAAAACGCCAGAAGTTGCAAGGCGACGAATGCGCCACCGCAACCAATGGCCAGCCCATAAGGAAGAACGCCCGCCGGAACCGGAATGGCCGGTGCGATGCGCGGACCCATGAAGTGGATTGCGTAACCAAGGACGAAGCGAAGCGGGGTGCCGGCAAGAAGGGCCATCACGCCGCCCGAAATGGCGGTAATGGCCAGGAAACCCGGAACAAGATCGGGCCCCGCCCAAAGTGCGACGACGGCCATCAGTTTGACGTCGCCGCCGCCCATGACACGCAATGCGAATAAAACCGTTCCACCTATAAAGACAAATCCGCCCGCGATAAGACCGCCCACCCAATCAACGGGGGCCGGAGCGAAGGCGATGAAAAGGAGATAAAGACCGCTGAGAGAAAGCGGCACGAAATTCGGAATTCGTAGCGTCGTCACGTCACTGACAACGGCCCAGGCCAATAGCCCGAAAAAACCGACAAATATTGAGTAGTAAATCGCAAGTCCGAGATGCATGGGGGTCCCTCGTCTTTTGCGGATGGTTTTCTGTCCTGCCCTACTTTTTCTTTTGCGCGGGTCTCCTACGCTTTTTTCGTTTCCGCCCCTCCCCGAGGCCGCTGGTTGATGCGGCCCGGGGAAAGAACGTGTTCAACAGGACACGGGAGAGAATTTTGCCGGAACGCTAGACGCCGCCGCCGGTGGCTGTATCAAGTGCAGTCGACACGGCCTGGAACATGGTGTCGAGCGAACCACCCATGGCGGTCAGGGCACCAATAGCGGCGACGGAGACGAGGGCGGCAATCAAACCGTATTCAATTGCGGTCGCGCCGGATTCGTCTTTGAAAAGGCGATGGAGAGTTTTGACCAACATGATTAATTCCTTTCTCAATAAATAGCGAACACTTTTCGTGATTTGAATACTAACTATTTCTCTATTCTTTACTGTGATGCCCGTCACATTTTTTTGTTTTTTCCAAATTTTTATTTATCTTTATTTTTTTATTTATTTATTTTCAATTTTCAGAAAAATTTCCTGGAAATTTCCATCAAATTTTCGGCTTTTCTCATGGTCAATTTCCAAAATAATCGTGAGTAAAAAAATTGATAAAATTTTATCTAAATTACTTGTTACTTTTTCGTAATTTACCAATCAACTTTTTCGCAAATTATTATTTATGCGACTCCTTATATAGTTGGTATATTCATTGGAGTTGTTTTTGGAATGCGAGGCTTGGGCCATGTGCCAAACGCTTGCCGCTTTTCACGGTTTTCTCCATCGAATTCTTCACAAGGTTCGGCCGCTTCTTGGCGACCGACGCGGTGCAGTTACCGTTTTCGTCGCCTTCGCCATTGTTCCTTTGATCGGCTTCGTTGGTATCGGCACGGACTCGGCGCGCGCATTCATGGTGAAGTCGCGGCTGTCATCAGCGGTCGATGCAGCGGGTTTGGCCGGTGGGCGCGCATTCTTCACCGATACCCGCGATGACGACATCGTCATGTTCTTCAATGCCAATTTCCCGCCCGGCTACATGGGGGCGACGGTTAACGGGCCGAACTTCACCATTGACGAAGACAGCGAAACCATCGCGATCACGGCTTCAGCAACGGTGCCCACGGCATTCATGCGGCTTTTCGGGTTTGAAGCCATCACCGTTTCGGCCTTCGCCGAGATCACCCGCCAGATGGAAATGTTGGACGTGGTGCTGGCCATAGATATGTCGGGGTCCATGGCTTCGTCGTCCGGAAGCGGCACCAGCCGCATCACGGCGGCGCGCGACGCGGCCAATATTCTCGTTGATATCCTGTTCGGAAACGAAGGAACCAAGGATCTTTTGCAGATCGGTCTGGTTCCCTGGAACGGCAAAGTGAACATTACCCTGAACGGAACGGTTTTCGACGATACGGCAACCATGCCCCAAGCGGTCGCAGGCTTCACCAATCCGGAAACCGGCGCGGCGCAAAGCGATATCTTCTACGTCAACAATTCCCCGGTTCCCCTGCTGGCGGCCCCGCCCGTCAATTGGCAGGGTTGCGTCTTTTCGCGTTTTATCGACGACGGCGACCCGGCATCCGATGCCGATGTGCTTTTTGGACCGGCCTTGCTTACCGGTGCCGACTGGCCGGCGTGGCAACCGATCGGCCCCGAGGGTGAACCAGTGCCGGGGTCTGATCGATGCACCCTTGCCGTTGGTGGGTCCGAGTGCCGGCGTTGCCTGGACCATGGCATCACGCCCTTGCAGAACACCAAGCAAACCATCGTCGACGCCATTGACGATCTGCAAAATCCCACCGGCACCACCAACATCCCGCAAGGCCTTGGTTGGGCCTGGCGTGTGTTGATGCCGGACGATCCCTTTACCGAGGCCGACCCCGCCCCCGAAATTCCGCGCCAACAGGCGATTGTCCTGTTGACGGACGGTGAAAACTACGGTGGCTCAGGCGACGGCTACAAAACCACCTTCGGTCTTGGCAGCACGGCCCGGCCCGATATGGACGCACGGCTTCTTGAACTGGCGGGAAACATCAAAGCCGACGGCGTCATCTTGTATATTATTCAATTCGCCAACGACGGCACCGCCCTCCAGACCCTGCTACAACAAGCCGCCAGCGGCCCGGATTCGCCCTTCTACCACTACGCACCGGACGGCGACGCCCTCGAGGCGGTATTCCACGAAATAGCCAACCATCTGTCGGAATTGCGCCTCTCGAAATAGAGGCAGCAACGCGGCAAGGAAATTGGGAAAGGTCCGGGAAGGCCTGCTAGTTCAGGCTGGCCCACTAGTTCAGGCTGGTAAGAGACCCGAAGCGTGGGCGCAGGACGGCCGAGTTGTAGACGGTGGTATCGCCCATGACCCCGCCGGTGAAGATCGGCGTGAAGTCGAAGAACGCCTCGCCGACGATGATGCTCTCGCCGTCGCGCACGACAAGCCCGTCCGGAAGCACCGCGTCGCCTCCCTCGACACCGAAGGCGCTGCTACCGCCGCCGCCGCCGAAACCACGCTGCCAGTTTACGTGTGCGGCCGCCGTGCCCGTTGTACTTATCGAGGAAACAATCAAGCGACCGTCAACGGCCAAATCAAACGGATCGACAACGAACCCTGTTGCCGTGAACAGGCTGGCGAGGTCGGGCTCGCTCAGGGTTTCGGCCTGCGAAACCAGATCGGCCATTGTCGCCGAAGCGCGCTCGATCTTCTGGTTGAGAAGGACATATCGCGTGACCTCAACGCCGGAAAGCACGAGTGCCGCCAGAACCGGAACGGCGAAGGCCGTTTCCAGCGCAAGGGTACCGCGCCGGTCTCTAATGAACTTTCGGATCCATCGGCCAATCATTTTTTAGCTCGTTTCCCAGGGTTCATTTCGCACCGCGATAGAGGCACGCAATGGGAAAGTACCGTCGCTTCCAATGAAAGTTCCGGCAAACGGCGTTAAAAGCGGCCAATCGTATTTGATGCGATAAACGACGATATCGCCGGAATCGCCTGCACCGGCGGTGCCGACGTCCGCATCGTGGCTGCCGTTTCCGTTTTCATCCGTAAACGTTTCGCCTACGTCGTAAGCGCCATTGGCGTTCCCATCGACGAACGCTTCACCCCTGCCGATATCGGCGTAGTTGGGATAGACAAGCACGTCAAATTGCGCCACGGATAAATCGACGAGACCGAGCGTGTGGTCGGAGACAATCTGAACGATTTGCTCCATTCTGCTGGCGCCCTCTTCCTCGAGGCCGGTAATGCCAAACCTTGAAGCGTCGCGCAGGCCGCTTTCCAGCAAGATGCCGGTAAACAGGATCATACCGAATTCGACAATTCCAATCATAAGAACCACCATCGGCGTCACCACGAAAGCGAACTCGACCGGTATCGAGCCGGATGGCTCAACGGCAAGTCTTCGCAAATTTCGCAGCAGATTCTTTGTCATGTATATATAATAAACTGTTGCACGTATATTTTCAATCTATAAATATAGAGTAGTTTTTTTATTTGGCTTTTATTTTCTTTTATTTTATCTATATTTTTAAAAATATTTTGTGTGAATTTACATAAAATTGCGTCATTCTGCGCCACGCGCTTGGGGAACACCGACTTTTTAAGGGAGGAAATGATGAAGCTGCTTCGCTACGGGCCGAAGGGAAATGAAAAACCCGGTCTGCTTGATGATTCCGGACGTATTCGCGACCTTTCCAATCAGGTCGCCGACATCGACGCATCGACTCTGGCCCCCGACCGCCTGGCGGCCCTGGCCAATATGAACGTCGAAGCCCTTCCCGTCGTTGACGGCTCGCCGCGCATGGGCGTCCCGGTGGCCGAGATCGGCAAGATCATCGCCATCGGCCTGAATTATTCGGAACATGCCAAGGAATCGGGCCACGACCTGCCGACCGAGCCCATTGTGTTCACCAAGGCGGTGACCGCTCTCACCGGCCCCAACGACGGCATTGTCATGCCCAAGGGTTCGCAAAAAACAGACTGGGAAGTCGAACTGGCGCTCGTCATCGGACGCAAGGCGCAATACGTCGAGGAAGCCGACGCGCTGAGTTATGTCGCCGGCTATGCCACCATGAACGACGTTTCCGAACGCGCCTTCCAGTTGGAACAAGGCGGGCAATGGGTCAAAGGCAAAAGCTTCGACACGTCGGCTCCGCTCGGTCCGTGGCTGGTCACCGCCGACGAAGTGCCGGACCCGCAGACCCTGAACCTGTGGCTGGAAGTGAACGGCGAAGTGCGGCAGAAAGGCAATACCCGGACGATGATTTTCACTGTCGCCCACCTTGTCAGTTATGTCAGCTGCTTCATGACCCTATTGCCGGGCGACGTCATTACCACCGGCACCCCGCCGGGTGTCGGTCTTGGTTACAATCCGCCGATTTTCCTCAAAGCGGGCGACGTGGTTCGCCTTGGCGTCGAGGGGCTTGGTGAACAGCGCCAGGATGTGAAGGCCTGGGAGGCCTAAAGATTTTTCATTCGAGAGGCCGAAAGACGGGAAATTCGAGCATCAACCGTCTTTCGGCCTTTTTCGTCCAGCAACGAAATCATATCCTCGACATCGACGATTTTCTTTCGCGGTGCGCCGTTGGTGGCCGCCGCCATTTCCGCCTTGTCCAGTTCCCGCCATTCATCGAAGCCGACCCAGCGCACCCCTCTTGCGTTTAAATGCTCCTCGAAGGCCAAGCGGCCCGGCTTTGATCCTGCGTCAAAATCTTCGTCGACCTGTCCGGCTGCCAATTGGCCGTCCGGTTTATTGCTGGAAATAACTCCGATGGGCCCGCGTTTGGCCCACCCCACCACGTAAAATCCACGTTCGATGCGGCCGTCCGTGTGAACGACGTGTCCGCCGTCCAGCGAAACCCCTTCCAACGGTTCCATGCGGTATCCGATGGCCGCAATTACCGCACCGCACGGAACGTCGTAAAAGTGGTCCGTCCCTATGGCTTTGCCATCCTTGACGATCGCGCGTTGCAAACGGATGCCCCGGACCCGGTCTTCCCCCAGGATTTCCACCGGCATCGAATGAAAACAAAAGTGAATACGCTTGGATTTACCCGCCGGGTCCATTTCCGAGTAATCCCGCAACGTTGCAATATTGCGTTCGCGCAGGCGTTTGTCCCGATCCGACATCTCGCCGGTGATTTCATCGGGCAAGCCTTGCCCATCGACGATGGGGGCGCAGTCGGCAAGCCGTCCGATTTCGCGCAGTTCCACATTCGTGAACTTCGCGTCCGCCGGACCGCGTCGACCGAAAATATGAATATCCGTTACCGGCGAATTCTGGATGGCCTCAAGCGCGTATCCCGGCATGTCGGTAATCGCAGTCTCGGCGCGCGTTTTCCCCAGCAACCGCCCGATGTCCAGGGCCACGTTGCCGTTGCCGATAACGGCGACGCATTTGCCATCAAGCAGCGGATCAAGATCGCGACTGGCCGGGTGCCCGTTGTACCAACCGACCACTTCCGCGGCCCCGTAGACCCCCTTCAATTGCGCGCCGGGAATTTCCAGGCCGCTATCCAGGGGCATGCCGACGGCCAGAATGACCGCATCGTATAGGGCGCGTAGTTCAGAAATAGCAACGTCGCGCCCGACGCTGACGTTGCCATAAAAGTTGACCTGCGGTTGCGTCGCTGTCTGTTCGTAGGTTTTCGTAATCCGCTTGGTGTGTTGGTGATCCGGCGCGACGCCGCCACGGATTAATCCGTACGGCGTCGGAAGAGCCTCAATCATATCAATGCGGCAATCGAGTTCCCGGTCAACCAGAGACTGCGCCGCATAGAACCCGCTGGGTCCGGCGCCAACGACGGCAACGCTGATTGTCATGGTTGCGGCACCTTCTTTGGTTCCCCGTATCCCCCCTACGATATTCGCCCGAGTGTTTGGATTTTCAATACCCTACCCGGAAATACGTCCGCGTCAGCAGGGCCATCGACAACATCAACCTTCCTTGGGAAACCAAGCCAATGTTGCCCCCCCGGGACCGCCTCGCAAAGTTTTTTGAGAATGTTCGGGGAAATCTTCATTGGCACGATGCCGTTGATCATGACGGTTCCGCGATTGACGAAGACCCAGGCGGCGCTGGCGCAGTCCTTGGGCGGAATGCCTTCGGCGACGACAACCGCCCTGTTCCCAATATTTCCGAATTCAAGTGCCCCGCCAAACGCGTTTGTGTTGATACTCCGGCCCAGAGCAACCTGTTGCATTTGTTCGATCAGAAGATATCGTGGAGCCAGTGAATTCGGAGTTTGGTCTTTTTCCGCACTACCCCCGCCAAGGAACCCCCCAATAAAAAGGTAAAGCAATCCGGTGCTTAGCGCGATGCCGACGCCTCCCGACCCGAATATCAAAAAGAATTTCCGCAAGCGGGCCTTCCTCCGCGCTTCTTCCAGACCCCGCTTCTCTCCGTCCGCAGCTGGTTCCTTGAACTGTTCGTACTCTGCGGCCTTCTTCGCGCGATCATCCTTGATCTGCCGGAGAATGCCGGTTACGGCCTCAAGAACGAGGGTAAGGTTTTGGTCGCCCGTTCCATCGGGGATGAGTTGCGTCAATTCGCCGATAAATCGTTCAACCTCGGGAGGATCGGTTTCACGGGTAAAGAGTTTTTTGATGACGACGACGACGCAGTCGCGAAGCGCCTCCGCCGAGCGCGCTTGCGCAATCAGAGCGATTAGACCCGTTTCAGGATCCTCGAAAACCACTTCCCAATCAGTCGAACCGCCCGGCGTTTTCGGCCAATCCTGAGCGACAGATTCTTCCATTGCACGGAATCCGTTCCCTACCGAATTCAAAAACTATATGACCCGCGTGCCGCAGCAAATAGCTAAGGTAGCGTAATGCGATGAAATGGTCTAATTTCTCGCTCCCGCCCATCGGGGAGCGGAATTGACCAAGAGCAAGAGGCCGGAAATGACGGATAATATAAATCGGGAGGAATTGATCGGGTTGCTTGGTACGCTAGGCGCGGAAAAGGATGAAGACGTGCTTTCCACAGCCCGCGAAATCCACGCGCAGGTGACCGCTGCCGGCCACGACTGGAACGATCTGCTGGTCGGTGACGGTGACGAAGGCAATCAACCCGCTTCACAAGCGGATGACAAACCCGCGCCTGCGCCCGCGCCCACATCCGGTGACGTGCCCGACGACACCGAAGCCCTCAGCCTGATCGAACGCATATTGCAAAAAACCGGTGTGTCCAACGACCTGCGCGAGGAACTCGAAGGATACCGCGAAGATATTTCCGAAGGCGAATTCGAGGAAATAGATCGCAATTATCTGCGTTCGCTCTACGAGCGTATGAAAGACGCCTGAGGCAAACGCAAGCCCGGACTGTCGCGGCCTGGATCGGTAAACCGGGTCGGGCCGCGATCAAACCTTCCTCTGATTTCCACTTCTCTCAGGTGTGATGGCTGAAGCGCGCGTGTTGCGCTTCTTTCATCAGTTTTTCGAACCCGTCATGGGTGACGTGCACCAAACTTTCATGGTCGCCGCCTTCGAAAAATATGTCGTCTTCCTCCAACAAGGACTCATCGACAACGACCGGTAAGCCGTACGCCATGCCCAAAGGAGGATCGGCTCCCACGCTGCAGTCATCGAATAGACGGGCCACCTCGCTTTCGGTTGCCAGTGTCAATCGGCAATGCAGAATATCGCCCAGCGTATCCAGCTCCACCCGGTGCGTGGCGGGGACCACACCAAGCAGATAGCGTTCGCCATCGTGAAGAACAACGGTCTTGGCCACGTGTCCGCCCTTTATGTGCGCCGCCCAGGCGCTTCGACTGGCGGATTCGCTGTGTTCGTGATTGATTACGTGATATTCAACACCCGAGTCGGCTATGAAGTCGCCGACCTTTTTCGCGATAGCCATGCTTCCCTCCTTTCCCGCTTCCGTAGGCAGGGGCGAAGGATCGGATTCGCTCCGACCTTCCGGAAGAAGTCGCACCCTATTAGCCATGAAATTCTACCATTTCCGCCAGGAAGTCGGAAGGAAAGCCTGTCAATTTCGTTGCACGGAAAATTCCTGGGATTATTGGAAAGACCGCCGGTGACAGGGCCTCACGTAAACTGCTAAACAATATGCGAAAGGCCGAATATTCCATGTCAACGCAATCACCGAAACCCCGGCGCGAAGCCTTGGGCCGAACGCATCCCCTTTTCCCATGGGCGGTGTGGGGGCTGGGCGCGTTGTTGTTTTTCTACGCGTTTTTCCATCGGGTCGCACCTGCGGTCATGGTCAACGAACTGATGCGCGACTTCGCCGTTGGCGGCGCTATTCTTGGAACCCTGTCGGCGCTATATTTCTACCCCTATGCGGCGCTTCAGATACCGCTGGGCCTAATGCTGGACCGATGGGGCCCCCGCCGCGTATTAACGGCGGCGGCGGCTTTTTGCGGCCTTGGAAGTCTGGTCTTCGCGACTGCGGATTCCCTCGCCGTTGCCTATGTCGGTCGGGCCATGATCGGAGCCGGTGCGGCGTTCGGCTGGATCGGCACCCTGAACCTGATCGCGATCTGGTTTCCGCCCAGCCGCTTCGCCATGTTGGCCGGAGTGACGGCAATGATCGGCATGAGCGGGGCCGTCGCCGGGCAAGCGCCGTTGGCGCAGGTTATTCATACCTTCGGATGGCGTGAAACGTTAAGTGCGGCTGCATTATTCGGTGGCGTATTGGCCATGGCGTTCTGGTTCGTCGTGCGCAATCCCGACGGAAAACGCGGCGGAAACGGGGGGCGGAGCTCCGAGGGAAGCATCTGGAACAATCTGCGCGAAGTTCTTTCAACGACGCAAATTTGGTACGTGGGCTTGGTTATTGCCATGGTCAGCGTACCGCTCCTGACCTTCGCAAGCCTGTGGGGCGTTCCCTACATGATGAGCGCCTTTGCCATGAGCCGCACCGAAGCCGCTTCCAGCACCTCATTGCTGCTTATTGGCTGGGCCTTCGGCGCACCGCTGGTCGGTTGGCTTTCCGATCGCTTGAAAAATCGAAAAATCCCGTTGTTGTTCAGCGCTATCGGATCTTTTGCGGCAATCCTGGCCGTGGCGTACGTTCCCGGGTTGCCGAAGAACGCTGTTTTGTTTCTAATTTTCTTCAATGGATTTGCCGGTGGAGCGTCGGTGGTTACTTACGCCACCGGACGCGAAAACGTACGTGCTGTCGTATCGGCCGCAACAATGGGAACCATGAACTGCCTGGCCATCGGGGTAAGTGCCATATTTCAGCCGGTTATGGGGCTGATCCTTGATATGTTCTGGGACGGTCGCATGGAAGCTGGCGCGCGCATCTATGGCGTCGAGGCCTACCGCATGGCCTTTTTGATCTATGTGGCCTGCGGCGCTATCGCCGTTGTTGCCTCGATTTTGGTCAAGGAAACCCGTTGCCAACAGGTGGTCGGAAATTGAACGCCGCGAATTTCCATTGCTTTCTGGGAATTCCGGGCCAGATTCGTGGCATGACAAAAATTATGGAATCGTCATGACGACAAACCTTGCCGAAAGTTACGATCTGCGAGTTCCCCGCTACACCAGCTACCCGACGGCGCCGCATTTTTCGGACGCGGTCGGGCCGGAAAAATACGGCGACTGGCTGAATGGCCTGACGCGGGACGTGGATTTATCGTTGTATTTCCATATTCCTTTTTGCGATTCCATGTGCTCTTTTTGTGGATGTTATACAAAAATCGTAAATAGATACAAACCTGTAAATGATTATCTTGATGTTTTGCTTAAGGAAATTGACTTGGTCGCGGGCGAGGTGTCTTCGGGCATTCCGGTAAAGCACCTGCACTGGGGCGGTGGCAGCCCGACCATGCTTACGGGTGCCGATTGGATGCGGAGCGTTGAGCGAATTCGGGAGCGCTTCAGCGTCGCCGAAGACGCCGAAATCGCCGTCGAAATGGACCCACGGGACACCACTGAGGACTACGTGCGCGATCTGGCGGCTGCCGGTGTCAATCGAACGAGCATTGGGGTTCAGGACTTCCACCCCGAGGTCCAGGCCGCGATCAATCGCGACCAGCCCTTCGACGTGACAAAACGGGTGGTGGACTGGCTGGCCGCGCACGGCATCAAAAATCTGAACATGGACCTGATGTACGGTTTGCCGCACCAGACCACCGAGCGGGTGATTGAAATGGTCGATCTGGCGCTTACGTTGAGGCCGCAAAGAGTGGCGCTGTTCGGATATGCCCATGTTCCGTGGATGCGCGCGCATCAGAAATTGATTGATGAAGCCACCCTGCCCGGCACGACCGAACGTTGGGAACAATCAAACGCGGCATCGGCTAGACTTGTCGCCGCCGGCTATGTTGCGGTGGGTCTGGATCATTTTGCACGTCCCGACGATTCAATGGCGACAGCCCTCAATGACGGCAGCCTTCACCGGAATTTTCAGGGCTACACCGTCGATACCGCGCCCGTTCTCTTAGGCTTGGGAGCTTCGGCCATCGGTTCGCTAAGACAGGGCTATGTCCAGAACACCCTGCCTTTGCGTGATTATGCCAGGGCCATAGATGGCGGAAAGTTCGCCACCGTTCGTGGCATCGAGCTTAGCCCCGACGACATCATGCGCGCCGCGATCATCGAGCGCCTGATGTGCGATCTTCGTGTTAACCTGGGTGAAGTGGCCGGTGACGCCGGTGTCTCCGATACTTTCAGCGACGAGTTGGCTTACCTCAAACGCCTGGAAGCCGACGGAATTATTTCGATCGCGGGGGACGATATCAAAGTAACGGAGATGGGGCGGCCTTTCGTGCGTCTCGTTGCTTCGGCGTTCGATAAGTACCTGCAATCGGGAAAGGCGCGCCATTCAAAGGCGGTATGAGGGGAATTGCGCCGCCAAGGCGTCCCTTAGCTTTGTTTCGGCATCATCCAGACTGAAGGGCTTCGTGAGAAAGTCCGAAATTGGCACCCCCCCCGCCTTCCGCGCTTTTGCGTAGCTCCGCGATCTCCGCTTCGCCATACCCGCTCATTAAAACGACGGGGGCCCTGACCTCGTTCGTCGCCATCCACGCGATCAGTTTGGCCGCGCTTGTCTCGGGCATCACCATATCCATGAAAACGACATCTGGCCGGTGATCAACCACCAAATTTTGAAACTCGTAGGCGCTCCCGGCGACCTTGATCTCAACCCCCACGTGTTCGGCAACGAAACCAATGACTTCTCCAATCGCTCGTTCGTCATCGACGACGATGAGAAGCGGCTTTGTCATGTTGTCAATTCCTCGTCCAGCACGGCCCGGATGGCTTTCGCCAAGTCCGTCTATAAATATGGTTTCACCAACAGTGTCGCATATCAGACCTGCGGTCAAATCCCGAAACGGCGGCGGACTTCTTCGGCGATTTCTCCGGCAGCGTTGAGAGGATCGTGCGTCCACTCTTCGAATGCGTCGCCCAGGGGGCGCGCAAAACCCCGCTCGAACAATTCCCGGTGAAGCTTTGTGTGTTTTTGGGGGGTCAACGCTTTCGGTCCGTAAATATATACCGGAGCCGGTGTCGCGCAGGCCTCGGATACCATGGAAACCGAATCCCCCGTGACGATCACGGTATCGGCCAGCGCCAAAAAGCCGAAATAGGGATTTTCGCCCTCGTCACCCCAACGAAAGACGAAATTGGGATCATTGATTTCCGCCAAAAGGGCGGCCTCGGCCTCGCCGGTGCGCCGTGAGGTCGTGACCAGCAAAGACCCCCCGGTTGCAGACGCCATCTTCGCCGCCTTCCGACCCAGTTCCGTCGCCATTTCACTTGTGAATTTGCGCCGCCGGGAAGATCCGCCGACGATCAATGCGATTCGTGGCTTTGGCAGGTCGGCGAACCGTCCTTGCCATTCATCGGCGGCTTCCGCGAGTTTCTTCTCGTTGACCCGATGCGGCGCGCCTGTGATTTCCAGCATATTCGGCGCGGGCGCGATTTCGTCGTGGCGAGGGGCTGCGATCAGGTCGAATTCATCGGCGCCGGTATGACCGGGGTACATGATCTGAACCAACATCGTGGCGCCGCCGCTGTCCTTCTTGATTTTGCGGGCGATGGGAGCGGTCCGGCGGCCCGCCGCAATGACCAGATCGGGCCACGGGGAAACCAGATTGACCCGGCTGGACGGCGTAAGCCCGCCAAACGATGCACCAACGAAAAAATTGGGCAGCGCGGCGGCGGCCACATATTCCAGTTCATGGGTGAAAAACCGCAGGCCCAGTGCTTCGGCCACACCAAGGCATTGGCTTCTGTTACCCGCCCGGTCGTCCAGCAATACCCATATCACCGGCGGCCTGCCGTTTCGTTGGTTCGCGTTCATGCAACGGGTGTTACGGGGCAACCGGCAATCGGTCAACCCCCATCGGCAATGGCCTAAGAATAACCGGGGCTCCGAAGACGATTCCCGTCCGAAGGGATTAGTTTTTGTTATTCGGAATGAATTTTGTTATAAATAAGGTAACTTACGAGACGCCAACGTAAAAAAAACAAACGAGAGCGTCCGAGAAAAGGTTGAGGCTAACCACGGAAAAAATCAGACCCAAATCGGGAAATGATAGGGAGACACAAAATGCGTTTTCTTACCCTCGCAGTCGCGCTGATTGCATTTGCAGTAACGGCGCCAATGGCCAAGGCGGCCGATCCGATCGTCATAAAACTTTCGCACGTCGTTGCGGAAAACACCCCCAAGGGCCAGATGGCCAATAAATTTAAGGACCTTGTGGCCCAGCGGTTGGGCGGCAAAGTGGTGGTTGAGGTTTATCCGAACTCGCAGCTTTTCAACGACAACACCGTCCTTGCGGCGATGTTGCTGGGCGACGTCCAAATTGCGGCGCCGTCCCTGTCAAAGTTTGGCAAGTACACTAAGAAACTTCCCGTCTTCGACCTTCCGTTCCTGTTCAAGGACATCCACGCCGCCGAACGGTTCCAGAACGGCCCGGCAGGGCAAAAGCTGTTGATGAGCATGGAAAGCAAGGGCCTGACCGGTCTTGGCTTCCTGCATAACGGATTAAAGCAGATGTCGGCCAGCAAAGCCCTTCGCGTCCCCGGCGACGCCAAGGGGCTGAAATTCCGCATCCAGACCTCCGACGTTCTGGCCGCCCAGTTTGAAGCCGTTGACGCCGTTCCGCTGAAGAAAGCGTTCTCGGAAGTGTTCACCCTGTTGCAGACCAAAGCCATTGATGGTCAGGAAAACACGTGGTCCAACATCTATTCGAAGAAATTCTTCGAGGTGCAGGACTACATCACCGAATCCAACCACGGCCTGATCGATTATTTAGTCGTGACCAGCACGGCCTTCTGGCAAGGAATGCCCGCGGATATCCGCGCCGAGGTCAAAAAGGCCCTGGACGAATCTATCGCGCACGGCAACAAGGTTGCCTTGGAAAAGGCCACCAGCGACCGCAAGATGATTATGGATTCGGGACGCAGCAAAATCCTGCAACTTACCGATGCCGAACGGCAGCAGTGGGTTGAGGCGATGAAACCGGTCTGGAAGAAATTCGAAGATCAGATCGGCAAAGACCTGATTGACGCCGCCGTCGCGGCAAATGCCGGCAGCTAAGTCGCATTCAAGCAATCAATCGGACATATTTTCCAATGATGTCACGTATCGTGAATCGGCTGGAGGAGGGAGTTATCTCCCTCCTCCTGGTCGGTATGACCGTCCTCGTATTCTTCGAGGTCGTGTTTCGCTTCGGGTTCAATATTGGCTTTCTTTGGATACAAGAAGTCACTTTGCATATTTCCGCCTGGCTGGTCCTTATCGGGGCATCCTACGGCATCAAGGTCGGTTGCCATATCGGTGTGGACGCCATCGTAAAGATGATTCCGCCTGCGATCCGCCGTTGGGTCAGCGTTGTCGCGACGGCCCTGTGCCTCTTTTATTGCGGATTGTTCATTTATGGCGGCTGGGTCTATCTGGGCAAGATGCACATGATCGGCATCGAGCTTGAAGACGTGGCGGTCGAAATATGGATCGCTCATTCCATTTTGCTTATTGGCTTTGTCCTTCTTGCTTTTCGATTTTTGCAACTTATGTGGGCTTTCGCCACTGGCAAGGCGACGGGTTTCCGAATTGCCGACGAGGCCGCGGATGCCTTGAAGGAACTGGAAGGTGAAGATACCGGGGAGGCCAAGGCATGACGACCATCCTCCTCTTTGTAACGCTTTTCGGATGCATGTTCCTGGGCATGCCGATTGCCATCGCGCTCGGCCTTTCCAGCGTTTCGACCATTCTTCTGTTTTCCAACGATTCGCTGGCCTCGGTCGCCTTGAAGTTGATTGAAGCGCTCACGGCTCATTACACGCTTCTCGCCATTCCGTTTTTCATTCTTTCATCGACCTTTCTTTCCACCGGCGGTGTCGCCCGGCGCCTGATCAGGTTTGCCATATCAATCGTCGGCCATGTCCGTGGCGGGCTGGCCATGGCCTCGGTTCTGGCCTGTATGCTGTTCGCCGCGGTGTCGGGATCTTCTCCGGCAACGGTCGCGGCCATCGGTTCCATTGTCATCGTCGGCATGGTCCGAAGCGGTTATCCAGAGAGTTTTGCGGCAGGCGTTATCTGCAACGCCGGAACGCTGGGAATTCTGATACCGCCCTCCATCGTCATGCTGGTTTACGCGGCGGCGACCGAGGTTTCGGCGGCGCGCATGTTCATGGCCGGATTTATTCCGGGCATCATGATGGGCGGCATGCTGATGATCGCCATTTACATCGCGGCTCGCATCAAGGGCCTGCCTAGCCAGCCATGGGCGGGTTTCCGCGAAATCTTTGCCGCCGCTTTCAGCGCCTCGGGCGGCATCCTGCTGATCGTTATCGTGCTGGGTTCCATCTACGGCGGCATCGCCAGCCCGACCGAGGCGGCGGCCGTGTCGGCGGTCTACGCATTCGCAGTGTCCGTGTTGGGGTATCGCGACATGGGGCCGCTTAAGGGTGTTGCGTGGCGCAAAGCCGATGAATCGGTCGCCGTGGCGACTGGCCGGAATATCCTGCAGATGACCTGGGCGATTCCCCGGTCGTTCTTCCATCCGGAAGTCCGCCGGGTCGTTCTTGACGGCGCCAAGGTCAGCATCATGCTGCTTTTCATCATCGCCAACGCGATGTTGTTCGCCCATGTGCTGACCACTGAACGTATCCCTCATGCCATCGCTGAGTTGATCACGACCTGGGGATTGCCGGCCTGGGGGTTCCTGATTGTTGTCAACATTCTGCTGCTGGCGGCCGGGAACTTCATGGAGCCGTCGGCCATTCTGCTGATCATGGCGCCGATCCTGTTTCCCATCGCGATGCAGCTCGGCATCGACCCCATTCATCTGGGCATCATCATGGTCGTGAACATGGAAATCGGCATGATTACGCCGCCGGTTGGTTTGAACCTGTTCGTAACGGCGGGAATTACGGGTAACAGTATTATCTGGGTCGTGCGCGCGGCTTTTCCGTGGCTAGTGATCCTGCTCATGTTCCTGATCATCATTACCTACGTGCCGCAGGTGTCGCTGTTCCTGCCGGAATACATCGATCACCTGAAGGGCTATAAGTAAATGGCTATGTACAAAACCATTTTACTCAGCGTCGATCTTCACGACGAAGCGTCGTGGGCCAAGGCCCTGCCCACGGCGTTGGAACAATGTCAGGCGTTTCACGCGGAACTTCATGTGGTGACCGTGGTTCCCGACCTTCCTTTGGGGGTGGTCAATCTGTATATGGCGCAGGATGCCGGGAAGCAGCTGGTCAAAGCAGCCAAGGACGGCCTGACGGAATTTATCGAGAAACGCGTTCCCGCTGGCTTCAAGGTCAAATGGCACGTGGTTCACGGGTCGGTTTACCAATCGATTCTTGCCATGGCCGACCAAATTGACGCCAACCTGATCATCATGGCGTCGCACCGCCCGGCCATGGGCGACTATCTTTTGGGGCCCAACGCGGCGCGGGTGGTTCGCCACGCCACACGGTCGGTGCTGGTGGTCAGGGGTTAGGCTTCCAATAGTCTCGGAAAGTCTCTAAACAGTGGCGAAGAATCAATTTCGCCGCCGGGGGAACCGATGCCGACCGTCCAAAAAAGTTTTGCCAGCCGCACCTCGCGGCTTTTGCTTGATATCAAGGCTGTTAATTTCCGCCCCGAAGATCCCTACAAATTTACCTCCGGCTGGGCCAGCCCGGTTTACATCGATTGCCGCAAGGTGATCTCGTTTCTGGATGCGCGGCGGCAAATCATGGAAATGGCCGCCGAGTGCATTGGCGAAGCTGTCGGATGGGACACGTTCGATGCCGTGGCCGGGGGTGAAACCGCCGGTATCCCTTATGCCGCCTGGATGTCTGAGACCGCTTCCCTGCCCATGCTCTATGTGCGCAAGAAAGCCAAGGGTTTTGGCCGTGATGCCCAAATCGAAGGCGACATGGCAGAAGGATCACGCGTGCTTCTGGTCGAGGATCTGGCCACCGACGGGGCCAGCAAGCTGAACTTCGTCAACGCCCTTCGCGGCGCGGGCGCGCAGGTCAGCGAAGCGTTCGTCGTTTTCTTCTACCGGATTTTCAAGGGTGCCGAGGACGATCTGGCCAAAGAAGGCCTGAAACTGCACTACCTGGCAACTTGGGCCGACGTGCTGGCCGAAGCCGAGGCCGGGAAAGATTTCTCGCCCGAGGCCATCCAGGGGGTTCGTGAATTTCTGGCCGACCCCGTGTCCTGGTCGG
>JABGRG010000061.1 GCA_018648445.1 Rhodospirillales bacterium | reverse complement strand
GTCTCAACCGACATATCGACGATGCTGCGTCCCGGAATGTTGTAGATAATGATCGGGATCACGGCGGCGTCGTTAAGGGTTTTGTAGTGGCGATACAGGCCCTCTTGCGTTGGTTTGTTGTAATAGGGTGTCACCACAAGGGCGGCGTCGGCACCGGCGGTTTTCGCGTGTTTGACAAATCCGATGGCCTCGGCCGTCGAATTGGAACCGGCCCCGGCGATCACCGGAACGCGCCCGTTCGCGACTTCAATGCAAATATCGATGACCCGCATGTGCTCTTCATGGCTCAACGTCGGCGATTCGCCTGTCGTGCCACAAGGAACCAACCCGTCCGATCCTTCCTGGATCTGCCATTCCACGAAATCGCGGAACGCCTGCTCATCGACCTTTCCGTCCGTAAACGGCGTAATGAGCGCGGGCATAGAACCCTTAAACATCCCTTATCTCCCCAGTGTTTATTCAGAATCGCGCGAACATAGACCGTCCTGCCCGAAGCGGCAAGCGAAGCCGAACAATCGGCGTTCGTATTTTTTCGCCGCTTGAGAAAGCCGCCTCCGCCGCATACATTTGAAATCCCATGCGTATGATCGCGCCACCATTGCGGCGTCTGGTTATCTCGATAGCCATCGGCGCTGCCATTTTTTCGCATATCGGCACCTCCGTCGCCGAGCAGCCAGCCTCGTCTCTGCTCTCGACGGCGGATATGAAGAACGCCAAGGCCGCGCTCAAGGCTTTCGACAAGAAGCAATGGAAAAGCGCTCGAAAATGGTCAGCCAAGGCCACTGATCCGCTGGTCGGCAAGCTGTTCACATGGTTGGAAATAACGCGCTCGGGCACCACGGCAAGCTTTGCCGAGATTACGTCCTTGATGAAAAAAAACCCGGACTGGCCAAGCCAAGCCAGGTTGCGCGAACAAGCCGAAGCAAAGATTCCCGCAGGAACCGAACCGAAGGAAGTTCTCGACTGGTTTGCGCGCAATCCTCCCGTTGGCATCGAGGGCAAAATTCGCTTCGCCGCTGCGCTTCTCGCCGAGGGCCGCAAGAAAGAGGGCACCAAGGCGGTCCGTGAAACTTGGATCAACGGCAATTTCGGCAAATCGCGAGAAAAAGGGTTCCACCGCCGATATCGTAAATACCTCTCGCGAAAAGATCACATGGCGCGACTGGAACGGTTGATATGGGAAGACCGCTACTGGCCGGCGCGCCGCATGTTGTGGCGGGTCGGTCCGAACGCGCGCACCCTCGCAGAGGCGCGCCTGATGCTTATGCGGCGCACCGGAAATGTCGACAAGGCCATTGCCAAGGTTCCTGCCAAGCTGAAAGACCACCCCGGTCTGATCTATGAGCGCCTGCGCTGGCGTCGCCGCAAGGGCCGCTACGCGTCGGCCCGCGAACTTCTCACGCCGCCACCGCCTGATCCCTTGTATCCCGAAAAATGGTGGATTGAGCGCGACGTTCTGGCCCGCAAGGCACTTGGGGACGGCCACGTTACCGACGCTTACCGGCTTGCCAGAAACCACGGCATCGACCCCGACAACGGCCATGTCCGGGAATTCTCCGAGGCCGAATGGCTGGCGGGATGGATCGCCTTACGCTTTCTGCGCGATTTCGATGACGCACTGGCCCACTTCGTGGCCATGTACAAGGCCGTTCAATTCCCCGTCAGCCGGGCGCGCGGGGCCTATTGGGCGGGGCGGGCCGCTCAGGCCATGAAGGACAAGCGCACTTCGAAAATGTGGTATCGGATAGCGGCCAAATACCAAACCACCTATTACGGCCAGCTCGCGGCCGTTCAATTGGACCCCGGCGGCGACTTCAAACTGCCCAACATCGCCATGCCTCCGAATACTGAATTTAAGAAATTCCAGAATCACGAATTGGTACGGGTTATCCGCATCCTCTATCAGATCGGAGCGGAGAAAACGGTCAAACCGTTTATCCTGACGTTGGCCGAGCAATCGGAAGGCGTGAACTGGCAGGCGATGACCGCGGGTTTGGCCCGCGTCGCGGGAAGGCCCGATCTTGCCATCAAGTTGACCAAAAGAGCCGCCCGCAACGGACATGTTCTCGTAAAGGCCGGATATCCGACGATCACGCTTCCGCCATCCCTGGGAAAGGCAAAAGCGGTTGAAAGCGGGCTGGTATTGGCGGTCATTAGGCAGGAAAGCGCCTTTTGGCTGGGCGCCGTGAGCACGGCCGGAGCGCGGGGCCTTATGCAGATCATGCCCGCGACGGCCAAGACATTGTCCCGCAACCTGAAACTCAGGTACTCGCGCGACCGCCTGACGTCCGACAAGAAGTACAATCTCACGCTCGGTCAATCCTATCTGGCCGATATGGTCAAAACTTTCGACGGCTCTTATGTGCTGGCGCTGGCGTCGTACAATGCCGGGCCGTCGCGTGCGCGCCGGTGGATAAAGGAATTCGGGGACCCCCAAAAACAGGGGATCGACGTCATTGACTGGATTGAATTCGTTCCGTTTCGGGAAACGCGTAACTATATTCAAAGGGTGCTCGAAAATCTTCAGATTTACCGCTCGCGCCTGTCGAAAACCCAGGTTGCCCTGGCTCTTGACAAGGATCTGAAACGGTAGGGTGCGGGGGAGCGTGGCTTGACCACGTCACGGCGAGAGCGCATAACGGAAAGACAACAAGAAAACGGGGTGCTGGCATGTCGGATTTGCGACCGCTTACGGATATTGACGCTTGCGTGTTCGACGCCTACGGCACTCTTTTTGACGTGGGGTCGGGAATCGCGCGCTGCCGCGACGCGCTGGGCAACAAGATGGCGCCGTTGCTTTCCGCGTGGCAGGCTAAACAAACGACCTATTCCTGGCTGCGCAGCCTGATGGGCGAGTATGTGGATTTCTGGCATGTGACCGGCAATAGTCTGGACACGGCCATGGCCTCGCTTGGAATTAGCGGCGACACCCTGCGTTCGCGACTGATGGAACTGTGGCTGAAGCTCGATGCCTTCCCCGACGTCAAGGAAGTTCTTTTGGGACTTAGAAACGCTGAATTGAAGACCGCTATTCTTTCAAACGGGTCAACCACCATGTTGACGGCGGCGGTACGCAGCGCGGGCATCCACGATCTGCTCCATCAGGTCATTTCGGTGGATAAGGCGGGTATCTTCAAGCCGCACCCCAGCGCCTATCAGATCGGCGTCGACCAATTAAAGGTTCCTGCCGAAAGGATTTTGTTTGTCGCTTCCAGCGCATGGGACGCCGCGGCGGCGGCCAATTTCGGTTTTCGAACGGTATGGGTGAACCGCGAAGGCGAAGCGCGCGAAGATCTTCCGGCAACGGCCGAATACGAAATCACCAGCCTGCGGGAGTTGCCCATACTTCTTGGCCTGTAATGGCAAGCGTTTCCGAACAACGCATCACTTCGTTCGACGGCCTCAGTCTTTTCCTGCGAATTTATGAGCCCTGCGGCACGGCCGCGTATCCGCCTGTGCTGTGTCTCCCCGGATTGTCACGTAACGGCAAGGATTACCACGATCTGGCCGTACGTCTGTCGGCGCACCGTAAAGTCCTGTGCCCCGATTATCGCGGTGTCGGTCGTTCCGCGTACGCCAATAGCCACCGAAGCTATTGTCCACAAGCCTGGATCGCCGACCTCCGTCACCTCCTGGGGGCAATCAACCATCACCGGGTCGCCGTGATCGGCACCTCGTTCGGAGGCATTCTGGCGGCTGCCATGGCGGTTGCCATGCCATGCGCCGTCGCCGGGGTGGTATTGAACGATATCGGGCCGGAGGTCGTTCCGGGCGGATTAAAGCGCGTTCTTGCCCATATCGGCACGCGGCACCGGCTCACCGACTGGGCGGCAGCCGTCGACTACCTAAAAAAAGCGTTCCCGAACCTTCCGGCCACGTCCGAGGAGAGGTGGCTTCGCATTGCCCGCAACACCTTTCGCGAACAGGCGGGAACGTTGGTCAATGACTGGGACACGGAAATTTCGAAATCGGTTCGGCAAATGAGTGAGCAAGCACCTGACTTATGGCCCGTTTTCAAGGCCCTGGCACGAATTCCGGCGCTTTGCGTACGTGGCGAGAAGTCCGACATACTGAGCGAACGGACACACCGCCTAATGGCCGGTGAAATTTCCGGATTGGGGGTGATCACGGTACCTGACGTCGGTCACGCCCCGGACCTGGCCGAGGCGTGTCTGGCCGACAAAATCGAGGCTTTTCTCGATGCGTCAGGTTGAATTGGCGCCCTTTTCCTTGGGAGCGGGGGCAACTGGCTCTTTGGCGGTCTCGTTCCCCGCCTCGCGAACCAGACTGATGCGATCAGGGTTTCCCTGCTTATCGGGCATGCGTTTGCAGTGTCCCCCGAGGAAAGCGCCCTTCTCGATCGCCAGGAATTCGTGAAGAATATCGCCAACGACGTGGGCCGTCTTGGCCAGTGTTACTGAATTGGCCTTGATCTGCCCGACAATCGTGCCGAACACTTCAATCGAATCGACGACGATCTCGCCTTTGATGCTCGCGGGCTCGCCGACAAGCAAATTATTGCATTTGATGTCGCCTTCGATCTGCCCGTCGATTTGAATCTCACCCTCACTGATGACGTTGCCGATGATCTTCATGTCGGTGCTGATGATGGACGGCACGGCCACCTTTAGCGGCGTGCTGCTTTTCCCTTCGTAGCCCGAACCTTTTTTACCCTTGGAAAACATATCGACCTGCTTTCATGAATTTCATGGGGTCCCGGGATCTGCCCTTATAAATGATTTCATAGTGCAAATGGGCGCCAGTGCTCCTGCCGGAGCTTCCGAGACGCGCAATTTTATCCCTGAACTTGATCTTTTGGCCCTTCTTCACGAGCGTGCTGTGCAGATGCCCGAAACGGGTTTTGATGCCCGAACCGTGGCTGATTTCCACCATACGCCCGTAATTTCCCTTCCAACCAACGAAAGTAACCACACCGGGAGCCGTGGCGAATACGGAGGCTTTGTAAACTCCACCCATATCAATCCCGTAATGCATGGCCCACCGGCGATTGAAGGGATCGCGGCGTTTGCCGTGGCGGCTGGTAATCTGGAAATAATCCAGCGGTGACGACAGCGGCAGTTTGCGCAGGACCGATTGCAGGCCCTCCAGCTGATTTAGCTGATCGTCCAAATTGGTAAGGCTGGCCCGCAACCCTTCGGCTGGCATACCGTCGCTTTTCTCGCCTTCACCGATTTTGATAAACGGTCCGCCTTGGTTTTTGGAAGCCAACGCGTCGGCCTTCAACAGATCGGCCACGTCCAGTCCGGCAATTTTCACGACCTTGGCGAAATCGTCCCGCGATGCCACGGTTTGTTCAGTCAAACGCTGTACGACGTCCTGTTCGGCTGATTGCAGGGCGGTAAGCCGCACCTCCAATTCCTTGATCTGACGTTCCATCCTCCCCCTTTCGAAAAGAGCATGATTACGTTCCGAAACCGTGGATTCCAGATCTTCTTCAATCGACGTCAAATTACCTTTGAGAGTGAAGTTGCGATTGGCAAGCCCCGCCATATCGTCTTCAAGTTCGCGAAGTCTCCCCTTCAGTCCCTCGCGTGCGGCGATCACGTTTTCGCGTTCGCCCTCCGTCGAACGGAGTTTGGATTCAACCGAATTCAAATCCTTTTGCAGCGCCGTGTTATGCTCGGCCAAGCCCAGCATCGTCTCGTGATACTGTTTCAGTTCGCGGGTAATGCCCGTGAATTTTGTCTGGTATGCCGCCAACTGGTTCAGAAGGCTGCGGTATTCAAGCCGGACATTGGCGATCTGGTGGTTTTTCGCCGCCAACACGTTATCGTGCAGAACGTAGCTTGAGCTGCTAAACGCAGCCCACGCCCCCGCTGCCATCACGACCAACGCGATAAAAACCTGCATTCGGCACGAAAGGCGGATATGCGACATTCGCCCTTCTGCGCGAAGAAACAATTGGCGTTCAGGAAACAAGTGGTGGAACAGGCGTTTTAGCCGCCCGCGTTTTTTGTTTCCCCTATATTTCGGCTCCATACGACCCCTCGAGAGCGACAATCAAGGCGCTTTCTTAACCCAAAAACAATTTTGTTAACCAAACCACGCGCATTAACGCGCGCCCGCCTTCTTATTGCTGGGACGGTCACGCGCTGACGGTATCTTTTCGCCCTTCGCCATGCAAGCCTCTTCTGGCCATCTGCGGCAAGTTCGGAATCTTCTTTCTCGTTGAATACCTGCTTTGCGGTTTTTTCTTACATTCAGGCCCTTGGTGCGGGTATTACGGGGAATTCGCCCCAGGGAGCACATCGCCTTGCAATCGCCTTCGGAACACGATCTGAAACCACGGATCGATCTGCGCGATCCCGCAGCCTTGATCGCAACGTGGTTTGGCGCGGGCCTTCTCCCGAATGCTCCCGGCACCTGGGGTTCGCTGGCTGCCCTTCCCTTCGCGTGGATAATTCAGGTAACGACGGGCCCGATCGGATTGGCGATTGCGGTAGCTGTCATCTTTGTCATCGGCCTGTGGGCGACGGATCGCATGATCGGTGGATCGGCAGGCAACGACCCCGCCCACGTCGTTGTCGACGAAGTGGCTGGGCAATGGCTGGTTCTCGTTTTCGTTCCCGCCGATCCAATCCTTTATGCTGCTGGGTTTATGGTATTCCGCCTGGCCGATATCCTGAAGCCCTGGCCCGTGTCGTGGGCCGATCACGCAATAAAAGGGGCGTTCGGCGTTATGTTCGACGACGTCCTGGCGGCGGTCTATGCGAGCGCGGTGCTGGCGGGTATCGTCTGGTGGTTTGGAGGAATGTGAAAATGTATCCGGCTGAACAGCTTCAACTCGCCGAAGAGGTCCTGAAAGCCTGCCGGTCGCGCGGACTTCACATCGCCACCGCCGAATCGTGTACCGGCGGCCTGATTGCCGGTTGCTTGACAGCGATTTCCGGTTCGTCCGATGTGGTCGAGCGGGGCTTCGTCACCTACACCAATCAGGCCAAAGCTGAAATGCTGGGTATTGCGCCCGAGTTGATCGAACGTTTCGGCGCTGTCAGCAATGAAGTCGCCTGCGCCATGGCCGAAGGTGCGCTCGCCAAATCCTCAGCCGACCTCGCCGTCGCCGTGACCGGCATCGCTGGGCCGACCGGCGGAACCGACGAAAAACCGGTCGGTCTGGTTCATTTCGCCGTTGCCGCCAAAGGCGGCCGGACAATCGACAAACATCATGTTTTTGATGGCGACAGAACCGCCGTGCGGGCGCAGACGCTAACCAAGGCACTCAAATTGCTGAAAATTGAGGCCGAGGAACCCTCGTGAAGGTTTGGCAGGGGTGCATGATCGCGCTGGCGCGAAGCGGCGCGGTTACCCGGTTCATGCAGGATCTGGCACCGACCTCGGGTTTGGCCTCACGATTTGTGGCCGGAGCGCAGGTCGAAGACGCCATCAAAACCGCGATACTCCTTAAATCCCAAAAACTGGCGACGTCAGCCTTTTTTCTGGGCGAATATGTCACCGACCGAGAGAAGGTCGAAGCGAATGTCGCGGGAATACTGGGCGCGGTCGCCGCCATCGACGGTGCCAAGGTCGATTTGCACATCTCCGTCGATCCTTCGCAGGTGGGCTACGCCATCAACGACGAACTCGGCGCGACAAATGCCATGCGCATCGCCGAAGCGATGGGGGAAAAATCGGTTTCCGGGCGCAAGACGTTGATGCTGGATATGGAGGACGAAAACTATGTCCAACGTACCATCGCGTTACACAACACCCTTGCCGATGCCGGCTATCCGGTCGCCATCACCATCCAGGCCTATTTGCGGCGGTCAAAATCCGATGTCCGGGATTTGGCCGAACGCGGAGCGATGGTTCGACTGGTCAAGGGCGCTTTCGTGGGGTCGTCGAAGACCGCGTTCACAACGCGACGCGAAATTGACGAGAGCTACCACCGCCTTGGTTCGCTTATGATGTCGAAGGAAGCCAGGGAAGCGGGCGCTTACCCCGTTTTCGGCACCCATGACGACAAAATCATTGGCCCATTGCGCGAGAAGGCTCGGGACGAAGGATGGAAACCTCAATCGTATGAATTTGAAATGCTTTACGGCGTGCGACCCAGAGTTCAGCAAAGCCTTGCCGCCGAAGGGGAATCGGTGCGTCTTTACCTGCCCTTTGGCCGTGATTGGTGGCCCTACGCCGTGCGCCGTCTTGGTGAAAACCCGCGCAACGCCTGGCTGGTGGCAAAAGCCCTAATCTCCCGTAAGTAATTCCACGGAATGGGGCTGTGGCGCATAAATCCTGTCCGCCCTTTTTTCGAAGGACGACACCATGATTCGTACGGCTTCATGAAAGACCGTGCCGATCAGACGATCCATCAGAGCCGATCGAAACTCGAAATCCACCGAGAAATCGATCACACAGCCGCCTTCGGCGGGTTCGAAAATCCAGTGATTACGCAAGTGCTTGAAGGGGCCGCGAAAGTGGGAAACGTCAATGCGGTTTGGCCGGTCGAGATCGACACGTGAAACGTATTGTTCCCGGAATACCTTGAAACCAATAACCATTTCGGCCAGGAAGCCGTCTGCGCGCTGGTTTCGAAGGCGCGTGTGCAAACACCACGGCAAGAATTCCGGATAGCTCTCGACATCGGCGACGAGATCAAAAAGCTGTTCGGGCGTGTGGTGCAGCAAGCGACGTTCCGCGTGCCTTGGCATGTTTCGGGTTTACCTTAGCGCCAGTTTTTCCCGACGTGCCGCCCGCAGACTCTCGAAATCCTTGTCCGCGTGATACGACGAACGGGTCAGCGGCGAAGATGCCACCACGAGAAAGCCTTTTCCAAGCCCTATCTTCTTGTATTCATCGAATTCTTCGGGCGTGACGAAGCGATCAACCCCCACATGCTTGAGCGTTGGTTGCAGATATTGGCCGATGGTCAGAAAGTCCACATCCGCCGAACGAAGGTCGTCCATCACCTGAAGAACCTCTTCGCGTTCCTCGCCCAACCCCACCATGATGCCCGATTTGGTGAACCCCGCCGGAGCCAGTTCCTTGGCGTCGCTGAGCAGTTTCAGCGAATGGAAATAACGCGCGCCGGGACGGATGGCGGGATAAAGCCGGGGAACGGTTTCCAGATTGTGGTTGAACACGTCCGGCCCAGCCGCGACCACGGACGCCAGAACGCCGTCCTTGCCTTTGAAGTCGGGCGTCAGAATTTCGATGGTGGTTTCCGGCGACGCCTTGCGGATGCTTTCGATGCAGCGCACGAACTGGCTGGCCCCGCCGTCGGGCAAATCGTCGCGATCAACCGATGTGATGACCACATGCTTCAACCCCATGGTCGAAACGGTGTTGGCCAGGTTTTCCGGTTCCATCGGATCAACGTAACCGCCCGGCTTGCCGGTCTTGACGTTGCAAAAGGCGCAGGCCCGCGTGCAGGTATCGCCCAAAATCATGACGGTTGCGTGCTTGCGCGACCAGCATTCGCCGATATTGGGACAGGCCGCTTCCTCGCAGACGGTATGGAGGCTGTGCTCGCGCAGAAGGTCCTTGGTTTCAAGGTAGGTGCGCGACACCGGCGCTTTCACCCTTATCCACGCCGGTTTGCGCGGGCTCGGGTTGTCCGGCTTGTGCTGCTTCTCCGGATGGCGAACGATGGTTTCGGTATCGGTCATGGCTTAGAAGTGGATCGCACGGTCAAAGGCGTCAAGCACCGACTCGTGCATCATTTCCGATAACGTCGGATGCGGGAATACCGTGTGCATCAACTCGGCCTCGGTGGTTTCCAAGGTTTTGGCGACATTGTAACCCTGAATCAGCTCGGTTACTTCCGCGCCCACCATGTGTGCGCCCAGAAGTTCGCCGGTTTTGGCGTCGAATACGGTTTTGACGAAACCGTCGGCCTCGCCCAGCGCAATCGCCTTACCGTTACCGATGAACGGGAAGCGTCCGACCTTGACGTCGTGCCCTTTTTCCTTGGCTGCAGCCTCGGTATATCCGACGCTGGCCACCTGCGGGCGGCAATAGGTGCAGCCCGGAATGCGGGTCGTGTCCAGAGGATGGACGCCGGCGACACCGGCGATCTTCTCGACGCAAATGACGCCCTCGTGGCTGGCTTTATGGGCGAGCCACGGCGGTCCCGTCAAATCACCGATGGCGTAAACACCCGGTTCTCCGGTAGCGCACCACTGGTCGGTCACCACATGGCTGCGATCGACGACGATTTTGGTGCCTTCAAGGCCCAAATCCTCGACGTTTCCGGTAATGCCAACGGCTGAGATCACCCGGTCCACGGTCAACTCAAAGGGTTTTCCACCCTTGGGCTCGATGGTTGCGGTCACGCTGTCTGCGCCCTTTTTCAGGGCCTTGACCATGGCCGAGGTGTGAATTTTGATGCCTTCCTTTTCGAAGGCCTTGCGGGCAAAGGCCGAGACTTCCTCGTCCTCGACCGGCAAAACGCGAGGCAGAACCTCAACCACCGTCACTTCAGCACCGAGCGTCCGGTAGAAGCTGGCAAATTCAATACCGATGGCACCCGAACCGATGACGAGCAACGATTTCGGCATGGCTTTCGGGGTCAGGGCTTCCTTGTAGGTCCAGACCAGCTTGCCGTCTGGCTCCAGCCCCGGCAACACACTGGCGCGCGCACCCGTCGCCAAGATGATGTGCTTGGCCTGCAAATTAACGACCGATTTATCGGCCTTGGTAACAGAAACCCGGCCCGAACCGGCCAGCTTGCCGTGGCCGTCAAACACCGCGACCTTGTTCTTTTTCAAGAGATGCTTGACGCCGGCACTAAGTTGCCCGGCAATGCCGCGCGAACGCTTGATAACTGCAGGCAGATCGAACCCGATATTGTCGGCTGAAAGGCCGAATTCCTTGGCGTGCTGCATGGAATGAAAGATGTCTGCCGAGCGCAGCAGCGCTTTGGTCGGAATGCAGCCCCAGTTGAGGCAAATTCCGCCCAGATGCTTGCTTTCGACAACGGCGGCTTTCAGGCCCAGTTGCGCGGCCCTGATTGCGGCCACATAACCGCCCGGACCTCCGCCGATGACGATGACGTCAAAGGATGTCTCAGCCATCACTCAAATTCCTTTATCATTTTCGTCTAAATTCTTTCCGGTTCATTGACCGTGCGTTCACCGCCCGCGTCGCCGGTATTCAGCGTGCCCTTTGGTTCGATCATCAGAATTTGGCATTCATCAATCGCCACCGGGCAGTGCTCCACACCCTTGGGAACGATGAAAAACTCGCCTTCTGCCAAATTCACGTCGCCGTCGCGCAACTTGACGGTCATGCGCCCCTTGACGACAAGAAACATCTCGTCCTCGACCTCGTGGGAGTGCCAGACAAATTCGCCCTGGATTTTGGCCAGCTTGACGTGGACATCGCCCACCTCGCCGACGATCTTCGGGCTCCATTGCTGGTCAATGACGGCGAACTTTGCGGTCAGATTGACCTTATCCATCAGGCAGGCGCTCCGGCGCTACAGCAACATGGTCAGCGGGTCTTCGATCATGCCTTTGAAAGCATTCATGAATTCGGCCCCGATGGCCCCGTCGACCGACCGGTGATCGACCGAAAGGGTGCAGGTCATCACCGTGGCCACGGCCAACGCGCCGTCCTTGACGACGGGTCGCTGTTCGCCTGCCCCCACGGCCAGAATGCACGACTGCGGCGGATTGATGATGGCGGAAAACTCCTTAATGCCCATCATGCCCATGTTGGAGACGGTAAAGCCGCCACCTGCATAGTCCTCGGGCATCAATTTACCTGCCCGCGCGCGCGATCCGAAGTCCTTCATTTCAGCCGAAATCTGGGACAGTCCCTTGCCGTCCGCACCGCGCACCACCGGCGTAATCAAGCCGCCCGGCGTCGCCACGGCCACGGAAACGTCCACGGTATCGTAAAGAAGCACCGCCTCGTCAGTCCATGTGGCGTTGGCCGCCGGAATCTGGCGCAGAGCAAGTGCGACCGCCCTAACCACGAAGTCGTTGACCGAGATTTTGAATGCGCCTTCGCCTTCCGGCGACTTGGCGTTCAATCCCTTGCGCAGGTTCAAGAGGCTGTCGATTTCGCAATCCACCGAAAGATAGAAATGCGGGATGGTCCGCTTTGACTCGCCCAGACGCTGCGCGATCACCTTGCGCATCATGCTGTTCGGCACTTCCGTGACCGGCGCGGAAATTTCCGGCGGAACGACTGCGGGTGCAGCAACCGGAGCGGCAACAGGCGCGGCAGACGGAGCCGGGGCGGCGAGCGCGGCCTCGACATCGGCCTTAACAATGCGTCCCCTGGGGCCGGAGCCTTGGATTTGGCTCAGGTCCAGTCCACCCTGTTGCGCCATACGCTTGGCCAGCGGGCTGGCAAACACGCGATTTCCCGAAGGCGAGGGAGACGCGCTACCCAGCGCGGCTTCGATATCGGCTTTGACGACTCGTCCGCCTGGGCCCGACGCGGGAATTTGCGCGGGGTCCAGTCCGGCCTGTTCGGCCATTCGTTGCGCCAAAGGAGTGGCGCCGGCAGATGGCGCAGGAGCCACAGCGGCGGCAGGCGCCGGAGCCGGGCTCACAGCGGCATCTATAGCCGAAGCGTCTTCGCCTTCTTCCAGCAAAATCGCGATGGGCGCGTTAACGGCCACTCCCTCGGTCCCGTCGGGCACAAGGATCTTGCCGATGACACCTTCATCGACGGCTTCCAGTTCCATGGTCGCCTTGTCGGTTTCGATCTCGGCGATGACGTCACCGCTTTCGACGGTTTCGCCTTCCGCCTTATGCCACTTGGCGAGTTTGCCGTCGGTCATAGTGGGCGACAACGCCGGCATCAGGATTTGAACGGACATGTATGTTTCCTCCCCGGCGACTTACTTGTAGCAAACGGCTTTTGCCGCCGCGACCACATCATCGACTTTCGGCAACGCCAATTTTTCAAGGTTCAGCGCATAAGGCATGGGCACGTCGATACCGCACACGCGCGAAACCGGTGCATCCAGATAATCGAAGGCATGTTCCATCATCTGGGCGGCAATTTCCGACCCCATACCGGCGACCGGCCAGCCTTCTTCCAGTGAAACAAGGCGGTTGGTCTTCTTGACCGAATTGACGATGGTTTCAGTGTCTAGCGGGCGCAAGCTGCGCAGATTAATGACTTCGGCGTCGATGCCCTCGGCTGCCAGCGCCTCGGCGGCTTGCAACGCCACCTCGACCATCAGCGAAAACGCGGTGATGGTGACGTCCGCGCCCGGCCGTTCGATCTTGGCCCGCCCGACGGGCAGAACGAAATCTGGATCTGTCGGCGTATCAAACGTGCGTCCGTAAAGGATTTCGTTTTCCAGGAAAATCACCGGGTTGGGGTCGCGTATGGCGGCTTTCAAAAGCCCCTTGGCATCGGCCCCCGAATAGGGTGACAGCACCTTCAGGCCCGGAATATGGGCATACCACGAAGCAAAGCACTGCGAATGTTGGGCGGCAACCCGCGCCGCGGCCCCGTTGGGACCACGGAACACAATGGGACACCCCATCTGCCCGCCCGACATATACAGCGTCTTGGCCGCAGAATTGATGACCTGATCCATCGCCTGCATGGAGAAGTTGAAGGTCATGAACTCGACGATGGGTTTCAGGCCGGAAAACGCGGCGCCGACGCCCAGTCCGGCGAAGCCGTGCTCGGTGATGGGCGTATCGATGACGCGCTTGTCGCCAAATTCGTCCAGCAGGCCCTGACTGATTTTATAAGCGCCCTGATACTGGGCCACTTCCTCGCCCATCAGAAACACGGTGTCGTCACGGCGCATTTCCTCGGCCATGGCATCGCGCAAAGCGTCGCGGACGGTCATGGAAGCCACGTCGCCGGTGTATTCCGGCTCGGCCGCGACAACGGTGGGCGCGGCCGGTGCGGCTGCTGGAGCAGCTGGAGCAGCTGGAGCAGCAGGAGCAGCAGGAGCAGCAGGAGCAGCAGGCGCGGCCTCGACAGGAGTTGGGGCTGGCGCAGCCGGTGCGGGTGCTGCGTCAATCTGCGACGCGTCCTCGCCGTCTTCGAGGATCACGGCGATCGGGGCGTTGACCAAAACGCCTTCGGTCCCTTCGGCGATCAGGATTTTGCCCAACACGCCTTCATCGACGGATTCCAGTTCCATGGTCGCCTTGTCGGTTTCGATCTCGGCGATGACATCGCCGCTGGCGACCTCGTCGCCTTCTTGCTTCAGCCACTTGGACAGTTTTCCATCGGTCATTGTCGGCGACAGGGCCGGCATTAGTATTTGGGTCGGCATGGTGTTTCCTCCTCCGCGCCCTTAGGCTTCCACAAGAACGTCGGTGTAAAGCTCGGACGGGTCGGGTTCGGGGCTTTGCTGCGCGAAATCGGCGGCTTTGGTGACGGCGGCCTTGATCTCGCGGTCAATTTCCTTGAGCGCGGCTTCGTCGGCGATTTTGTGTTCGACAAGAAGTGCGCGAAGATTGTCGATGGGGTCGCTTTCCTTGCGGACCTTGCTGACCTCTTCCTTGCTGCGGTACTTGGCTGGATCGGACATGGAATGGCCGCGATACCGGTAGGTCTTCATTTCCAGGACCATGGGGCCTTTGCCGGCCCGGCAATGGGCGGCTGCTTTCGCGCCCGCTTTGCGGACTTCCATGACATCCATGCCGTTAACCTGAAGCCCCGGAATTCCGTAGGCGTCACCGCGGCGAAAAAGCTCGGTGCTGGCAGAGGCGCGTGCGATGGCGGTGCCCATGCCGTACTGGTTGTTTTCAATGACAAAGACCACGGGAAGTTTCCACAGGGCCGCCATGTTGAAGGATTCGTAAATCTGCCCCTGATTGACCGCGCCGTCGCCGAAATAGGCGTACGCAACGCCGCCGTCGCCCTTGTACTTGTGGCCGAAGCCAAGGCCGGTCCCGATGGGAACCTGGGCGCCGACGATGCCGTGCCCGCCGAAAAAGTTGGCTTCGCGGCTGAACATATGCATGGAGCCGCCCTTGCCTTTCGAATAGCCGCCGATGCGCCCTGTCAATTCGGCCATGACGCGCCCCGGGTCCATGCCGCAAGCCAGCATGTGGCCGTGGTCGCGATAGCTGGTGACCAGCGTGTCTTGCTCACCAGCTGCTGAGTGCATGCCGACGATCACGGCTTCCTGCCCGATATACAGATGACAGAAACCGCCGATCAGCCCCATGCCGTACAACTGTCCCGCCTTCTCTTCGAAGCGGCGGATCAGAAGCATCTCGCGATAGTTCTGAATAAGGTCTTCGGACGAAAACGGCAGGCCGCTATTTTGACTGGTCCGCCGACGTGTCGTCGTTTTGCGTTTTGCCGGCGCCTTCGCGGCGGCCGACGTGCGTTTGGGTGCTCGTGCCATGGATCCCCCCGGCTGTAGCATTGAGTGGGGAAGTGAATTGCAATGAAAATAAGGCGCAATTGATGTTAATTCAAGCCACTCAATGAAAGAAAAAATACATCATATCGCTTTGTTTTTCCACATTATTTTGTTTTTTAACTTCTTTTCCGTTAATCGCGCGGTTCTGTTTTTCGACCCGATTCAGCTTTTTCGCCGTATCCGGACTCAGTATGATCGATAGGGGCGGAAAAAATGGCAAAACTCATATCGGCGAATACCGAACGGAGCGAACGGCAAAGCGCAGCACGTTTGTTGGCGATTGCCACGGAGGTGGTCGCCGAGTTGCGCCCAGGTGCGGCAGGTCCGGGCATCACGCTGGACAGTTCATTCGACCGCAATCTGGGCCTGGACAGCCTGAGCCGCGTTGAATTGATTGCGCGCATTGAAACCGCCTTCGACGTAGCCCTGCCGGAAAACGTATTGAGCGCTGCCGAAAGTCCGCGCGATTTGTTGCGTGCGCTGCTGGCGGCATCCAGCCGCGGGAACCGGGCGGAAGCCAAGGAAATGGAATTCGCCCCGTTGGAGATGGTGGAAACCCTACCGCACAACGCGTCCACCCTTCTTGACGTTCTGGAGTGGCACGCCGAAACCCATCCGGACCGCCCTCATATCCGCATTCACGCCGATGAAGGCGACGGCGAGACCATAACTTACGGCAATCTTCGGGACCGGGCATTTGAGGTCGGGGCGGGCCTGCAGGCCCATGACATTTTGCCCGGCGAAGCCATTCTGATTATGCTACCCACCGGCGTTGATTATTTCCCCAGCTTTTTCAGCGTGTTGATGGCGGGCGGAATTCCGGTGCCGGTCTATCCGCCCGCGCGCCTGACTCAGATCGAGGAACACCTGACCCGGCTGGTGGGCATCGCCGGAAATTGCGACGCAGCCCTTCTGATCACCTTTGATGAAGCGAAACGGTTGGGGATGCTCTTGAAGGCCCGCGCGCCGTCATTACGCCATGTCTCGACCCCCGATGAACTTCGGCAGGTGGGGGAACCCGGCGTATCGGCCTTCACCCCGCCGACGGTGGCAGCCGGTGACATTGCCTTCCTCCAATACACTTCGGGCAGCACCGGCGCGCCCAAAGGCGTAACGCTGACCCACGCCAATCTTCTGGCCAATATCCGGGCCATGGGGGTTGCGCTGGAGGCTACGCCGGACGACGTCATCGTCAGCTGGTTGCCGCTATATCACGACATGGGTTTGATCGGATCTTGGCTGGGCGGCCTCTATCACGCCTGCCGGATCGTCATCATGCCGCCGCTTTCCTTCCTGGCTCGGCCCTCGCGCTGGCTTTGGGCCGTTCACAGGAACCGGGGAACCATCTCGGCCGCTCCCAATTTCGCCTACGAGATGTGCCTCAGGCGCATCCCGGAAAAAGACCTCGAAGGCCTGGACCTGTCGTCATGGCGCATTGCCGCCAACGGGGCCGAACCGGTAAGCCCCGAAACCCTGCGCCGCTTTTGCGAAAAGTTCGCCGCTTTCGGATTTGCCCGCGAAACCATGATGCCCATGTTCGGTCTTGCCGAAAATTGTGTGGGCCTCACTCTTTCGCCACTGGACCGCGGTCCGCTTGTCGACCGCGTAAAACGAGCACCCCTGATGGACACGGGCCGTGCCGACCCCGCGGACGAAGGCACGCCCGATTCGGACGTGATCGAATTCGTCGCCTGCGGAAAGCCCATCCCGGGCCATGAAATCCGCGTCGTCGACGACGCGGGGCACGAACTGCCCGACCGCCGCGAGGGACGGCTTCAATTCACCGGGCCCTCGGCGACCAGCGGCTACTATCGCAACCGGGAAGCCACGGCGGCCATGTTCGATGGCAACTGGCTGGATACCGGCGACAAGGCCTATATCGCAGACGGCGAGTTGTTCGTTACGGGCCGCATCAAGGACATCGTGATCCGCGCCGGACGCAACATCTATCCCTCCGAGATCGAGGATGCGGTGGGCGAACTGGAGGGCGTGCTGAAAGGCAACGTCGCGGTGTTCGGCGTGGCGGGCACGCAAACCGGGACCGAACGCTTGATCGTTCTGGCCGAAACCAGAAAACGCGACACGGGTGCGCAAGAGGCCCTTCGCGCCGACATCAATGGCCTTGTCACCGATCTGATCGGCTCGCCGGCCGACGAGGGGGTCATGGCCCCGCCAAACACGGTCGCAAAGACATCCAGCGGCAAGATCCGCCGCGCCGCCAGCCGCGAGATTTATGAAGCGGGCCTGATTGGCAAGCCGCGCCGCGCGGTCTGGCAACAAATGGCCCGCGTGGCGCTGGCAGGGGCGGTTCCAGCTATGAAACGCACCGTCGGGCGAATGGCGGAGTGGGTTTTTGCGGCTTGGTTCTGGTTCATGTTTGTCGTCGTACTGGCGCCGGTGATCTGGCTGATCATTCTTGTGACCCCGTCGGCAAACCTGCGCTGGACGATCGCCCACAAAGCGGCAAGATTTTTGATGCGCGCGACCGGTCTGTTGCCCGTTGTGCGTGGCCGCGATAACCTTCCCCAAGACGGCGGCGGTTGTGTCGTGGTTTCCAATCATATGAGCTATCTGGACGGCATCATGCTGGTGGCCGCCCTGCCCCGCCCCATCGCCTTCGTCGCCAAGGGGGAACTGGAAACGCAATTCGTGGCGGGGATTTTCCTGAAACGCATCGGCGCTGTTTTCGCTCAACGGTTCGACGCAGAAAAAAGCGCCGCCGACGCCGAGCGCATCGCCGATGTGGCCAAAGTGCGCCCGGTCCTTTACTTCGCCGAAGGAACAATTACGCGCATGCCGGGCCTTCTGCCGTTTCAGATGGGCGCCTTCACGGCCGCCGCCGGCGCGGGCCTGCCGGTGGTGCCCATGGCTTTTCGGGGAACGCGCCATGTGCTTCGCGACGGCACTTGGTTCCCTAGGATGGGGCGCGTTCAAATCACCATCGGCGAAGTTATCAAACCCGATACGGCCAATCAAAATGTTTGGAAGGCGGCGATTTCCTTACGCGATGAGGTGCGCGAACACGTCCTGCGCCTCAGCGGCGAACCCGATCTGAAAATCGAACGGTCCCCGATCCGGGAGAGAACCGGGGACCGCTCCTAGTTTTCCCTGGGTGCCTTGGTCTGCTTAGGGAAAATGATGAGTTCGTCTTTTTTTCCGTAATTCAGCATCAGGCGTGCCCGCTCATCCAGCATGTCGCGGTCCAGGCTGCCCGGATGCAGCAGGCCGACCCGATGCTGGATGGTTTGGCGCGTCTCGGTAATTTCGTGGAGAACGGCCCGCGCTGTGGCGACTCGTTGTTTTAGGTTCCACCACGCAATCATCCCCCGGTCCCCCTGCACCACATGATAGGCGAAGTACGCCACCACACAAATGCCAAGAACCGGGCCAATCACATATTTGGCTCGGAGACGAAATTCCGCGATTAAACCCATGGAACCATGGAAACCCTTCTTCTAGCGTCTGTTTTCCATAGTCCCAAACCCACCGTTGACGATACGGGCCGAGTGTTAACGCATCGTTACCTCGCCCTGCTCTCGCACGTGAAATTCGTCTATAATGGATCAGGCCTTTTGATGGAGGACCGAACCATGCGCCGGATCGTTCTCGTGTTTTCAATTGTGTTGCTGGCCTTTCCGGCGATGGCCGCGGACAAGCTGGTGTTGCCGTCGCCGCCGTTCGAGCTGGAGCGCACCCGGTCCGATCCCGACCGCCCTACCCGCCCCCACGCAAAGCGCTACAAGGGCCAAATCCACGACACGCACGTTCATCTGGACCCGCAGCACCCCGGTGAGCCAACGACAGATTTGGGTGAAATACTGGCCGTGTCGCTCAAAAACGACGTCACCCGCCTGACCATCATGCCCACACCCAACGAAGGGCGCATGGGAGAGGCCGGATCGGGGGCCAAGCTGCGCGTGAAGTTGCGCAAACTTAGCCAAGGGTCCGGCGTGCAGATCGATGTGCGCTGCGCCAGCGAATACCTGTCGGTGTGGATGGACGACAAAGCAAATCCCTCGAAAGCCGAGTCGGACAAGCGGTTTGCGCGCCTGAAGGCTGATCTGGACGGGGGCATCTGCAAGGGCGTCGGCGAGTTCGGCCTGTTTCATTTTCAGAAATGGGGCCATCAGGCGGTGATTGATTACGCACCGCGCTTCGACGGCTTCTTGCGCATGGCGGCCATCGTTGCGGACCATGACATGTGGCTGGATTTGCACGCCGAAACGGTCGAACCAAAAGGCAAGTCGCGCGAGGACGAAGTGTTCGGCCTGATTGCCCTGTTGTACCAGCGCCATCCCGACTTGAGGCTGATTCTCGCCCACACGGCCATGACCAACCCAAAAAACGCCGAAGCCCTGCTTCGTGCCTACCCGAACCTGATGTTCAATTTCAAGCTGGTGACCGACCATTCCAAGTGGCGCAATCTGGAGCCCATCTGCAACGAACGCGGCGAGCTATATGAGGACTGGGCGAAGCTGATGGAAGCCATGCCGGGTCGTTTCATGGTGGGAACCGACGCCAAGTTCGGCCGCCCGCGCAGCCCCACCCGCAAATACCGAAAGTCAATCAAGGGTGTGCGCAAGGCGTTGGGCAGCCTCAACAAGGAGGCCGCCCAATTGATCGCCTGGAAGAATTCCGAAAAGGTCTTCGGGAACTAACCGGCGAAAGCCTGATACAAAAGCCCCGAAGCCAGCCCCCCCGCCAGCGACAGGGCGATATACCAGAAGAACACATGGCGCTTGGCCAAAGCCCACACGGCGATGGCCGCCGGAATGCTGGTGACGCCACCCGCAATCAGGAAGGCCATGCCCGCGCCGGGCGCGGTGCCCATTTCGATCAGGCCCGCGACCAGCGGCAGGGCCGCATATCCGTTCAGGTAAGCCGGAACGCCGACGACGACGGCCAGCGGAATGGCCCATGCGCTTTCGCCTCCCAGCATGGCGGCGATGCTTTCGCCCGGAATATAGGCCAGCATCACGCTTTCCAGCAGGAAGGCCAGTGTCATCCATTTCAGCAGGAATAGGCCGGATTTGAGCATTTCCTTGCGGAAGGTGGCGACGCGCGCTTCTTCGATCCAGAAGCCCCACACCGCCTTTTGCGGTTCGCGAACCCTCTTGCCGCCGCAACCGCCCGCACCCACGCCTTCGCGCAAAGGCTCGGCAAAGCCGTTTCGAGCCTGCACCAGCATGGTCGCGTAACCGCCAGCCAGGCCCAGACCAACGGCGAAGATGGTTTTGGCGATGGCGAATTGCAGTCCCAGCGTACCCATGGTGAGAACGAACATGGATGGGTCCATCAGCGGCGAGGCCAGCCAGAAGGCCATGACCGCAGGCAACGGCACGCCCATGGCCAGCAAGGCCGCGATCAGCGGGATCACCCCGCACGAACAGAACGGCGACAGTCCGCCGAATAGCGCCGCGACGCCGATCATCAGCACTAGGTTCCCCTGAAAGGCATAAGCGATCAGCCCGTCCGCCCCGGTGGCCCGCGCATATGCCGCCACACCTACGGCCACGGCCAGAAAGGGCATGATTTCAAGCACGCTGTTTGCGGCGAATTGCAGGCTGATGGTGGCCTGCTGCGGAACGAATATGCCGAGTCCCAGCAAAATGACCGCACTGGCCAGCCACGCCCGATCCACACGCTTGGCGCTTCCGGCGATATCCTTAAATTTCAGGGCAATCTCGGTCATTTTTTCGTTCCTTCGTCACAGCTTAGCGAACAGCATTCGGCGGTCAGATAGTCGACGACGCCCCACATCACCGGGGAATTGTTGGTGCAGCGGATTTCACGGCCCGATCGTTCCTGAACCACCAACCCGGCGCGCACCAGCGCCGAAACGTGGTGGTTCAGCGTGGAAGCCGGAATGGCGCACATTTCCTGAATGCGGCCCATGGTCATTCCGTCCGGCCCCGCTTTGACCAGCAACCGGTACACGGCCAGCCGTTTGGGGTGGCCCATAGCTTCCATACAGGCGGCGGCCTGAACGTCATCGATTTTTTCCGCGTCTTTGATCTGTTTCATGTTACGAGAGATAGCCCTGTTGTATTGGCCTGTCAACTATATTTCTAGAATTATCGAATTATGAAGATGGAGAGTTTTGCAGATGCGCATGGTTAACGTCGCCGCCGCCCAGATGGGCCCCATTCAACGCGCCGAATCCCGCGCCCACGTCGTCAAACGCCTGATCGCTCTGATGCATCAGGCCCACGATCTGGGCGCGGATCTGATTGTTTACCCTGAACTGGCGCTGACGACCTTTTTCCCCCGCCACTACGTCACCGACGCGGACGAAATCAACGGCTGGTATGAAACCGAAATGCCCAATGCGGCCACCCGGCCCCTTTTCGATCTCGCCCGCGAATACAAGATGGCCATGTATCTGGGTTATGCCGAACTGACGCCTGAGGGAAAGCGCTTCAACACCTCCATCATTACAGACAAAACCGGCGCTATCGTCGGCAAGTACCGCAAGGTGCATCTGCCTGGCCACGCCGATTTTGATCCCGAACGCAGCTTCCAGCATCTGGAAAAATACTATTTCGAACCGGGCGACATGGGCTTTCCCGTGTGGCGGACCCTGGGCGGCATTTTCGGCATGTGCATCTGCAACGACCGGCGCTGGCCCGAAACCTTCCGCGTCTTGGGCCTGCAGGGCGCCGAAATGGTTCTGCTGGGCTACAACACCCCCTCGGTCAACTCGCAGCGGGCCAGTGAAGGCCCGGCGGAACGCAATTTCCAGAACGATCTCGTGTTGCAATCAGCGGCCTATCAGAACAGCACCTGGGTGGTGGCCACGGCCAAGGCGGGCAGCGAAGACGGCAACCACATGATCGGCGGCAGCGCCATCGTCAATCCTGCGGGACACATCGTGGCCCAAGCCAAAACCGAAGACGACGAAATCGTCTTCCACGCCTGTGACCTCGACGACACCGAATTCGGCAAACAAACCATCTTCGACTTCGCCCGCCACCGCCGCCCCGAACACTACGGACGGATTACGGGGCAAACCGGCGTGGAGCTCCCGCCGGAGAACAATTAGGTTTCAGCCGTCGCCCATATCGAATTTCTGGCGATCCAGCGCGGTGGTCTGCTTGACCTTCGCGTCCCCGGCGTTGATTTCGCCCAGAGCGACCCGTGCGGCTTCCCCGATGTTGTGGATTATGGCGTCAATTTCGCCCTGATCGTGATCGGGATGGGTGGGCACCATGATGGTTCGGTTGAGAATGTCCAGCGAGGCGGCGCACATTTTTTTGTCGTAGGTGCGACGGCATTCCTTGTTGTCCGGATGATTGTAGGGGTTCATGGCCGGATGCGACGCGCCCGCCCCCATAAGCACCTGATCCCATTCGGTGTAGTTGTGGCGACCGGTATTTCCGGGAATAACGGCGG
>JABGRG010000060.1:16659-22776 GCA_018648445.1 Rhodospirillales bacterium | reverse complement strand
CGCTATATATGGGAAGCAGCGTAATTCAATTCCAGCGGCAAACCTTGCGACGCTTCACCTAGGAAGGGGCGTTATGCCATTCTTAATAGCGGAGTAAATTATACACGAAAATGAGGCCGTTTTCCACGCGATGGCGGCCGTTGATCTATTCAGCCCGAACTTCTTGCCGGTATCTGGTTCCCGCGCCCTTCCGCGTGATGTGTAACCCCGCTATCATCCCGCATTAATTTTGGTGCTGTTCGTCGGTCCGGGAGAAACAACATGCGCATTTGGCCCGCCATTTCTGCTGCGACTTTCATGGTTTTTGCCTCTGCAACGCCTCAATTGCATGCCGCTACGCTGAAGGCCACATTGGTGTCGGCTACAGACATGGAGGTGTCTTTCGGCGGCACCACCCTGACGCCGGGCGCCGAGGTTCGTGTGAGCGGTGGTGCGATCATGGCGATGACCATGGGCAAACGGCGGAAATTCTGCATCGACCCGGCCGCCCACACCAATGTCGGTCGCAATACGACGATCCAAAGTCAGGGGCCGACGGGTTGTTCGTGGGAAACCGTTTCGGGCAGTTTTCACGGCTACGCCCAGTGGCGCATAAAAGACGAAAAATACAGCTTCTCGGGCGGCCCGGTTCAACAGGCCACCGCCGGTTCCGGGCAGGCGCGTATCGGCGCGCCGCAGGGTGCGGCATCCTGGAATTTAAGCGTGTCGGGAACCACGGTTTGGCATTATTCGCGAAAGGCTCAGGGCGCGCCGGTCAACAAGGAGGAAACGGAAACCGGCTCGGCGGCCATCGCATTTGTGCTGGTTCCCGATAGTGCTGCCGTCCCCCCGCCCCAACCCGCGCAACCACCGCAACCGCCCGAGCAGTTTTATCCGCCGGAAGGCTTGAAGATTTGTAAGGAAGGGCTGGCCGCCTACGGCATCCGCCAACCTGCGGAAACCCACATTCGGCACGACCTGGATGGGTTGATGGCGGACCTGCGCCAAGCGGTGGCGGCCTATAAAAGCCGCAACCCCGGGAAACCGCTTCACGTTTCCGTGCCCGACAGTAAAGTCGCGCAACTGGCGGCGTTAAATTGGCTTTACGCATCGGGCGGCGGCTTGAACAACCGGTTCGACATGCGCAACACTTCCCAGGATTTTGTGTTTACGCGGGCCGAAGACGCGCAAACGGTGTTGCGCTATCAGGCTTCATTCCAACGCCTTGAGAAGGCCGCGCCCAGGGGAACCGAAGCCGGATTGATGCAGGGGATCGTCAGGAAAAGCCTTCGCGAGAGCCGCAGGCTTAATCCCGGTGATGTGTTCGCTCTGGCGCTGGAACAACGCAACGGTGACGCCCGCTCCGCCGCCTTGCTGGCCCACAACACACTTCGTTCGTTGGCCCGTTCGGGAGATGCGAACCTGACAGGGATTCAACCCGACCGGGCTTTCTTCGGCAGATATTTGGCGACCATTCGCGGCGGACAATTGCCAAGCCGACCGGCAAGAGATCCGCTTGCGGGCGACAATGCCGGTCCATGGTACCACTTGTTTGGCACCGCGTTTTTCGAGATTCAGGCGCGTGGCGAGCAAGTGGCCAATGTGACCCGAAGCGGGATGGGCGGAGGGCTAAATTCAGGATTGGTCGGCGTCGGAACCGCCCAGCGCATCGTGAATTATATCCGCAGCCTTGTCAGCGACCCGTCGACCCCCTCGGCGGCATCGTCCGCCGCCAACGACATTGAGCAACTGGTCCGCAAATACTTTACCGACAGTGTGGATGATCCGGAAAAATACTGCTTCAATGTTTGGGGCGCGACAATGGGAGGATGGTTGTTTACCAATCTGGATGCCCGCCCGGGCGCACGCGGGGCAACGCAAACGGGCCCGTCAATTCCGGACCGCCGCCCGCCGCCGCGAACACCCGGCGTGAACCAACCGTGGGGGCCCACCGACAATCAAAGTGGCAACCAAAGCGGAGGCGGAGGCTGGCAGGTGATCAACTGATAAGTCAGTTCCCGCCGGTCGCGGTCGCGGCGCCGGGCATCCTGTGCGAATGGACGGAATCCATGGCGACCCAGTTCGCCGGGTTAAAACGGCTCTGGCGACTGAGCCATTCATAGGTGGTCGCCTGTGGCCGGACGACCGATGGGTTCCTATTGTCGAGTACCCAGGTGCCGTCGCTCGTCAACACCAGAAGGACCACGTGAAGCCCCACGTTTTGGGTGCGTACCGTGGCGAGCAGCAGGCTCGAGGGGTGAAATCCCAGCTTTGTCAGCTGGCGCTTCTTAAGGAGCGCGTAGTCTTCGCAGTCGCCATAGACGAACGGATATTCCCAGAATTCCAGGCGCCCGAAAGTGTAGCTGTCGGCACGATACGAAATGTTTAAATTGGTTTTCCGGTTGATATCCGAAATTTGATCGAAGCGGGCGGGCGAGAAGCCGATCACCGCCGGGGCCTTGCCGACTGAAGTGCATTCTCCGGGATGGCGTCGGCAGAAATCGATAAATCCCTTGGGCGGCGGAACCAGACGTTCAGCGGCGCCATGGTCTGCCGTCGCAGCCCGCGGCACCCAGGCAACGACGACGGCAACAAGAAGGAAGAGAAGGATCTTCGGAACGTTGGCGGATGGATGCAGCATGGTATTTGTCAATCCCGCGTCTGTAGGCCGGCACCAATTCTCGCTCTTGTCCGACCGCGATATTGGCCCTCTGTTTCACGTCGATTTCGCCACCCAGCCAATTTGGTTTCATTGCGTTACCCTCGCGAAACGAATGAAGGCGGATTAAGGTGACGTCTGTCCCGGATGGATAGATGATTTCGAGAGGCGCAAAAAACAATCGTGGGGAGGAAAAAAATGTCGGGCATTCCGATGGACCCGTTCGAACGTGGTGGTATTGAGGCATATGGCAAGCGCCTGCGTGACGGCAAGACCAGCGCCCTGGAAACAACCCAGGCGTTTCTCGATCGAATAGCGGCTCTGGACCCGCAAATCAGTGCCTTTCAGTACCTTGCCGCCGATCAGGCTTTGGAATGCGCCGGCGCCGTGGACGCCCTTCTGGCGTCGGGCACCGACCTTGGTCCGTTGATGGGGGTTCCGGTCGCGGTGAAGGACCTTTTCGCCGTTGAGGGAATGCCAACCACGGCTGGTACGCGCCTGAACGTCGCCGATCTGATCGGCGAGGAGGGAAGTTTCGTCAAGGCGTTGAAGCGCGCAGGATGCGTCATTTTGGGCAAGACCCGAACCGTCGAGTTCGCCTTCGGCATCAATGGGCCAAGCCAGCCCCGGGGAACGCCCTGGAACCCGTGGGATTCGGATATCAAACGATTGACCGGCGGATCGTCGACCGGTTCGGCTGCCGCCGTTGCCGCCGGAATGTGCGGTTTCGCCATCGGTTCTGATACCGGCGGGTCGGTGCGGGTCCCGGCCGCCATGTGCGGCATTTCCGGGCTCAAGACGACCTGGGGTCTGTGGCCGGCGGACGGCGTCTTCCCGCTGGCCCGGCATCTGGATACCATCGGTCCGCTGACGCGTTCGGCGGCAGATGCCGAGATTGTCTTCGCGGCGTTGTCGGGGCAGGCGAAAGCGGCGGTCTCGTCGGTAAAGGGGTTGAAACTCGGGTGCCCGGATTACTTGTTCCAAAACTTGGGCCCCGAGGTTGAAGCCGCCATGGCTGATGCGTGCGCGACGCTGGAGGCTGCGGGCGCTGTTTTGTCGGGTGTGGATCATCCCGAGGCCGCCGAGAGGGAAACCTATTTTCCCACCATTCTGCCCGTCTGCCTGATTTCGGTTTTGGGCCGCGAGCGGTACGAGCAGGGGCGCACCATCATGGATCCGGTGGTTTCGGCCCGCTCGGCCCGCGGGCTGGAGGAACCGGGATGGAACGTTCTGCGGCTTGAACAGCGCAGGGCGGAGATCTCCAGGATCGTTGACGAAAAAATGCGCCCGTTCGACGCCTGGATATCGCCGTCGGCGGCGTTGACGGCGGTTCCCGTTTCCGATCTTTCCGACGTGAACAAGGCTCTCGAAACAACCATGCGGATGAGCCAAAACTCGCAACCGGGAAATCTGTTTGGCCTGTGTGGGGCCGTGTTGCCCGTTCCGATTGCGAAAGGCCGCCTTCCGGTCGGTTTTCAGGTTATGTGCCGCGCCGGAGAAGACGCCCGGGCGGTGGCCGTGGCGCGGGCCATCGAAGAGGTGTTTGGGCGGGCCGAAAGCCCCGATCTTAGCGGTTTCGTTTCCTCCTCAGGGGCTTCTGCATAGGGCGCATTTCCCCTTTCTTCTTTCCACATATTGCGCGATTATCGCGGCCGTGGGGCTACATTTTGATATTGGGGCGTAGGAAGCCTTGATATGTTCGTAGTTGGCATGCCGTTTGCGGAGTAATGACGGTCAATCAGGCGTTGGTCACGAATTTGGGGGGTGATTGCGCCGTAAGAACGCGAAAGAGAAGGGGGATTCGCATTCTGCAATGCAAAATAAGAAGCGTATTAGCGCCAATTCCCATTTTCATATCAATAAACCGACTATTCCGCTGATACAGCGCCCGCTCGGCCGTGCGTTTGACATTCCCTTTTTCGGCGTCAATACCGCCAAAGTGACGGAAGCCTAGAATGGCGAATGTCTCTGCCACCGGCGGCAACCTGATCCAGGTGGCCGCCACCGATACCGAGGACGGTCGGACGTTCGTCTTGCCCGAAGGGATTGACCTTTCCGAGGTCAGTTTCGAACAGTCAGGTGAAGATTTGGTGCTGACCGGCGCTGACGGTTTCCGCATGGTCGTCCGTGGGTTTTTCACTGGCGAGGATACGCCGACACTGGTTGCCGCCGATGGAACGACCATTCCCGGCGTTGAATTGGAACAACTGGTTTCCGCCGCCAAAACCGGTGTTGCGGCGGGCGAAGGCATTGGCGGAAACGACGGCAATGACGAAACCGATGGTCTGGACGGGCTGGAAATCGCCGACGTCGACGATATCGACGATCAGGAGGGCGTGCAAACGTCCGCCGACGATGCCGACAGCGGCGAATTCGGCGACTTGGAAGATATCGAGTTGGCCACGGGTGATGGCGGCGACATCGATCCGCTTGATTCCGAAGAGCCCGGATCTGGCGATACGGGTGTTGGCGACGGCGGGGAAACTGCGGGCAGTGGAAACCCGTCGGGCGAAGCTGATCCCGACCCGAACCCCGGTGTTGAACCAAACGTCGAACCGGCCCCGCAGCGTGTAGCCGCTCCGCCGCCCCCCCCCCCCCCCCCGCCGCCACCACCGGCTCCGATACCCCTCTCGGCTCCGCTGGCGCCTCCGCCCCCGCCCGTTGAAGCCATCGTTGCGGATGATGCCGCGCCACCACCAAGCAATGCCGCACCCAGGGCGGTGGATATCATCAATGTCGCCTCGGCCGAGGACGGGCTTTCCGAGGGACGCCTTTCGGCTTTTGACGGCAACGGAGACGACCTGACATTCGCTGTGGCTGGCGGCGGACACCCCGACCACGGCAGTGTGACGATTTCGCCGGACGGAACTTACGCATATACGCCCGACCCGGATTTCAGCGGAACGGACCAATTTTCCTTTGTGGTTTCCGACGGTCGCGGCGGCGTGGATCAGGGCAACGTGTCCTTCAATGTCCAGGCGCTTGCCGACGCGCCGCAGGTTTTGGCCGCAGACGCGACCGGTACAGAAACGGTTCCGATCGGCCTGGATATCGCCGCCCATCTTTCCGACACGGATGGTTCTGAAACCCTTAGCGTCAAAGTGTCCGGTCTGCCCGCAGGCGCAATGCTTTCCGCCGGTTCCGACAATGGCGACGGATCGTGGACCCTCGGGCGCGGGGATATCGACGGGCTCAACCTCACGGTTCCCGCCGGGGCCAAAGGCACCTATTCGCTTTCGGTGGAGGCCATTGCCGAAGAAGCCGCCGGGGGCGAAGCGCGAACCGAAACGAGTTTCCAGCTCGTGGTCGATCCGTTGATCGCCAATTCATTGGACGGCACCGACGCCAATAACTCCCTGCGCGGAACGGAAGCCAACGATGCCATCTCCGGCGAAGGCGGGAACGACAGCCTGTATGGCCGTGGCGGACACGACACGCTTTCCGGCGGTTCGGGCAACGACCGCCTGTACGGCGAGGAC
>JABGRG010000060.1:11976-16559 GCA_018648445.1 Rhodospirillales bacterium | reverse complement strand
GGCGACGACGTCTTGTCGGGCGGCGAGGGTGCGGACCGTCTTTATGGCAAGGCGGGTGCCGATGAACTTCGCGGCGGCGGCGGGGACGATTACCTGTACGCCGATGCCGATGACACGGTGATCGACGGCGGCGAGGGTGCCGACCGTCTGTATGTTGAAGGGACGCAGGGCGTCTCGGTCGATCTGGCCGCGGCCTCCATCGAACTGGCCTACGGCGCGTCCGGCAACGACACCTTCGATGGTTCCAACCTGACGGCCAACACCTCACTGTATGGCAGGGCCGGTGACGACACGCTTTCCGGCGGTTCGGGCAACGACCGCCTGTACGGCGAGGACGGCGACGACGTCTTGTCGGGCGGCGAGGGTGCGGACCGTCTTTATGGCAAGGCGGCAAAGATACGTTCCTCTTCGGAACCACCGGCGGTCAGGACAGGGTTTATGACTTTTCCGCCGGTGACGAGCTGCGGTTTGATGGTGCGGAGTTCTCGACCGACGCCCTTCACTTTTCGCAGGCGGGAAATAATACTCTGATAAGCTTTGATGGTATTGACGGACTGTCCGTCTATCTAAGTGGGGTCGATGCCGACGCCTTGTTGAGCAGCGCGAGCGCCGATGAAGAAGCGTTAACCATTACCATCGATGCCGTTGGCTAAGTAGCGATCGAAGCAATCAACGTTAATCCCGTTTTTCCAAGAGAATGTCATCGGCACCGTTCGGCTGTTTCCGGCGCGAGTGGCGGAAAATGGCCGCCGTATGTCAACCGGGGTTTTTCTGGTACACTCCCGACGCTCTTTTGGCGCGCTTTTGGGGAAGTGACGGTTGACTGTAGAACCCATTGACGAACGCGTGTTCTCGCACGGACCGGTGGTTATTTTCCGATGGGCCATGGCCGAAGGGTGGCCGGTTGAATTCGTGACCGAAAACGTTTCCGGGATACTCGGGGCCGATGCCGATGACTTCACCAGTGGACGGGTCAGCTACTCGGGAATGATCCACCCCGACGATCTGGAGCGGGTCTCGGCCGAGTTTCAAAGCCACATTGATAACGGGCCAGATAAATTCCAGCACGACGATTACCGCGCCGTTAAGCCGGATGGCGATGTCGTTTGGCTTCAGGACTTCACCGTTCTTGAGAGAGGTGAAACGGGAAGGGTCGTTCGCGCCCTCGGCTATATCGTGGATATCACCGACCGCAGGGCGGTCGAGGCGGAACTTCGCAAGGCCCATGAAGAACTTGAGGGCCGGGTTGAAGGGCGCACCGAAGATCTGACCCGTGAAGTGGCCGAGCGTCAGGCGACCCAAAATCGCCTGCGCGGCGCCGTCGAAAGCCTGCAGGAAGGGTTCGCACTTTTCGATTCCGACGATCGGCTCGTCCTTTTCAATGACACCTATCGCCAACTCAATCCACTTGCTCCGGAAGCCCTTGAGAAAGGGATGACGTTCGAGGAACTGATTAGGGCAAATATCAAGAGGGGGGTCTTGACCGAGGCCAAGGGGCGCGAAGAGGAGTTTGTCCGCGATCGGCTCGAAGCGCATCGCAACCCTGGCGGGGCGATTCTCAGAAATTTCAAGGGCGGACGTAGTTATCTTTTGAAGGAAACACGAACGCCGGAGGGGGGGGGTTGCGCTGACGTTCGTGGATGTAACCGAATTGCAGCGCGCAAATGCGGCTCTGGAGGAAACCAGAAGTGAAGCCGAGGAAGCCCGTGCCTTGTTGCACGACGCCCTGGATAGCTCCACCGACGGTTTCGCCATTTTCGACGCCGACGAGCGGCTGGTCCTTTACAATAAATCGTGGGCGTACCTGAACCGTGAGTCCGCCGACCTCCTCGACAAAGGAGTGACTTTTGAGGAGCTTCTTCGCAGCCGCGCTGCAAAGGGGCTGGTTCCCGATATCGGAGATGACGCAGAGGAATGGCTAAGCCGCCGTATAGATCAATTTAGAAACGCGAAGGAGCCGATCGAAAGGGTGTACCCGGACGGTTCCTGGTGGCAAGTGAATGACCAGAGAATGTCGGTTGGCGGCATTGCGGAGGTGGCGACGAACATTACCCAGCTAAAAAAACGCGAAGCGGAATTGCTGGAAAGTGAGGAGCGATTTCGCACCACTTTTGAAGATACCGCTGTCGGCGCTTCGATTGTGGGACCGGATTTTAAGTACCGCATCACGAACAAAGCGTTTCTCGACATGGTTGGCTACACCATGGAGGAGCTGCGCGAATTAACGCCGATGGATATTACGCGTCCCGAGGATCGGGCGGCGGACATAAAAAACCTGAACGCCTTCAATGCCGGTGAGACGGACGCGGTGTATTTGGAAAAGTGCTACATCAGAAAAGACGGCAGCGAGCTCTGGGCTACGGTGAGTGCGTCGGTGGTGAGAGACCCGGACGGGCAAACCCTTTATTCGATCCGCCATGTCCAGGACATCACCGAGCGCATGCGTGCGGAACAATCGATGCAAAAACTTCAGGGCGAACTGGCGCACGTGTCGCGGGTTAGCACCATGGGGGAGATGGCTGCCGGGTTCGCCCATGAACTCAACCAACCGCTGGCGGCAATTGCCAACTACGCCCAGGGCACTCTTCGACGCTATCGATCCGGCGCAATCGAAATGGCCGATTTCGCGAGGGTTTTGGAATTGGTCGTCGAACAAACCCACCGGGCGGGTGACATTATTCGCAAGATTCGCCAATTCATTCAAAAGGAAGAACCCGAACGTCGCGACATCAACGTGAACGCTGCCATCCGCGAAGCAACCGAATTGGTGCAAAGCGAAGCTCTTCAGTGTGATGCGGTGATCGAGCTCGATCTGGAGGAAGCGCTGCCGTTGGTAAGCGCGGATTTGGTGCAGCTTCAACAGGTCCTGTTGAACCTGGCGCGAAACGGTTTGGAAGCGATGAGAGAAACGGTAGATGGCAATCGTCTGTTATCCATCCGAACTGCATCCTTCGACGCGACAAATGTTGAAATCGTCGTCGAAGATTCGGGGCCGGGAATCCCAGAGGCGATCCACAAAAAATTGTTCGACCCGTTCTTCACAACAAAAAGCGAAGGCATGGGAATGGGGCTTTCAATTTGCCATTCCATTGTCGAGGCCCATGGTGGCGGACTGAAGGTCGTCAAAAATAAAATGGGTGGAGCCGCATTTCGTATCATTCTCCCCGTTGCCAAATAACCTGACTATGGCCGGTCCCGTCAGGTCGCGGACACTGCCTTAGGCATCAGTTTGCACTGCGTTTAACCAATAAATTATATAATTTATCATTTGACATTAAGCGGCGGAATTCGGCAGAATCCCTTACCGGCAAAGCAAGCCGCAAGAGTTTTGCGCATATCCGGTCATGCCGTCCGTACGGGAGGCGATGAATTTCATTCGTTGATCGCGACGGCAATGTCCGGATGAGGAAATGGTTGGGAAAAGGAGCCGCTAGATGGCTGAAATCAAACCGCGTTTCGAATTCAGAACATGGGCGAAAAATTTCGGACTGGTCGAGCAGAAAATGCGCGCCCTGTCGCCCTGTGGCGGCATTCGCGAAGGCCGCGAGATTTATATCGTCTCAGCCGCCAACAATGAGAACAATACGAAGGTCCGCGACCGTCTCATGGACATCAAGGTGTTTGTTCAGGAGAAAGAAGGGTTGGAGCAGTGGAACCCTCGCATGAAAGGGGAGTTTCCGATGTCGGCGGCGGCCCTTCAGGCCGATGTCTTTCCGGCGTTCGGCGTTGAAATTGGCGCGTTAAAACGGGACGAGTACACCCTAGATCAATATCTGGACGAGGTTATTCGCCCGCATCCGCAACTGGCCCCGGTCAGCGTTTTCAAGCGGCGCTTCGCATTCACCATCAATGACTGCATCACCGAGATCGCCGAGATTGAGATCAACGGCGCCGGTCTGCAAACCGTGGCCGTCGAATCCGTCGACATTCCGGCAATCCTGAAAGCAAAGCAAATGCTGGGGTTGGATGAATACGAGAACGTCAATTACCTGCGTGCGATCAAGCGGGTCATCGGCATGGAACAGCTTCCCGAATAGTCGGGCGCCCCAGTAGGTGGATAATGGGCAGGAGACATTAAGCTATGGCAAAAGAAATCGAACGAAAGTTCCTGGTTGTCGGCGACGCCTGGCGTGCGTTGGCCAAGGGAACGAAATACCGGCAGGGATATCTCTCGACCGTCAAGGAACGCACGGTTCGGGTGCGAACCATCGATGACGCGGCTTTCCTGACGATCAAGGGGATCACCGTCGGGATGACCCGCGCCGAGTACGAATATGAAATTCCGACGGCGGACGCGACCGAGATGCTGGATGATCTGTGTGAAAAACCGATCATCGAAAAAACCCGATACAAAATTCCCTTTGAAGGATTTGTCTGGGAAGTGGATGAATTCGCGGGCGTGAACCAGGGCCTGATCGTCGCCGAAATAGAACTCGCCGACGAAAATCAGGCGTTCACCAAACCCGACTGGATCGGCGAGGAAGTCAGCGGCGATCCCCGGTATTTCAATGCAAATCTGATCGCCCATCCTTATACGAACTGGTAAGGCAGGCGGCGCAGTCGCGTAGAAGAATTATGGCGGG
>JABGRG010000060.1:0-11922 GCA_018648445.1 Rhodospirillales bacterium | reverse complement strand
CCAGTTATATGGACCCGCCGTTTTCTTATTCGTCGGACGTGGCTTTCTTTGCCTTGAAGTTCCGGTAAATCGGAAGGATGAACAAAAGTGCGGCAATGGCCAGCATGGTGGCGGAAAGGGGCTCGGTGAAGAACACCGTAGGCCCATCCATCATGATGGCCCGGCGGAAGTTCTCTTCCAGAAGACTGCCCAGCACGATGCCCAGAACAACCGGTGCCACGGGGAAGCCGTAGCGTTTGAAAATCCATCCGATGACGCCGAATGCGAAACACGCGCCCACATCGAAGAACGAGCCGCGAACCGCGAAACTGCCGATCAATGCGATGGCGATAATCAGCGGGTACAGAATGCTGATAGGCACTTCCACGACCTTGGCGAAAACGCGAACGCCGTAAAATCCCATCAACAGCATGATGCCGTTGGCGATGATCAGGGCTGCGAAAATACCGTAGACGATCTCGGGGTTGGTCTGGAACAGCATGGGGCCGGGGGTGATGTCGTGCAGTTGCAGCGCGCCGATCAGAACGGCGTCGGTGGCGCTGCCGGGAATGCCCAGAGCCAACAGGGGAATTAGCGCCCCGCCGACCGAACTGCTGTTGGCCGCTTCCGAAGCCGCCACGCCGTCCAGTGCGCCCTTGCCGAAGGTTTCGGGTTCTTTGCTGGAACGCCTTGCGATGCCGTAGCTGATAAACGCGGCGATGGTCGCGCCCGCGCCCGGGAAAATTCCGATGACCGTGCCCAGGATGCTTGATCGCACGATGGTCAGTTTGGTCTTCCAGGTTTCGAGCAGGGTCGGGAAGGTGCCGGAAACCTCGTCGACGACCTTTTTGCCGAACTCGCCCTTCTCCATGGCCGCGAAGACCACGCTAAGCGCGAAAAGACCGATCAGCGCGGGGATCAGGCTGAACCCGTCATAAAGGGTGTCGACCCTCCAGGTGAACCGCGACACGCCGCTTAACGGATCAATGCCGATGGTGTTGATCAGCAATCCGAAAAGGACCGCTAGCATCGACTTGGCGACGTTACCGGTTCCCAGTGAACCCACCGTCGTCAATCCGAAAATGGCCAACGCGAAATAGTCGGCGGGGTGGAAAGCGATTGCCAGCTTGGCCAGCGGTACGGCAAACAGGATCAGAATGATCACGCCGAAAATTCCGCCGATGGTCGAGGCGATCAACGACATGCCCAAACCTTTTCCGGCTTCCCCCTTCAGGGTCAGTGGGTACCCGTCCATGGCAGTAGCGGCGGCAGACGGTGTGCCCGGCGTATTGATCAGGACTGCCGTAATCGACCCGCCGTAGTTTGACGAGATGTAAATGGAAACCAAAAGAACCAGCGCCAGAGCCGGCGACATGGTGTAACTGAAGGGAACCAGCAAGGCCACGCCGGTGGACGGAGAAAGCCCCGGCATGGCGCCGACCATGATGCCGACGACAACGCCGACGATAATGACCAGCATGGGTTTCCAGCCGAGAACAATCGAAAAACCGAAGCCCAGACTTTCTATGAGTTCCATTTTGTTTCTCCGCCTCCATTCTTTCGGTATTCGGAGGCTCTCTTTCAATCAGTTTTCGATGCCAAACGTTCGAAATACCTGAGCCATCTGGCTTTTGACCCGTTTGTTATAAATCTTGTTGACGGTTGTTTCTTCGTGAAGCTGCCACTCGGCGCTGGCTTGCGCCAGTTTTTCCGATACCTGCCACTTGTGGCGGTAGGTTTGTCCGGCCAGGGAATGGATCGCACCCAACTGATCGGCGCTCAGGCTGTCTTTATCGATGGAGGCCATATGGGCCGGGTCGAATGACGTGCGAAACACTTCGGCCGTCGCCAGCAGATCATTTTGCTGGTAGCCGCTCAGGGATGTGCGCTCTTTAACGGCGTCCAGCAGGCGCGTCGCTGCCGGGAAATCCGTGCCGCGCAGATCGCGCAGATCCTCCACCGACACCCCGTGCGTCACGAGACGCTCCATAACCGTGGGGGACAGTTCGAAATGAACCGCGCGATAGACCTGCTGGTCGAAAACGTTCTGCAAAACGAACAGCGACAAAAAGCTGACGCAGGCGGCAATGATGGGCGTCGTGATCCAGCCGCCGCTGATGGTCCCCAATACCCGCCATTGGATATTGCGCCCGCCCTTGAACAGGCCGATGCCGACCACTGCGCCGACCACCGCTTGCGAACTGGACACCGGAACCAGCGGGATTGTCGGCAGACCGGCCGACGCCAGCAGATGTTCCAGGCCTTCGGAGGCGAACAGGAAAAGCACGATGGAGTGGGACATCACCACCACCCAGGCGGCCACCGGCGAAAGCGGCAGCAAATCCGAGCCCACCGTCAGCATCACCCGTTTGGAATACGTGAACACGCCGACCCCGATGGCCACCGCGCCCAACAAAAACAACTGCTGGATCGACGAAAAAGTGAACAGCCCCGCCACGCTGAAATCGGTGAACGGTGAAACCGGAACGAACACGCCCATCACGTTGGCGATGTTGTTGGCGCCCAGGCTGTAGGAGCCGAAGGCGCCGGCCAATATCAGCGCCGCACGGGTATAGGCGTCAAGCCGCAACAAATGAATCCCGGCCCGCTTGATGACGCGTGTGGTGACATGAAACAACGGCACCGCGATAAAACCGGCCAGCAGCGGGCAGGCCACCCAGGTGGCGAGAATTTTGGCCAGGGCGCCGGCGTCGGTGATCGATCCGGAAAACCAGTTCCAGCCGATGATCGCGCCGACAATGGCCTGGCTGGTTGAAACCGGCAGGCCCGCCTTGGTCATCCAGTACACCGTCAGCGCCGCCGAAAAGGCCGCGGCGAAGGATCCCGCAAGGGCGTTCACCGAACCCAGTTTGCCCAGGGTGTGGGCAGCCCCCGCGCCGCTGATCACCGCGCCCAATAACAGGAACACGCTGCACACCATGGCCGCTGTCACGAAACGCACCATCCCCGTGCCCACCGCCGTGCCAAACACGTTGGCGGCGTCGTTGGCGCCAAGCGACCAACCCAAAAACAGGCCGCTGGTCAGGAACAGAAGAACGACGATGTCCATGCTTTCGCTTTAAACTTTCCCGTCAGATGCTGCGTTTGATGGTGTAGATGGCCAATTCGTCGGCCACGTCCTCGGCGGCGTTGGCCGCCTCGTCCAGGCGGTCGACGAAATAACGAAGGTGCATTTTTCGGTCCAACGGCAATTCGGATTCAAAAATCGCCGTCTTCATCTTGGTGCAAATCTTGTCGGCCTCGGTCTCGTAATAAATGACCTTGTGATTGTGGTCACGGACCGCCTCAATGTTGCGGAAGAATGCGCGCGCCGCCATCACCAGACAGTCGGTGCAGGTCACCCCGGTTTCCGTCAGGTCCAAGAAGTCGCGATGGTACTCGTTCGGTATGTCGGGCTTCTCGGTGGCGAAACGATAACAGTTCGCCTGAAAAATGCCGATCAGCCAGTCCATATCCTCAAGAAGGCTCAAGACGTCCGCCCGCAAATCCGGAATCAGTGTCTTCTCATAGAGTTGCGCTTCAACCGAACGGCGGAGTTCGTCGGCGCGGGTCTCGATTGCGCTGACGTCCTCGAGGGCCTCCATGAATTCCGAAGACGCGCCTTCCGAAAGGTAAATCTTGATGGCGCGCTGAAAAATCAGACCCGCTTCCGAAATGGCGTCCAGAAATTCCTCTATCTGGCGTTCAAGGGCGCGGGTGCGGCCAAACAATGCCGTCTTTCTCGAAAATGCCATCTTGCGTTCCTCTTTCGTCCTCGCCGCATGTTCTGCTTGGCAGAAGCGACGTGCGCGGCGCGCGGAGATCGGGAATTAAACGTGCAGACTCCGCCGAACGTATTTGTGGCGGAAACCGTAATTTGAGGCCGAACCGGTGTCAACGGTAAATTATATAATTTACCTTTGCGCACAGGGCAAACGAACGAGTTCCTAACTCAACCCGAAAGACGCCCCTGCTTCACTGAAAACGAGCCCGCGACACCGAGAGTTTTTAAACTTCGGCTGAGGAGGCTCGGAACCTAATCCTTCTTGGCGATGCGCCGCGCGATGCGAAGACTTCGCGCGCCGGACCGAATGCTTTCAAACAGGACCGTTTCCATCTCGCCGGGATCATCCGTAATTTCGAGTAACCTTTTCAGGGCCGGATTGATGTCCTTGAGAATTTCGCGAATTTCCTTCACGGATTTGGATTTCGACTTATCGGGCATCTTTCCCACTTCTCTTTCCTGTTGCGCAGAAGAGTTAATCCGCTTCGGGCGCAGAAGTCAAACAGCGGCTTCGCGCAAGCACGCGAACTTGTCGTCGGGGCACGGACATATTATGCTATAAAATATCAGATAAAAATTACGGGGGCGGCGGAACGCCGCAACCTCGATGGAAGGACGCGCTCATGGCCAAAAAACCCGTTCGACCCACGGCTCGACCGCTTTTCGCACAGATTCAAGAGATTATCGTCGAACGGCTGGTGGCTGGCGAATGGAGGCCCGGAGAACCTCTTCCGAGCGAGAACGAATTTGCCGAGTTTTATAACGTCAGTCAAGGCACGGTTCGCAAGGCCATCGCCCAGATGGCGGCGGACAATCTGGTGGTCAGGTTTCGCGGCAAGGGAACCTTCGTGGCCAGCCATACCGACGAACGCGAGCATTCCCACTTTTTCCATCTTCATCGCGAAGACGGGGTAAAAGAGCTTCCCCAAACCATTCCGATTTCGTGTTCGAAGCAGGCGGCGACACCCGAGGCGGTGGCGCGCCTCGGTCTGACGAACGGAACGCCGGTGGCGGTGGTCGAACGCCTTCGCACCCTTGACGGAGCCGCGCGCGTATTTGAAACGGTTGTCGTCTCCGAAGAGGTGTTTCCGAACCTTTGTGAGAGCTTGCGCGACGCGCTTCCCAATGAAATGTATCCGCACTATGAAACCGAGTACGGCGTCAGGGTCGTGTGCGCGCAAGAGCGCCTTCGCGCCGTAAGCGCAGACCCGCGAGACGCCGAGTTGCTTGATGTCGAGGTTGGCGCACCGCTGCTCGAAATTGACAGGATTGCCATGACCTATGGCGATACGCCGGTCGAATGGCGCCGCAGCCGATGCATCACATCGGACCACTTCTATCTCAGCACGCTGCGCTAGCTGCTAGTATCCCAGATATGGCTTTAGAAGCGGGCCGACGGGAAGCGGAATATAGAGCAGCTTGAAGAAGACGAAGTAGGAAAACACCATCCAACCCGCCGCCAGCGCGAAAATAACCGGCCATTTGCGGTAGGTCAGCGCATAAGTGGAAACCACCAGGAATACGAAGGTGCTGAGGAAGTACCCGACCGTTTGAATGGCGAAAAGATAAAGCGCCAGCCAAGCGACGGAAATCGCCACGAAACCGACGCGCCCCGGCACCGGATCGGGCTTGCCCTTGCGGCCCAATGCACGAACGGCGAGATAGGCACAGAACCCGGTGGTAAAGACCATCCACAGGTACGGAACCGCGGCAGGGCCGACATCTTCCTGCACCGGATAGTCAAGCGTCTCGAAAAAATAAACGGCGATCAGCGCCAGAAGGACCAACGGAATAACCAGATTTCCGATAAAACTGGGTTGCCCGATTTCGTTGGGCGCGCTGTTGTTGGCCGTAGCGTCGTTGGCCGTAGCGTCGTTGGTTTGTGCCGACATCGACCGATCCTCGCTATTAAACAGGTGATGGGCGCCGGGAAAACGGCCCGGCGCCTCACCTTACTTTCTCAGGTTAACCGTCAAACGGATCTTATTTCAAGATACCGGCGTCGGTTGCCCATTTCGTGACTTCGGCCTTGTCGGTCTTGATGACGTCGGCAAACGCCGCAGGCCCGAGGTAGACGGGATCAATGCTCATTTTGCCAACGTGAGCGACCCAGTCGGGATGGCTTTTCAGCTTGTCGAACAGGTTCTCATAGAACTTCTGCGCGTCAGCCGGGATGCCCTTTTTGATGGCGAAGCCACGCCACATGATCTCGTTGTCGAGACCGCTGATGCCCAGTTCCTTGAACAGCGGGGCATCGGGGTAGGCCGACAGACGGCTGCCACGCGAAAGCGCGGCAATCTTGAACTTGGGCTGGCCGATGGTGTCGCGGGGGTTGCCCACGTACACGGTGCCACGACCGCCGAGAAGTTCGATCATCGCCTTCTTGCCGCCCTTGAAGGGCACGTACTTGACGCATTTCGGATCGATCCCGGACGCTTTCCAGGTTTTCATGGCCATGACGTGATCAAGGCCACCGGCTGCGGGCCCGGTCCAGATCTGGCGCTTGCCAGCGGCGCATTTGGCCTTGGCGTCGGCAACGATCTGTTCCCAGGTATTCACCGGAAGTTCGCGGTTGGTGATGATCGCCTCGGGGTCGGACTGCGTCATCGCCGTCCATTCGAAGGCATTGAGATCGACGTCGCTTTTCGCGGTAACGACCTTGTACACCACCGATTTGGTGGTGGCGAACAGCGTATAACCGTCAGCGGGCTGCTCAAGAATGTACTTCATGGCAACGAGGCCGCCGGCGCCCGTCTTGTTTTTCACCACGAATTCGGCGCCCGTGATCTTTTTGCCGATTTCGGCCAGCTTGCGCGAATCAACATCGACGCCGCCGCCGGGCTTTACATAAACCATGATGGTGATCGGTTTTTCGGGGAACGCGGCGATCGCCGAATTCAGCGAGCCGATCATCAGGACGCCAAGCGCGACCAGACCCAATACCGACACTTGTAACAATTTCTTCATCCCATTTTCCTCCTTGTTTTTCGAAGGCGATGATACCGTCTCGGGCGAGGATAACCAAATCGACCTGACTGGCGGACTCCCCGACATAATTATCTGTTGGCTTTCGCCTTGTGCTGCCGTTCTCTTCGGATGCCCGCCGGGCACCTTTCGGGCGACGGGTTTTCCGATGAATATTGATAACCGATAAAAGTTATTTTGTAAATTATATCATTTTCCAATTTCGGGGTTTTCATCGATGTCGTTTTGCCGAAAAGATGGGTTCGTGGACGCAAGCTTCTTGACTAGCAGGCATTGCGGGCGCTTTCTTTGCTCCGGTCATTTCATGAGCCGGATTTTTCAATGGCGCGGTTGAACAGTCGCTATTTCGTCCAATTGGCGGCCCCGGTGGCGCTGGTGTTCCTGATGCTGGGCTGGCTGGGCTTTTTGGCGCCGAACGTCGCGTTCGCGGGCGGGGTGATCGGCTGCATCGGCGTCCTGTTCGCCGCGGCGCGTTTGAAAAGCGCGATGATCGAAATGGCCGAATCGGCGGTTGCGGTGGAAGGCAGTCTGCAGGAAGAATTTGTTCGCCAGTCGCGTCTGGCCGAATCCTACGAGGTGATTCTCGATGCCATTCCCGATCCGGTCCTGGTGTTCAGACGGGATCGGCGCATCATTCACGCGAATCGAGCCGTGATCGATCTGTTTGGCTACGACCCCATCGATTCGGACCTGACCACCGCCGTTCGCAACCCCGATGTCATTGATGCGGTCGAAGAGGTTCTCGCTGGTGGCGGCGGCATGTCCAGGACCGTGGAATATACGCGCGGCGAAAATGTCGAGCAGTATCTGCTGGCCCAGCTTGTCCGTTTGTCGTCGATCCGGCAGATTGACCCGGCCGCCGTTCTGGTCATCCATGATCTGACGGCGATTCGCAGGACCATGGAAATGCGTGCCGACTTCGTGGCCAATGTCAGCCACGAATTGCGCACCCCTCTTTCGACCATCGTCGGAATGGTCGAAACCCTTCAAGGCGCAGCCAAGGATGACCCTGCGGCGCGGGAAGATTTCCTGAAAATAATGGAACAGCAAGGCTACCGGATGACTCGTCTGGTCGAGGACCTGCTGTCTCTTTCACGCATTCAGGCCAACGAGCACGCACGGCCCACCGCGATCATTCGAATTTCAGAGATTCTGGAAACCGCAGCCCTCATGCTTGAACCGGAATCGAAAAAAAACAACGTGACCATTTCCGTCGAAACGATGGATGACCTGCCGAACGTTCGGGGTGATGGGGACCAATTGCTTCAGGTCTTCCAAAATTTGATGCACAACGCCGTGAAGTACGGGGGCGAAGGCAGTACCGTTCGCGTCGTTCCCCATATCGAGGTCCCACAAACCCTGTCGGTTTCCATATTGGATCAGGGTGACGGAATTGCGCCCGAACACATTCCGCGCTTGACCGAGAGATTTTACCGCGTAGATAAAGCAAGAAGCCGCGCCATGGGCGGCACGGGCCTGGGGCTGGCCATCGTTAAGCACATCCTCAACCGGCATCGCGGGCAACTGGTGATTGACAGTGAAGTCGGCGTCGGAAGCACTTTCTCGGTTACCTTGCCCGCAATCGGGCGCGGGCATCAGCGCTGGGGTGGATCATCGTCATGAATTCGCAGATTTTGATTGTCGAGGACGAAGCGGTGCTCGTAACCATGCTTCGCTATAATCTGGAGGCCGACGGGTATCGTGTGGAAGAGGCCGGTGACGGTGAAGAAGCGCTGCTGAAAATTGAGCAGTGCAAGCCGGACCTGATCCTTCTTGACTGGATGTTGCCACGCCTTTCCGGACTGGATGTTTGCCGCCGTATCCGGGAAAAACCCGAAACCGAGGGTATTCCCGTGATCATGCTGACAGCGCGAGGCGAAGAGTCTGATCGTGTGCGCGGATTGGATACGGGTGCCGACGATTACGTCACCAAGCCGTTTTCGCCCAAGGAATTGTTGGCGCGCATTCGCTCGCTATTGCGGCGCGCCGAACCATCAGGCGTTCACGAAACTATTTCGGGCGGCGAGATCGTCATGGATTTGGCCGCGCATAAAGTGCTACGAAATGGTCGGGCGATCAAACTGGGACCGACCGAGTTCAGGCTTCTCAGGTACTTCATGGAGAACGCCGGACGTGTTCTGTCGCGCGAGCATTTGCTGGACGAAGTTTGGGGCCGGGATATCTTCGTTGAGGAACGAACCGTCGACGTTCATATCCGGCGCTTGCGCAAGGCGCTCAATGATGATGGCGAGCTCGATCCCATCCGCACCGTTCGTTCCGCCGGGTATTCATTTGAGTTTGGCGACACTTAACGACCGTTCCCCTATTTGACATCTCGTTTCGACTTCCTACTATAGAAAGTGGTCTTGCAACCAAGGGGAAGGGGTTGGGTATGTCGGAAAAAGGTAACGCGGATCTTCATCCATTCATTCCGGAATTAAGGGAACAGTTTCGCAAGGGCGAAATCGGCCGTCGCGAATTTCTGCGCACGGCGACGCTTTTGGGCGTTTCGGCGACCGCCGCCTACGCCATGGCGGGCAGCGTATTCGGCCCTGCTTCGGCAATCGCCGCTGAAACACCCCGCAAGGGTGGCAACCTGCGCGTTTCCATGAACGTGAAGGAAATGACCGACCCGGCGACCTATGACTGGTCGGAGAAGGGCAATCTGGCGCGCCACATGACCGAGCCGCTTGTCCGCATCAACGAGGACAATGTTGCCGAGGGCTATCTGGCGGAAAGCTGGAGCGCGTCGGAAGACCTAAAAACCTGGACGTTCAAACTGCGCAAAGGGGTCAAGTGGTCCAACGGTGACGATTTTGGCGCCGACGACGTGGTGTACAATTTCAAGCGCTGGCTCGATCCCGCGACAGGTTCGTCGAATCAGGGGCGCTTCAGCGCCATGACCGAAAAAGTCGACACCGGCAAGAAGGATGACAAAGGCAAACCGGTGATGTCCACGGTGGGCACGAAAGGCGCGGTCGAGAAGGTCGACGACCACACCGTGCGCTTCCACCTCAACCGGGCCGATCTGTCGTTGCCGGAAAGCATGGGCGATTACCCGGCTTTGATTGTCCATCGCCGCTTTGAAGAAGAAGGTGGGGATCTCTCAAAAAATCCGGTGGGGACCGGGCCGTTCATGCTCGAGGAATTCAAGGTCGGCGAGAAGGCCGTTCTGACGCGGCGCACCGATGCGCCCTGGTGGGGCGGCGACGTCTATCTCGACAAGATCACCTATATCGACCATGGCGACGATCCGTCGGCCCAGTTGGCGGCCTTCGCCTCGGGGCAGATCGACGCCAATTTCCGCACCAATATCGAACAGGTCGATGTGATGAAGAACATCCCCGATCTGGTCAATTACGAGGCCGTGACGGCGCAGTGCGGCGTCGCCCGCATGAAAATCACGGAAGCGCCGTTCGACAACAAGAACCTGCGCAAGGCGATCCAGGCCTGCATCGATCAGGAAAAGATTTTACGGATCGTCTATCTGGGACGCGGTGCGCCGGGTGAGGACCATCATGTGGCGCCGGTCCATCCCGAGTACTTCAAGCTGGCGCCGATCAAGCAGGACTACGCGTTGGCCAAGAAATATCTGGCCGATGCCGGCTATGCGGACGGAATCAAAATCAGGATCGATTGCGTCGCCAACCCCACCTGGGAGCAGAACGCCTGCAAGGCGCTGGCCGAAATGCTCAAACCCGCGGGGATTGATCTGGCCATTAACATCATGCCCGGCGGCACCTATTGGGACCGCTGGCTGACGACGCCGTTCGGCATGACGTCATGGACCCACCGGCCGCTGGGCGTGCAGGTGTTGAACCTGGCCTATCGAACCGGTGTGGCGTGGAACGAGACGTCTTACGCGAACCCTGCGTTTGATGCGCTGCTCGATGAGGCCGGGACCATGCTGGATGCCGGTGAGCGGGCCAAGGTGATGGCGAAGATTGAGGCGGTTCTGCAGGACGATGCGATCATGCACCAGTCGTCCTGGCGCTCTATTTTTACCACGGCGCATAAACGGGTGCGTGGCATATACTGCCAGGTGGCCGAGGAACACCATTACAACAAGGTGTGGCTGGCCAGCTAAGATGGATGACGGACCGGGCGGGGATACCGCCCGGTCTTTCCGTTTTTAGCGTATTCGGCCATCTTTAGCGCATTCGGCCATCTTCAGCGCATTCGGATTGCAATGCTGTTTTTTGTTCTCAGGCGACTTGGCAACATGGCCTTAATTATGGTTTTGGTGTCCGTTGCCGTTTTCCTGCTGCTCGAACTGACCCCGGGCAGCGTCGCGACAAAAGTTCTCGGCCCCTATTCCAGCGAAGAACAACGCCAGATATGGCTGGCGGCCCATGGCTACATGGAACCCTTGTGGGTGCGTTACGGAAGTTGGCTGTTGGGTTTCATCCAGGGAGAATTCGGCCAGTCCATCCGTTTCAAGGTTCCTGTATCGGAAGTCCTTTGGCCGCGCCTGTGGAATACGACCATTCTCGGTTTCTGGACCTTCGCCATCATGATTCCTGTGTCGCTGGTGCTGGGTGTGCTGGCGGGAATGCGGGAAGGGCGGATGCTGGACCGCGCCATCTCGCAGCTTAGCGTGATAACAACATCCATTCCGGAATTCGCCAGCGCCGTCCTTTTTTCGGCGATCTTCGTGTTCGGCCTGAAATGGCTGCCGGGAACGAGCCCCATGAGCGACGGCTTCGATCCGGTGCAACTCATCCTGCCGGTTATGGTGCTGGTGGTTTACGACTTCGGCTATGTAACGCGCATGACCCGGGCCTCCATGGCCGAGGTGATGACGACACAATACATCCGAACGGCGGTCCTCAAGGGCCTGCCTTACCGCCGGGTGATTGTGCGCCATGCCTTGCGCAACGCGCTCATTGCGCCCTTCACCATCATCATGCTGCAGGTCAACTGGCTGCTGTCGGGTGTGATCGTCGTCGAGTTTGCTTTTGCCTATAAGGGGTTTGGCGCGCTTCTTCTGGAAGCGGCGCTCAATCAGGACATCTATGTCATCGAGGCCTGCGCAATGGTGGCGGTTTTCGTCGCCGCCGCGACGCAAACGCTGGCCGATATCGGCTACACCTACCTAAACCCCCGCATACGGTTCAAATAGAGCATGTCTCCCTTATTCGGAATCACTGAGATCGCTTTACCGGCCCTCCCGA
>JABGRG010000206.1 GCA_018648445.1 Rhodospirillales bacterium | reverse complement strand
TGATTTGTAATCAGGTTGTCCCGGGTTCGACTCCTGGTGCCGGCACCATTTTTTTGCGGAAAAAACAGCCCTCAGAGCGCCTTTATGTAATCGGCGACGTCTTGCATGACGCCTGCCAGATGCGGGGCTGCTTCGTCTATCGTATTCCAGTCTTCGGCCTTGCCGGCCGTTTCGAGGGCAAGGCACAAATCCGCCAGATCGTTGGCGCCGACACTGCGTGAAGACGATTTCAGCTTATGGGCGGCCTTGGCCACGCCGTCCGCCGAACGGCTGGCAAAGGCGGCGTCGATTTCTTCGATGTTGGAAGCGGCTGGGTCTACGAAGTCCCTCAATATCTCCTTGAAGGTTTCCTCGTCATCGCCGAAGACGCTTTTCAGTGCGGAAGGATCGATGGCCGAGCTATCGGAGGCCGCCGCCGCGGGCTCAGCAACCACTTCCTCTGCCACGGAAAGATCGGCCTTGGCTGGCGGGGTATCGACCTCCTCGGGTTCCGGCTCGATAGCCATTGCCGATACCGGCATCCATTTTTTTAGGGTCGCCTTGAGCTGGCTCATTTCCAAAGGCTTGGACAGATAGTCATCCATGCCCGCAGCCAGACACCGATCCGCCTCGCCCTGCAGCGCGTTCGCCGTAATGGCGACAATGGGAAAACGGGCATCCGTAACATCGGTCGCCTCGCGGATGGCCGCCGTCAGTCCGAAGCCGTCCATATTGGGCATATGGCAGTCGGACAGCAGGATCGCGTATTTCTTCTTCTTCCACGCCTCCAGGGCCTTCTCGCCGTCTTCGAATAACTCGGCGGCGTAGCCTAGAAGGTTAAGTTGACGACGGATAACGTCCTGATTGGTCAGATTGTCCTCGGCGACCAGAATAAGCTGGCCCATTCGCGCCGCCTCGTCAATCGAGGGCGCCTTGCCGCCACGGATATCCACGGTCACTTCCTCGGCCTTGATTTCCGGACTGGCACGGCCAACGGTCACAGCGACGGCCGACAGGAATGCCGCGCGATGGGTCGGCGCTGCATCCACGGTAACTGTATCCTCGTCTGCCTGCCGGGCCGACTTGCGCCGCCCCTTTTCAAGGAAAATATATTTACTCCCGGCAAGCCCGGCGTCGTCGCGGAGTTGTTGGCGCAAATCCTTCTTCTCTACGGGCGTCCAGTCCGCATCCAACGCGATCGCATCAAACCGCCGACCGGCTGAGGCGGCTTTTTGTGCCACAGATTGTACCGCACCAAGGTCAGGAACCGCCTCGATCTCGCCCCCCCAGTGACCAACATAGCGTGACAGGAAGTCAGCGGATTCTTCGATCGCCGTGGCCAGAAGAATCCGAACCCCGCTCAAATCTTTTCCGTCGCTAAGGGTCGACGCCTTGTCCGAGCGATGATGCGGTATGGTAACCGTAAACGTCGATCCCTCACCGGGTTCGCTATCCACCGTGATTTCCCCTTCCATGAGGTCCGCCAGACGAACGCAGATGGAAAGACCCAGCCCAGTGCCGCCGAAACGCCGCGTCGTCGAGCTTTCCGCCTGGGTGAAAGCCTCGAAAAGTTTCTCCTGGGCCTCTTCGGGAATGCCGATGCCGTTGTCGCTCACTGAATATCTGACCACCGTGCGCTCGGCGTTGCCATCGGAGGCAAGCTCGGCACGGATCATCACCTTGCCTTGTTTTCCCGGCTCGTTTTGCGTGAACTTGATCGCGTTGCCGCCAATATTGAACAGAATTTGACGGAGCCTGACCTGATCGCCGATGACCCATTCGGGAATGTTGGGATCGACGAAGGTCAACACCATGAGGTCCTTTTCAGCAGCGTTGGGTGCCAGGGTTTCGCATACACCCTCGACCGCATCGCGAACGGAAACGGGGATCGACTCGATGTCCATCTTGCCCGCCTCGATCTTCGAAAAGTCGAGGATGTCGTTGATAATCTGCAAAAGTGAGAAAGCCGAATCGCGCACCGTGCGCATCATCTGGCTTTGGTCGCGATCCATCTTGGTCTGGCGCAACAAATCAATCATGCCAACGACGCCGTTCATCGGCGTGCGAATTTCGTGGCTCATGGCTGCAAGGAACGACGATTTGGCTTTGGTCGCCTCCTCCGCCGTCTCGCGCATTTGCTCCGCCAAACTCCGTTCCTGTTCCAGGTCGAGCATCATGTTAAGGCTGGCCCGTGTTGCCTCTTCGGCCTGGTCCTTCGCGGCGCTCAGCTCTTTCGTCCTTTCGGAAACCCGCTGCTCCAACTCCTGACTGTGGCGCTGCAACTTCTGTTCCGCGATCTTCAGGTCGGAGATATCTTTGGCCAACGTGGCGACGGCCAACGGCTCACCAGACTCGTCGGTCAGGCGCGACAAGGTAAGCAACACGTCCAACCTTTCGCCGCTTTTGTTCCAGCGAATCCCTTCGATATTGCGCACTTCCTCGCCGGTCAGGCACCGGCCCAAAATATCCTGAGCCTGATCATGGCGTTCGGGGGGGACGATTTTCGTAATCGAATGGCCGATCAGTTCCTCGCGCGACCAGCCATAAGCGTTTTCGGCTTCCGCGTTCATCTCAACAATGATGCCGTCGAGGTCCTCAATGATGATCGGATCGGCGGCGTCCATAAATACTTTAGACATACGCCGAACTTCCAGCTCAGCCTGTTTTTGCGTGCTGATGTCCTTGGCCAGAGTCGCCACCGCCTCGCCCCGGCCCTCCTCGTCCTTGAGCAACGACAGCGTAATTAGGACCGGAATTGACCTTCCGGTTTTGGTCATGCGCACGCCTTCGATATTGCGCATGTCTTCGTCGTTCTTGCACCGCGCGTGCAGTTCATGGGCTTGGTCGTGCAGGTAGGCAGGTAGGATTGTATCAATTGGCTTGCCGATCAATTCCTCGCGGGGCCAGCCGTAAGCGCTTTCGGCTTCCGCGTTCATCTCGATAATGATCCCGTCCAGATCCTCGATGATGATCGGATCGGCGGCATCCATGAACACCTTGGACATGCGCCGAACTTCCATCTCGGCAAGGGCGCGCTGTTCCATTTCGCTCTCGAGCCGCAGCGTCGCCATTTCGGCTGTGCGGGCCCGTACACGTGACTGCTGAAGGAGGCCGAAAATCAAGGTTATAAGGGCAACACCGGCCAATCCGGTTGCGAGCGCCAGGTCGGCCAATTCGTGCGGCGGTCCGCCTTCGTAACGCTCGTCGAAATCCCAGGTTATGGCCAGTTCCGCCCCGGCACTGACGGTTCGGGTTGTAACCGAATGCAGCGCCCGCCTCGACCGCTTGCCGATAACCACTCGCTCGGCTCCCGGACCATCGAGCTTCGGGAACCGGCCGATAATACTCATACTCACGCCTTCCGGCACGTGAAGATCGAAGAGCC
>JABGRG010000059.1 GCA_018648445.1 Rhodospirillales bacterium | reverse complement strand
TTTGAACTCCGGATGGTCGCGCCCCTTGCCGAAATCGTCGGCGGCGATCGCCAGCCGCCGGATCGGGCGCACCTGGTTGCGCATGAACAGGGTGGCGACGGCGAAGAGGATGAGCGAAGAGCCGACCATCCACATCACGAAGATGTAGGTCGTCGAACTGAACAGCCGCTTGCGCGAAGTGATGAATTCGACGATTCCATCCGGTAGCTGGACCCGGATAATCACGAATTTTTCCAAAGACCGGGTATCGATCTGGAAAGGTCTGCGCACCTGTTCGCCCAACGAGCGGATTAGCATTCGTTCCATCAGGTCTTCGCCGATGGGTGGTTCGTTCGGCAGAATTTCCCCAGGCACCATGCGAATGGATAGGCCCATATGTCCAGCCGAGATGCCGACGATCCGGTTTCTGTTTTCGGCCCCCGGAAACTGGCTCATCATGGTAATGACCGAGGCGACGTCGCCGGCGACACTCCGGGCTAGCCGCAAGGTGACTTTGTCCCAGTGGCTTTCGTAAAAAATGAACCCGGAAACCAACTGCAGGATGATCAACGGCGTCACCACAATCATCAACGAGCGCCCGAGAAGGCTGCTCGGCAATATACCCTTGATGATGCTTTGAAGCCGTTTCATCAAATTTCCTAATCGGGCCTTAGAACGTAGCCTTTGCCACGAACCGTTTGCAAATAGCGGGGCAGTTTCGGGTCGGGTTCGATCTTGCGTCTCAGGCGCGTGACCTGAACGTCGATGGCGCGTCCCCCGCCGGATGCATCCGTTTGCTCAATCAGGTCTTCGCGGCTCATGATGGTGCCGGAATGGGCCGATAAAAGGTTCAGCAACGCGGCTTCGATGGAGGTCAAGCGAATAGGTTGGCCGTCGCGCACAAGACGCTCGCTTTTCGGATCATACACGACGTCGCCCATGGTGATTTCGCTGGGCGCGGCGGCTGTTTCGGGCACCCGGCGCAGAATGCTGCGGATACGCAGCAACAGCTCGCGCGGCTCGAACGGCTTGGACAGATAATCGTCGGCGCCTTTTTCAAGCCCGGTAATGCGGTCCTCGGGCTCGCCCATGGCGGTCAGCATCAGGATGGGAACAGCGCTGGTTTTGCGCAGGCTTTCGGCGAATTCGAGGCCGCTTTCGCCGGGCATCATCAGATCCAGCACCAACAGATCGAAAGTCAGCCCGGCAAGCCGCGCCCGGGCGTCCGCCGCGTCGCTGGCGACCGAAACGAGAAAGCCGTTCTCGCTCAGGAACTTGCGCAGAAGTTCGCGCAGCCGGTCGTCGTCATCGACCACAAGTATATGCGCGGCGTCCCGTTCCATTGTTTCGTCTCCACCCTTAACTGCCGTATTGTATCGTACGGACGGTTAAAGGGAAGGTTGGTCTTATGTGCGCCAAATCGACCATGCGGGCGATGGTGCTGGATGGCCCCGGATCGCCCTTGCGGCTGCGTAACCTCACGCGGCCCGAACCCGGTCCCGGTCAGGTGCTTGTTCGCATTGCCGCCTGTGGCGTGTGCCGGACCGATCTGCACGTGGTCGACGGCGAACTGACCGACCCCAGCCTGCCGATTATTCCCGGCCACGAGATCATCGGAACGGTAGCCCAGTTAGGGGCAGGCGTGGACCGCTTCGCCATCGGTGAGAGGGTCGGCATCCCGTGGCTGGGCTTCAGTTGCGATGAATGCGATTATTGCCGCAGCGGGCGAGAAAACCTGTGCCGCCACGCGCGCTACACCGGCTATCATTTGGACGGCGGCTACGCCGATTACACCCTCGCCGATGCGCGCTATTGCTTTCCCATTCTCGGCGACTACTCGGATGCGGAGGCCGCGCCGTTGATGTGCGCGGGCCTGATCGGCCATCGGTCATTGCGCATGGCTGGAGACCCCGAACGACTTGGCATCTACGGCTTCGGTGCAGCCGCCCACATCGTCGCCCAGGTGGCTCGCTACGAAGGCCGACAGGTCTTCGCCTTCACCCGACCCGGCGACGAAGCGGCGCAAGTTTTTGCCCGCGACCTCGGCGCCACATGGGCCGGACCGTCCGACGCGCCGCCGCCCGAACCTCTCGACGCCGCCATCATCTTCGCCCCCGTCGGCCCGCTGGTGCCGCTGGCCCTGCGCGCCATACGCCCGGGGGGACGCGTCGTTTGCGCCGGCATCTACATGACCGACATTCCCAGCTTTGCTTACGAACTCCTGTGGGAAGAACGCGAAATCGTCTCCGTCGCCAACCTAACGCGGGCCGACGGCAAAGAGTTCCTGACCCTCGCCCCCCGCGTCCCCGTCAAAACCACCATCGAAACCTACAAATTGGAAGACGCCAACACAGCGCTCGACAACCTGCGCGCCGGCCACATCCACGGCGCTGCGGTGCTTATTCCAGATCCAGCGTAGCAACCCGATTACGGTCATCCTTGTTGATGATGCCGCGCAGGACTTTGCGGAATTCTTTCGCGGTGTCGGCTCCGGCTTCGGCGTAGGCTTGGGCGATGCGGCGGCTTTGGAGGGTGGTCAGGGTTGTTTCGAGGTCCTGGCCTTTTTTGGTCAAGTTCAGGTGGCGTTTGCGGCGGTCTTGCAGGTCGGATTCCTGGGTGACGAAACCTTCGCGCAGAAGCTGGCCCAGAACCCGCGACAGGCTTTGTTTGGTGATGCGCAATATTTCCAGCAGATTGCTGACGGTGACGCCGGGATTGCGTCCGACGAAATAGATGACGCGGTGGTGGGCGCGGCCAAACCCGTACTCGGCCAGAATTTCGTCGGGTTCCGCCGTGAAATCGCGATAGGCGAAAAATAACAGCTCGATGGCCTGTCGCAATTCGGCTTCGCTAAAGCCAGATGCAGCTTCTGATGCCGCTTCCGGTGCGACTTCTGGCGCGCTTGTTTGGTTCATCGGTCAACCCATCAAAAAAATATGTCAGTGTTGTTGACGTATATCGCAAATAATGGTACCAAACGCAACAACCTTTTGAACAACACGAATCTGACGAAAGAAAGTTCCATGGCAGCGACCGCGTTTGATCAAAGAGACGGCTTTATCTGGTATGACGGCGAACTGGTTGCCTGGCGCGACGCCACGGCCCACGTTCTGACCCATGCGCTTCATTACGCATCGGCGGTGTTCGAGGGCGAGCGCGCATATGGCGGCGAAATTTTCAAGCTGACGGAACATACCGAACGTCTCGTAGCCGGCGCGCGGACCATGGGTTTTGAAATTCCTTACTCGGCCGCCGAGATTGATGCTGCCTGCAATGAGGCGTGCAAGGCCAACGACATCATTGACGGTTACGTTCGTCCGGTGGCGTGGCGGGGCAGTGAAATGATGGGCGTTTCGGCCCAGGCCAACACCATTCATCTGGCCGTCGCGGCGTGGCCGTGGCCGTCCTATTTCTCGCCCGAGGCCCGCAACAAGGGCATTCGCCTGACCATGTCGGATTGGCAGCGCCCGTCGCCCAAGACGGCGCCCGTCAGCACCAAGGCGGCCGGGCTTTACATGATTTGCACGTTGTCCAAGCATACCGCCGAGGCGGCGGGCTTTGACGACGCCATCATGCTCGATTGGCGCGGACATGTGGCCGAAGCCACCGGGGCCAACGTTTTCATGGTGTTGGGGGATGGCAAGTTGCACACGCCGACGCCCGATTGCTTCCTGAACGGCATCACCCGGCGCACGGTGATCGATCTCGCCCGCAAACGCGGCATTGAGGTGATCGAACGCACGATCATGCCGGAAGAACTTGGCAAGGCGACCGAGATGTTCCTGACCGGCACCGCCGCCGAAGTGACGCCGGTGGGCTCCATCGACGATTACAGCTACGCGGTCGGCGACATCACCAAATCCTTGCGTGAGGATTACGAACGCCTCGTCGGCAAGGCGCCCGTGGAAGCCGCCGTTTAAGGTTTCGCGCCGAAACGAAATGGGGCCGGGCATTGCACCCGGCCCTTTTTTTGTGCCCCCTACAGACTCCAGCCCGGTTGTTCAACGGCGTGTTCGTGAAGTTCGCGGGTGATGTAGTCGAACGCCTCGTCCACCGAATCGGTTTTGTAAAAAAGATCGAGGTCGGTGCGGTTAATGACCTTGTGGCGCACCAGGGCTTCGAAATCCACAACCTCGTCCCAGAATTCGCGCCCAAACAAAACGATGGGGATGCGTTTGTTCAGTTTGTTGGTCTGCGCCAGGGTCAGGATTTCGAACAGCTCGTCGAAGGTGCCGAAGCCTCCGGGAAAAGCGACCACCGCCTTGGCCAGATAGACGAACCAGAATTTGCGCATGAAGAAATAGTGGAATTCGAACAGTAGCTGCCGGGTGATGTAGGGGTTTTCGTGTTGTTCGAAGGGCAATGAAATATTGAGCCCCATGTTCAGCCCCTTGGCCTCCGACGCACCGCGGTTGGCCGCTTCCATGATGCCGGGGCCGCCGCCGGTGCAAATTAGAAACCGCCGCCGGTGGTCTTCAAGTTCTTTAGACCAATGGGTCAGGCGCGCGGCCAGTTCGCGCGAGCTCTCGTAATACCGCGACATATCCAGCAATTGTTCGGCGGCCTCGACATCGCCGCCTGCTTTGCGCGCCTCGTTCAGCGCGTCTTGCGCCTCGTCTCGCGGAAGCAGCCGGGCCGAGCCGAAGAAGACGATGGTATCGCTGACGCTTTGCTCCTCGAACCGCGCGGCGGGCTCGAGATATTCGGCCAATATGCGAATGGGTCTTCCATCGCGGCCGCTCAGGAATTCCTCGTTGCGGTACGCCTTGACTAGGCTGGACGGTTTTTCGGTCATCGTTTGATCCCCGGTTGGTGCGCCCCTGAATCATAACCGACAAGGCGCGCCGATGGTTGATTTTTCGCGCAGGCTGCTTAACTGGCACAGGCAGGGGAGGCCGCATGCGTTGCACCGGATGTCTTTGCGAAAACCGTGATGGACGGAAATTTTGTTCGGAGTGCGGCGCACCGCTCGACGTGATTTGCCCGCAATGTGATTTCGCCAACGATCCGGACGACAAGTTCTGCGGAGGATGCGGCGAGCGACTGAATGGGGCATCCCCCGCACCGGCGCCCACCCCTTCGAAAACATCCAAATCCGAAAAATCGGGTGCCGAACGGCGCCAACTGACGGTCATGTTCTGCGATCTGGCAGGTTCGACGGCGCTGGCCGAACGCGTGGACCCCGAGGAGCTGCGCGACCACATCACGGCGTTTCAAAATGTCTGCACCGAAGTCGTCGAGCGTTTTTCGGGATATGTCGCGCGCTTTATGGGTGACGGCCTTTTGGTCTATTTCGGGTATCCCAGCGCCAGCGAGAATGACGCCGAACGCGCCATACGCACCGGACTTCACATTTTGGAAGAAATTACCGCGCTAAACGTCGGGGGCGATGAGATTCTTCGGGTTCGCATCGGTATCGCGACCGGCCTGGTGGTGGCCGGTGATATCATCGGCGAAGGAGCGTCCGAGGAACACGCCGTCCTCGGCGAAACGCCCAATCTGGCGGCCCGCTTCCAGGCGTTGGCGGAGCCCGGAACGGTCGTCGTCGGCGAGGCAACCCGCCGTCTCGCCGAGGGTCTGTTCGTGTTTGACGATTTGGGGCCGCAAAGGCTCAAGGGCGTGGCGGCACCGGTCACGGCTTATCGGTTGCGCGAAGCGACCGAGGCGCAAAACCGGTTCGAGGCTGCCGCCCAAAGTCGCCTTACGCCGCTGGTCGGCCGGGGCGAGGAAATCGGGCTTATGCTCGGTCGCTGGGAGCAGGCCAAGGAAGGGGAAGGGCAGGTCGTTTTGCTTTCGGCGGAACCGGGGCTGGGCAAGTCGCGGATTACCAAGGATTTGCGCGACCGCCTGGAAACCGAACCCCACCATCGCGTTTTGTGTTTTTGCTCGCCCTTTTACAAGAACAGCGCTTTCCATCCGATAATTCAACAGCTTCGCAGCCGTTTCGGTTTCGAGCGCGATGACACCGACGAAACCAAACTGGAAAAGATTGACGCTGATTTGCGCCTGCTTGGCCTGCCGGTCGAAGAACACGCTCCGGTTCTGGCGGCCTTGCTGACCATCCCCATGGGCAATCGCTACAAACCCCTGGGTCTGAATGCCGAGCAATTGAAAAGGGCTGTGCTCGACACCTTGGTCGCCCGCACCGAGGCCCGCGCCGCCGATCAGCCGATGTTGCTGATCGTCGAGGATCTGCACTGGATGGACCCCTCGACGCTGGAATTCGTCGGCCATGTGATTGAACGCATCGGATCGTCCAGGGTGATGCTGGTGCTGACATTCCGGCCCGAGTTCGTATCTCCCTGGGGGCGTCACAGTCACCTGACCGAACTGAGCCTCAACCGTCTGGGGCGCAAGGAAAGCCTGCGCATCATCGGTGAACTGACCGGCGACAAGCCCCTGCCCGATGCCGTGCTGGAAGACATCGTGGTCAAAACCGACGGGGTCCCGCTTTTCGTCGAGGAACTGACCAAGACGGTGCTCGAATCGAACCTGCTGGAAGAAACGCCGGACCGCTACGTCCTGAAGGGTCCGCTGGCATCGGTGGCGATTCCGGCGTCGTTGCAGGATTCGCTGATGGCGCGCCTCGACCATCTGGCTCCGGTCAAGGAAATCGCACAATTTGCGGCGACCCTGGGCCGGACCTTCTCCCACGAGTTTGTTTTCGCGGTATCGCCGTTTTCCGAAAGCCGTCTGGAAGACGGTCTCGGCCAGTTGCTGGAGGCGGGCCTTATTTACCGCCGGGGCGCGGGACCGGACGCGATTTACGAATTCAAACATGCGCTGGTGCGCGACGCCGCCTATCAATCGCTTTTGAAAAGCCGGAGCGCGGAGTTCCACGCGCAGATCGCGTCGGCCATGGAAATCCGCTTTCCCCGGATGGTCGAGAATCAGCCGGAATTGCTGGCCCATCATTTCTCCAAGGGCGGGTACACGCTGCGCGCCCTTGAATACTGGAACAATGCCGGCACGCTTGCCATTGAACGTTTTGCCAATCAAGAGGCGATTGCGCACTTGTCGAAGGGCGCGGAAGCGCTTCGCGCCATGCCCGCCGGGGAAGAGCGAGCGAGATGGGATCTTTCCTTCAATTTCGCCATGGCCACCGCGATGCGGGTGGTGGAACGCCTTGACGAGGCCTTCGTGGCGCTGGACCGGGCCGAGGCCGTGGCCAAGGAACTGGACCTGCCCGAGGACCTGTCGCGCATTTATCATTTGCGCGGCAACCTCAGTTTCCCGTTGGGCAAAATCGAACAATGCAGCGAAGCTCACGGGTTGGCCCTGAAGTATGCCCGCAAGGCCGCTTCGGCCGAGGCCGAAGCCCGTGCGTTGGGTGGAATGGCGGATGCCGCCTATGCGCGCGGCCACATGAAAACCGCCAACGAATACTTCCGCCAATGCGTAACGCTTTGTCAGAAGCACGGGTTCGGAAGGATCGAGGCCGCCAATCTTTCCATGGTGGGTTACACCAGCCAATACGCAAACGATCTTCCGAAGGCGCTTGAATTCGGATTGCAGGCGGTTGCCGCGGCTCGCAAGGTCGATCATTTCCGCGCCGAGTTGCTGGGCGAGGGAATCCTATACAACACCTTCTTCGAAATGGGCGATCCGGGACAGGCGCGCGAGCATGTGAACCGGGCTCGGGAACTGGCCCAGAGAATTGGCGCGCAGCGGTTCGAGGGCGAGAACCTTCTGTATCTTGGAAAGATATGCCGCGTTGAAGGAAACCTTGATGAGGCCCGCGAACATTTTGCCGAAGCCATGCGGGCTTGCCGGGAAACAAAGGTCAGTTTCATGGGGCCGTGGGTTCTTGCGGAAATGGCCGCCGAGGCCGAAGACCCCGCGACGCGCGAAAAGTATCTGACGGAAGGTGGGGAAATTCTTAGCCAGGGAGCCGTCAGCCACTGCCAGTTCTGGTACCACCGGGTCGTCATGGATATTTGTTATCGCATCGGGGATTGGCAGCGCATGGAACAATATGCCACGGCGTTGGAGGAATTCACGCGGACCGAACCTCTGCCCTGGACCGACTACTTTATCACCCGGGGTCGCGCTCTTGCCGCCTACGGTCGCGGCGAGCGTGGCGAAGCGAGCGTTGCCGAAATCGCACGTCTTGACGAGGAGGCCAAATCGGCCCAGTTGATGACCGCGCGTCCCTTGCTCGCAGAAATTCTGAACGCTTAAGACGGAGTTTTCAAATCACGACGCCGGCAGTTCGAAGAAGAAGGTCGCCCCCTTGCCGGCCTCGGTTTCAAACCCGATCATTCCGCCGTGCTGTTCGATGATGGCCTTGCTGATATTCAGGCCAAGGCCGGAGCCTCCTTTTTGGCGGGTGTCCGATGAATCCGCCTGCGAAAACTTGCCGAAAATCTTGTCCCTGAATTCATTGGGAATGCCGGGGCCCTTGTCGGCGATCGTCACCCGAAAGCTATCCTCTGTTGCGGAGAGGGAAATCGTTACGTCCGAACCTCTGGCCGAGAACTTGGCGGCGTTGGACAAAAGGTTGGCAAGGACTTGCAGCAATCGGTCCTCGTCGCCGTCCACTTCGGCCTCGGGCAGCGGTTTGGCTAGAACGAGGGTAACTTCGCACTCTTCGGCAAAGCCCCGGTTGGCCTCCACCGCCTGTTCCAGAAGCGTGCCCAAATCAAGGGGCGCCATGCGGAAGTCCATCTTTCCGGCCTCGATCTTTTCAATATCGAGAATGTCGTTGATCAGGCGAACCAACCGGTCGGCGTTGTTGTAGGCAATGTCCAGCATCAGGCCCAGTTTTTCCGGAAGCGCGCCCGTGGCACCGCCCCGGACGAGGCCGAGCGAACCCTTGATGGAGGTCAACGGCGTGCGCAGTTCGTGGCTGACGATGGAAACGAACTCGTTCTTTATCTTGGTGATCTGCTGACGTTCGAAGGCGCGCCCCACCTGGGCGCCGATTTGGCCGACGGCCTGAAGAAGGTCGTCGTCCGGTTCGCGGATTTCGGCCGAGAAAAATTCCAACACCGCGACGACGTCCGATCGGACCATTACAGGCATTGCGAATGCGCTGCGAACGCCGATTTCATTGGCCGTCATCGCCCGCGGAAAATTCACATCGTCGGCGACGTTTCTGATCCAAGCGGGTTCGCCCGCGGCCAGAATGCGGCCCGGCAATCCGACACCTTTTTCAAATACCGTGTCTTCGGTAACTTCCTTGAACAGTGCAAAGCGTTCAGGATCTTCCAGGTGCCATATTCTACTTGAAACCAGCGTGTCGGTTGCGCCCCGGGAACGCACATACCCGTGTCCGATGGGCCACCCGGCGAATTTGCAAACCATATCCAGACACAATTGAATCAGCTGATCAGTCGATTCCGCTTCGTTGGCGCCAACCGCGATGGCGTGAAGAATGTCGGCTTGTGCCCGTCCCTTTTTCAGGTTCTTTTCGGCCTGCTTGCGTTCCGAAATGTCGCGCAAAATGCCAACAAACATGCGCTTGCCGCCAATGTTCATATGCGAGACGTTCAAATCCAGGGGAAACAGCGTTCCATCCTTGCGGCATCCCTCCAGATCGCGGGACTGGCTTATGATCCGCGACGTATGAAGCTGGGAATTCTCAACATATCCAAAATGCTCGCTCCGCGAACCCGGAGGAAGCAGCATGGCGACGTTCTTGCCCAGCAATTCGGAAACGGCGTAACCGAACATTTCCTCGGCCGCCGGATTGGCGGTGTCGATAATGCCTCGTTCGTCAATGGTGATGATGCCTTCGGCGGTGTTGTCCAAAATCGCCCGAACCTGCGCTTCGCTGCTTCGCAGATCATCCGTTCGCGCCGTAACCAAACCCTGAACGACCGTGTGACGGTTGATATAAGTCGCCAAAAGGGCGCTAAGGGATCCGGTCAGCACAATGCCGAGAAGAAGGATGTTCCACGCCGGCCAGATCGTTCCGCCGAAGGTCGGGTCCACGGGCTTTGCGATGATCGTCCACTGCCTCCCGCCCACATCGAACGACGTTTCCAGATGTATCCCTGTTCGGGCTGAGAGCATCGCTTGAATGGTTGTGGGCGCCTGTGAAGAATGAATAAAACGCAAGTTCCCACCGGAGGCGAGGACGTCGTCGTAGACGACGAAATCAATCCCGCCAGATCCGGGAGCCGAATTTTTTTCCGATTCAATGGCCTCGTTCACCACCTCGTCGATTTGAAGCACGCCAAGCACGAAACCGATCAGGTTCTGTTGACGGAGGTCCGAATTGTTTCGGGGAAGCCCCCTACGATAGACGGGATTGAATAAGAGAATGCCGGTTTTGCCGCTTTGCACCAGTTTGATTTGTGCGCTGGCGGTCAATTGGCCGGAATCGCGTGCTTTTACAAGAGCGGCGAGGCGGTCGGGATTGGACCCCAAATCAAAACCCAGCGCGGCCTCGTTTCCTTCGTAGGGTTCAACGAAATATACGGGGAAGTACTCGTTCCGATCGCCGGCTGGCCTTAACTTGCCTTCGCTTGACCGTTCGGTGATCTTGAAGTCGGCAAAGCCGTCATGCACGGCTTTCGCCTCAACGGTTGAACGCGCCGCCGCCGGGACCCGAGGAATCCACTCCAATGCGCGGACGGCGGAATTTCGTTGCAGCATCGGGGTAACGAAAGTGCGAAAAGTATCCCGCTCCACGGCAGGTGCGCTTTCAAACAGACCCTTTATGGCGCGAACCGAGGAAAGATTGGCGTCAATGCGCCGTTCGATAGCCGTCGTTCCGCTGGTTGCAGTCCGCTCGAACGCGGCCTCGCGTTTTTCGAGTTCACGAAGCTCGACCTCCTGATACCCAAGTATGGAAATCAGAGTGCCGACCGCCGCAACGGCTCCAACCGCGAAGTATTTGTGACCCAGGGCCACCCGGTTCTCCTAATCGAAACAGTACCGTCAGAGGAAATGGGGATTGTTCTCTTAATTTGAAACCGCGTCAATCTGATCTATGATCGGTAGCATTGAAATTGATATTTCCGTGACCTGCCAATAGTGGGGAAGGCCAACGTGTTATGGGAATTTTGGAAAACGGAAAAATTCCAATGTGCGTAAAGTATCTTGATTCACCGCCCGCGATTCTGTAGGCCTTCCACACCCTCAGTGCCACACGCACTGCAAATGAATACCAGAAAGAAATTGGGAACGAGCGAGATGTCTATAAGCGTTGCTATCATAGGCGCGGGCGCCAGCGGATTTTATACGGCCAAGGCATTGTTTGACCGGGGCGTGGATTGCACGGTCGATATGATCGAAAAATTCCCTTCCCCCTATGGCCTTATCCGCTATGGCATCGCACCCGATCACCCCTATACCGACGGCGTCATCAAATCATTTGAGAAGGTAGCCGCCAACGAACGCTTCGAGTTTTTCGGCAATGTGAATGTCGGGCAGGATATCAGCCTGCTGGAGCTGCGCTCGCTCTACGACGTGGTGGTTCTGGCCATTGGCGCGCCTGCCGATTCAAAACCCTCGCTGATCAACGACAGGGTCGAGGGTATCTACGGAGCCGCCGAATTCGTCGGCTGGTACACGGGCCATCCCGAGTTTCGGGACCTTTTTTCCGCTATCGGCACCAAGGGCGTCGCCGTGATCGGAAACGGAAACGTGGCGCTTGATATTGCCCGTATTCTGGGCCGCACACGGGCCGAACTTTCCAAAACCGACATGCCCGGATATGCGATCGATATGATCGCATCGTCGCGGCTCAAGAACATCTACATGCTGGGACGGCGCGGGCCGCTCGACGCGAAATTCTCGGGGCCGGCACTGCGCGAACTTTCGGGGCTGACGAGATGCGAGCCCGTGGTCGATCCGGAAGTTCTTCCCGATGAATTGCCCGACGATCTGTCGCCGCAGGCCCTGCGCACGGCCAAACGAAACCTGAAGATTTTCTCGTCATTTACGAACCCGACGAATGATCCGAAAAAACGGCAAATCCATTTCTGCTTCAACGCCATTCCCATGGAAATTCTGGGTAAGGACAAGGTTGAAGGCATTCGTATTCAGCAAGGCGTCGTGGAGCGGGGCCGTGCCAAAGGGCTCGGCACTTACCGCGACATTCGCTGCGGCATGGTTATCGCCGCTGTTGGCTATCGCGTCATTCCGCTGGAGGGGGTTCCCATTTGCGTGGACCGCGGGATGGTTCTCAATGAGGATGGCATCGTCGCCGACAATCTTGTGGCCGTCGGCTGGGCGAAGCGTGGGCCGACGGGGCTTATTGGCAGCAACAGGGCGGACGGCGAACACGCGGCCAAGCAGATCGCTGAATTATTCACCTGCGGCGAAAAACCGGGCCGTGATCGCTTCAAGTATCATTTAAGCGCGCGGGGCGTGCGCTGGGTGTCCAACGAAGACTGGAAGACCATCGACGCCGCCGAAATTGCCGGTGCGCCGGCAGACGCACCGCGCCGAAAGTTTATTTCCGTTGACGAAATGCTGTCGGCGGCTTCCCCTGGCGAAGACGAGGACCCTCAGGCAGTTGAAGGGGTGAGTTAAACCGTTCCGGGAAGAAATATGACGAAATTTGATACGAACGCCTTCGGTCCGACCATCGCCGGTGTTCTGGCTGATGCGCAGCCCATGTCGTTGGGCGCAGGCGCGCCGAATTCCCATATCGCCGAACGTCTTGGCAGGTTCGAAGCGGGTGATCTTTTCCCCGATGGAACCATCGGCGATCCCGGCATGGCCATGGCTTGCCTGTCAGCCCTGTGGCTGCGCCACGGTTTTCTGGACCGATCCCATACCCTGAGCCAGGGTATCCACACGCCTACGGGCAGCTATTGGCATGGCGTCATGCATCGCCGCGAGGGTGATTACGCAAACGCCAAATACTGGTTTCGGCGGGTCGGCGATCATCCGGTTTTCGCGCGCCTTGGCCCGGTGGCACGAGATATCGCGGCGCAGGGCGATGGCCCGGCGGCCCGCGCGGTGGCCGCGCAGGATGCGTGGGATCCTTACTATTTCATCGATATGTGTGAAATCGCCGTGGGCGCGGGAAAGCCCGACGATTTGCTCTGGTGCCAAGTCCAGCGCGCCGAATGGGAAATCCTGTTTGCCTATTGTTATCGTGGGGCTTTGCAGGGCCGCGATAATTGAGTCCGCTGGCGATTGCATTTGTCCGGATGCGGTTCTAGAAAAGACGTTCAAAAAAAATCGATAATAACGACCCGGCCCGTATGGAGGAGACTCCGACTGGCCCGTATGGAGGAGACCCCGACCCATGACATTCACGCCCTTGAACGAAGATGAACTGGCCGCTCTGCGCGCCCTGGACACACCGACGGTTTGCAACGCCCTTGAAATTCTCGTGCCCGAACGCCGGGGCCACGGTTTCACGGTTGAACAGTTGATCTGTTCTTATCCCGACTTGCCGCCGATGGTTGGTTACGCCCGCACGGCGACCATTCGCGCCATGCACCCGCCCAGCGCACCGGCTGAGGAAGTCGCAGCGACGCGCATCGAATATTACGAGTATGTCGAGCAGGGGCCGCGGCCCACAATCATCGTCATTCAGGATCTGGACCCGATCAAGGGCTTCGGATCGTTCTGGGGCGAGGTTCAGTCCAACGTGCATAAGGGACTTGGATCGCTGGGCGTGATTACCGACGGATGCGTGCGCGATATTCCCGATTGCGCCGAAGGGTTCCAGTTCATATCGGGCTCCATCAAGCCGTCGCACGCCTATGTCCACGCCGTGGATTACGATGTGGACGTGACGGTCGCCGGCATGGATGTCAGCACCGATGATCTGATCCATGCCGATATGCATGGCGCGGTCGTCATTCCGCACGACGTCGCCCGCCAAGTGCCGGAAACGGCGGCCATGATCGCCCGCAAGGAAGCCGTCGTCATCGGCGCCTCGCAAAAGCCGGGGTTCTCCGTTGACGTGCTACGAGAGGCCTTCAAGAAGCAGGCCGATATCCACTAACCCTCGAATCGTGTTCGCGCGAAGGCGGCGGCGTTTTTAATGGCGTCGTCGCTCGCGTCGACCATGCGTCCGAGGCCCGCGAATCCGTGGCAGACGCCTTTATAGCGCTTCAGTTCGGTTGCAACGCCGGCGGCCTGCATGCGTTCGTTCATATCCAGCGTTTCGTCCCTGAGAACGTCGACGCCCGCTGCGCAAAGATGGGTCGGCGGCAGGCCGCGCAGATCGGCGCGCAGGACGGACGCGCGCGGGGTTGTCGGATCGACGCCGTCGGGAATATAGGTCCGCCAGTAGGCCATCATGTCGTCGCGGGTTAAGCCGAACTCACCACCGCCGAAGGCGTGGTAGGACGCGGTATCGAAATCGCAGTCGAACACGCCGTACAAAAGAAGCAAGCCCGCGATCAGGCCGGGGCGGCTTTCGCGCAAATCGAGGGCCGAGGCCAAGGCCAGATTGCCGCCCGCCGAATCGCCCGAGAGAATCAGCCGCGATCCGTTGATCCCAAGTGGTTTTGCCGCTTCGGCGACGGCGCAGACAGCGGCCACGCATTCGTCCAATGGTTCCGGGAATTTGCGTTCCGGCGACAGCGCGTAATCGACCGAAAGAACCACCGCGCCGCTTTCGTTGGCCAGCACCCGACCTACCCGGTCATGGCTATCGAGGCTGCCCTTAACCCAGCCGCCGCCGTGAAAATGAACGATGGCGTTAAGCGGAACGAGGTGGCTGGGTCGATAGATGCGCACCGGAATATCGCGAAACGGCCCGCGCACGGAGATGTCCGCACATGCGGCGACCGGTACCGGATCTTCGTTCCAGTAGGCCTTTTCCGCCAGCATGCGCGCGCGCTGCTGTTCGAAGTCGGGGGTTGCCGGCATTTCGCCCAGCGAGGCCGCAATTTCGGCCATCTTGTCCATGGCAGCCGCCATTTGCGGGTCCATCAGGTCCCGTGGCGACAAAGCGGGTTGGTCAACCGATCCCACCATAGTCCGAAGGTCCCTTCATATGTTGAAGGGGGCACTATGCATTGCGCGCACCAGGCGCTTCAAGCGTCGGATTTTGTTTTAACGGAAATATTCTAAGTGGCCAGGGAGGCCCACCCGTAGAGGACGATCCAGATCATCATAATCGCCGCCGCGCGCAGGCCGAACACCGACCACGCAGTGGATTTCTTGGATTCCATTCGCGTCTTTCCTACTTTTATTTTTTTGGCGAGCGTGTCGCCCGTTGCCCGTTGTCCGTGGCCGGTTGCCTTTTAAGCGAAAATCCCCCTCGCCGACCGCATTGCGGCGCGCAATTAACTCCATCCCCGGTTGGAAATCAAGCCCCGAATTTTGCAAATACCGGGGCGTTGAATTTGGGCTGGCAATTGAGCGCGGACTTTCTATACTCCGCGCCTTATTTGCCCATCCATTTATGGAAATCAGCCATGACCGCACCGGAAATCCAGGAACTTCTAGACGCCCGCTTAATCGACGCCGAATTCAAGCAATTCCCAAAATTCGAACGGGGAAAAGTGCGCGATTCGTACGATTTGCCGGACGGACGGCGCATTATGGTCGCCACCGACCGTCAGTCGGCCTTTGATCAGGTTCTGGCGTCCGTCCCTTATAAGGGACAGGTTCTCAATCAGACGGCCCGTTTCTGGTTCGAAAAAACCGCCGATATCTGCGCCAATCACGTGGTTGATTATCCCGATCCCAACGTCGTCGTCGGCAAAAAACTGAACATGCTGCCGGTCGAGATGGTGGTGCGCGATTATCTGACGGGCGCCACCGACACCGCGATCTGGACCATGTACGCGCGCGGCGAAAGGGTGGTTTACGGCCAGGAATTGCCCGACGGCATGGTTAAAAACGTGAAGCTGCCGAAAACGATTTTGACGCCGACGACCAAGGCCTCCGGCCCCGGCGGCCATGACGAACCGATTACCGCCGAAGAGATCGTCAAGCAAGGGCTGCTGACGCAGGAACAATGGGACGAACTGGCGCGTATCAGTCTGGAACTGTTTGCCCGGGGGCGCGAGATTTCGGCTACCAACGGCCTGATCCTAGTTGATACCAAGTATGAATTCGGCGTCGACGAGGATGGCGTCATCACGCTGGCCGACGAAGTGCACACGCCCGATTCCAGCCGTTTCTGGCAGGCCGCTTCCTATGAGGGGCGTTTGGCCGCTGGCGAAGAACCCGAATCGCTGGACAAGGAGTTCCTGCGTTTGTGGGTGACCGCGCGTTGCGATCCCTACAAGGATCCGATCCCCGAAATTCCCGGCGAAACCATCGTCGAGTTTGGCCGCAAGTACATCAAGCTTTTCGAAACGGTGACCGGCGAGACCTTCGTCGCGCCCGCGCTGGATAAACCGGTTCGCGAACGGGTGGAAGCCAACCTCAAAAAGGCCTTCCCCGAGTACTTCTAAACTTATGAAGTACCTGTTGATCGGTTACGGGAACCCCATGCGCAGCGACGATGGCGTGGGTTGCCATGTGGCGGCGAGCTTCGTTGAAGACGCCGCCGCTGACGTGCATGTGGTGAGTGTTGCGCAGCTGGGGCCGGAACTGAGCGAACTGGTGGCGCAAAGTGAACGGGTTGTTCTGGTCAACGCCTCGTATGGCGAAATTCCGGGTGAATTTTCGGTACGCCGTGTCGAGCCCGCCGCCGAAACTGCCGAACCCATGACCTATGTGTATGACCCCGCCACGTTGGCGGCTTGGGCTGGCAATGGGGCGGAAATTTACGTCATTGCTGTGGGCGCGGCCAATTGCGCCTTTGGCCAGGGCCTTACGCCCGAGGTGGCCGCGGCCGTGCCTGGCGTTCTCAATAAAATCGTTGACCTGTTCCTCTCGGTCGATCCCGAGATTTAACTCTAGGTCCATGGGTATGTAGGGGCGGGAGAGGCGAGGTTCCCGGTGTGCTTCTGGCTTTCCGGGAACCTGAAGGATGCTGGGGGACTTAATTTCTGCTTCTGCAAAAAAAGACATACCGCCGGAATTTCGGCGGACCAAGTAAAACGTATGCCGATCAGGCGGCCATGCGAGACGTTGCGAATGATGGCGTATTGAAAGCTGCTTTTCGCGTCGTTGCCTTGGGCGAAAACACCGACTTGAAACGCTGCTTGTCAAAGCCGTTTTCGAAATGCACATCACCGAACTTGGTGGCGAGGTGTTTGTCCACACCGGTCACACCGATATGCCAACGCCCCTCGCAATGGGTTTCCAGCCAGTCATGAATTCGCCTGACAGACCCGGTCGTTGCGAAGTGGATGCTTTGCCATGCCGATGTCGAGACGCCTTTTTTTGCAATTATCGTCATTTCAGATCTTCCTTGTGTTGCCCCCTAGTGTGAATGCCTTTGCAACGCGCCGGGGGTCTTCGTTTGCCAGTAGCGATTTAGACGGTAAGGCCTGCGTGTAACGCCCGTATGGCAATCGCGGGTTATTTGGTTTCACCGGCGAAACATTCGTAACAAAGGAATTACGTGGGTTTCGCCGATGTAACAAACAGGGCCGATTTGAAACAAAACCAAAAGAAATTGGGCAGTTGCACGAAATTGGCGTGGGGCCGACGCAAACAGAATGCTGTTGATACGAGGGTGGATGCTCGCCTACTTTCGAGTATCAGCCTACGAGCGGGGAAACCAAAGTAATGCCGAAGTCCGTCAAATCCGCATTGTCGCCCAATTCGACCGGCGCGCGTGACGTCGCCTATCATCTGCATCCTTACACCGATCTTTTGCGCCACCGCGAAAGCGGGCCTCATGTCATCGTGCGTGGCGACGGCGTGCGCGTGATCGACGAAGACGGCAAGTCCTATATCGAGGGCATGTCGGGCCTGTGGTGCGCCGCGCTGGGATTCAGCGAAAAACGATTTGCCGCGGCTGCGGCGCGACAGATGGAAACGCTGCCCTTCTATCACAGCTTTACCGGCCGGGTTCCCGACGTAATCGTCGATCTGGCCGAAAAGCTGATCGGCATGGCGCCCGTACCCATGAGCAAGGTTCTGTTTTGCAATTCGGGTTCGGAAGCCAACGATACGGCGCTGAAACTGGTGCGCCAGTTCAACAACCTGGGTGGCCGTCCGGAAAAGAAAAAGATGATCGCGCGCAAGGGGGGGTATCACGGCGTCACCATGGGCGCGGGCAGCCTGACCGGCTTGGCTCACACCCATTCCGGTTTCGATCTACCGATCCCCGGTATCGTGCACACCACGCGGCCCGATTTTTATCTGGAAGGCGTTTCGGGCGAGACCGAGGAAGACTTCGCCACCCGCTGCGCCGAAGATCTGGAAAATCTGATCCTCGATGAAGGCCCGGCCACCGTCGCCGCTTTTTTCGCCGAGCCTTTGTTGGGAGCGGGTGGCGCGGTCCCGCCACCGGCGACCTATTTTGCCAAAATTCAGAACGTGTTGAACAAATACGACGTTCTTCTGGTGGCCGACGAGGTGATCTGCGGGTTCGGACGGACGGGCAACCTGTGGGGCAGTCAGACCTTCGGCGTCAAGCCCGACATCATTACCAGCGCCAAGGCGTTATCAAGCGGCTATGCGCCCATTTCGGCGGTGATGATTTCCGCTCCGATCGCTGATGCACTCATCGGCACCAGCGCGAAATACGGTATTTTCGGGCATGGTTTCACCTATTCGGGACACCCGCTGGGCGCGGCGGTGGCGCTGGAAACCCTCAGAATTTACGAGGAAATGGATATCGTGGCGCGGGTGCGTGAATTGGCACCTCGCTTTCAGGCGGCCTTGCGCAGCTTTGGGGAAAGCCCCATTGTCGGCGACGCGCACGGCGTGGGACTGGTCGGCGGCTTGCAACTGGTCGTCAACAAACAAACCCGCGAGCTGTTTGACGCCACGGCGCGCGTTGGCGTTCATGTGATCGAGCGCGCCCAGGCCCACGGCCTGATTACGCGCAACCTGGGCGACGTTATTGCATTCGCGCCGCCGCTGATTATCAGCGAGGCCGAGATCGACGAGATGTTTGAGAAGTTTGCCGAAGCCTTGGGCGAAACCGAGGTCTGGGTGAAACAAAATCATTAGGAGTAAACCATGAGCAAAGTGATCGATTACTATTTCTCCATCACCTCGCCCTGGACCTATATGGGCGGCGGGCGCCTGATCGAAATCGCCGAGCGCCACGGTGCAACCATCACCTACAAACCCGTTGATCTGGGCGGAAAGATTTTTCCCATTTCGGGCGGCCTGCCCCTGCCCAAGCGCCCGCTGCAGCGTCAGGCCTATCGGCTGGCGGAACTGAAACGCTGGCGCGACCTTCTCGGCATTGCGCTAAACATCAAGCCGAAGTTCTTCCCGGCCAAGGGCTGGCCCGCCGCCGGCATGGTCACGGCGGCGCGCGAACAGGGACTTGATTGCGCCAAGCTGACCAACGCGTACCTTCGCGCCGTGTGGGCCGAGGAACGCAATATCGATGATACCGACACGCTGGTGACCATTGCGGGCGAATGCGGAATGGACGGGGCAGCCCTTTTAGCCGCCGCCTACTCGGAAGCCGTCGTTTCCGTCTTCGACGCCGACACCCAGGAGGCCATCGACCGTCAGGTCTTTGGCGCCCCGACCTACATCTACAAGGACGAACTCTTCTGGGGCCAGGACCGGCTGGACTTTCTTGACCGGGCGCTGGCGGGCTAGACATTAAGGAAGATTTTGGAGGCGTTGGTGCTTCCACCGCCCATCGCGAAGACGGTTGCCAAAAAAAAGGCAAAAAAATTGGCCGCCGAAGCGGCCAGAGTCTGCTCTTGAGGGAAGATCGGATAGGGGGGTAACAGGGATATCGAGAATGAAAACCTTTCAAATGTCTCAGACGACACCGCCGTAAATTCCGTTGACTTCTGGAAGGTTTCCTTCGCCTTCCAAATCCAACCCTTAAGTCGGATCGTCAGTAGGGTTAGGATGCCTTAACGAGAATCGTTTGCATGTGATACAAATCACACCCCCCCTAAAAAAAACGGGCCGCCTTCAAAAAAAAGCGCCCGCATACCTCTAGCAGATTGAAAACAAACGAATAAAAAAAATCAAAAAAATTGAAAAAAAATCAGAAAAAATTAGATTCCGCGCACCTCGTCCACCATTTCTTCCAGTTTTTCGACGTCGGTCACCACCAGCGCGTCCTTGGTTCGCTGCAAAAGGTTTCTTTTGGAGAGATCGCTCAGCACCCGGGCGACCGTTTCGCGAGTCGTGCTGACCCGGCTGGCAATATCGGAATGAACGGGAATAGGTTTAATCACGGCGGTGTTGTCGGCGCTTTCGGTTTCGCGGGCCTGACGCAGAATTTCAGCCTGAACCCGGTTGTTGGCGGCCAGCGTGCTGAGATCCATGATACGTTCGGTCGAGGCGCGCACCATTCGGGCCAGTCGTCCCATCACCTTTTCCGCGACCGGCGGATGCTTCTTCATGACATCCAGGAAATAACGATGCGGCAGCGCCACAATCAAACTGTCCTCAACCGCCATCACCGCGGCCGAGCGGGGCTGGCCGTCAATGGCTGCAAGTTCGCCGAAATGCCCCCCCTCGCGAATGTCGTCCAGCGTGATTTCCCGTCCCGACAGCGAATAATTGACGATTCGCACGCGTCCGCGAACCACGAAGAAGATATCGCGCGTTTCGGCCTGACGATCAAAAATCTGGGTGCCCGCCCGGAAGGTCTTGTAGCGGCACACGTCTTCGATTTCCCGCAGGTTCTCCCGCGAGAGATCCTTGAGAAGCACCGTACTGCGCAGCAGCCTGGGGCCTGATTCCGTCCCCTCCGTCCGCGTCTCCGCCACAATTTCCCCCATCGCAACAAGGCGGGCCCTTCATACGTGCTAGACACGCAACCCCATACGCGCGGGACCCTACCCGATAGATATGCACCCTTTCGAGAGTATGTCACCCCTTTGCGAAAAAAGGGATAGTAAAGAATGCCCGTTTTAATCCAGCGGCTTGCACGGGTCGGATGGCGCGATTATGGTTTCGCGGGCATTCAAACGGAAATGGGGGCGAGGCGTGCCGAAACGCAAAAAGGACAGTGCGGCCCCCAGTACGGCCCCCAGTACGGCCCCCTGTGTCGCCGTGGTCATCCCCTGCTACCGGGAATCGACACGCGTGCTTGGCGTGATCGCTGGCGTCGGCGACGAAGTCCGTCACATAATCGTCGTTGATGATGCCTGTCCCGAGCGCACGGGAAAAACGGTTCGGGCGAACTGCGACGATTCCCGCGTTGAAGTTCTTACGCACAAGACCAACACTGGCGTCGGCGGCGCGACCCTAAGCGGATACGCCCGCGCCCTGAATCTCGGCGCCGACATCATCGTCAAGGTGGACGGCGACGGCCAAATGGACCCGGCACTGATTCCCCGCCTGATCGCACCGATCACCGAAGGAAAGGCCGATTACGTCAAGGGCAACAGATTCCTGCACCCGGACGGCCCCAAACAAATGCCTGCGGTGCGCGTTATCGGCAATCTGGGTCTGTCGTTCCTGTCCAAGGTGTCCACGGGTTATTGGGACATTTTCGATCCCACCAACGGTTTTACAGCCATTCACGCCAAGGTGGCCGCGCGTCTTCCGACCGAGAAAATCAGCAAGGGCTATTTCTTCGAAACGGACATGCTGTTCAGGCTAAACATCATGCGGGCGGTTGTTGCCGATCTGCCCATGGCGGCGCGCTACGCCGACGAACAAAGCGGCATTCGCATCGGCCGTGCCATCTTTGAATTTGCGGGCAAGAATTTTGTAAACGCCATCAAGCGTATTTTCGTCTCATACTTCGTGCGAGATTTCTCGGTGGTTTCCCTGCAGCTGGTTGCGGGCAAGGTGCTGTTTTTGTTCGGGATCGTATTCGGCGCAATCAAATGGCGCGAAAGTGTCACAAGCGGTATTCCGGCCACCGCCGGAACGGTCATTTTGGCCGCGCTGCCGGTTCTTGTTGGCGTTCAGATGGGCATATCCTTTCTGAACTACGATATCCGCAACGTCCCCAAAAAACCCATACACCCTATTCTTTGACAAACACCCCGCCACGGCGTGGGTCGCCCACCCCGTCAAATGTGCGATCGCGCGGATCAAACCGCACGCAATGGGCGCCACCAAAGAAGAAATTGATCTCGTCCCAGCGTTCAACACGCGGACACACACGCTCAAGGGTGTCGACGGCGGCGGATTCGAAACCCGCTTCAACGCTGACCAGATCGCCTTCGACATGGATGCGCGGCGCGTTTACGGCTTGGGCTGGGTTCATACCAAACGCCAACTGATTGACCAGCACCTGAAGCATTGCCGTGCGTATCCGGTTCGATCCGCCCGACCCCATCACTTGTGTCCAGCCGTTATCGTGTTGAACGATGCTTGGCGCCATCATGGAGGAGAGCCGCACATCGCGCGGCCAGCGATGAAAGCCTTGGGGATTAATGTCTTCCTCGCCCAGCATGTTGTTCATCATTATGCCGGTTCCCGGAATGATGTAAGCGGCTCCTTCGCCGTTGGTCACGGTGACCCCGGCGGCGTTCCCCGCCGCGTCGATGACGCTGATATGGGTGGTTCCCCGGGTGGCCGCAGGGTGCCCCAAAACACCCCCGCGATAGGCGTCGACCAGTTCGGGGCGCAAAAAGTCGCGGGCCGCGTTTTCCGGAGCCATTTCGTGGAGCTTGCTTTCGATGCGGGCCTTCTGTGTGTTGGTCATCACCCGCGCAAGGCGTTCAAGGTACGCCGCCGATCCGAATTCCAATCCTTCGAGAACGCCGTTTTTCAATAGCTCCGACCCGAACGCGATGAGCATCCCGCCCACCGAAGGTGGCGGGTTGGTATAGATCGTTGCCCCGGCGAAGGCGCTTTTCAGCGGGTGGCGCAGTTCGACCTGATAGGCGTCCAGGTCTGCCGCTTCCAGCAAGCCGCCACGGGTCTGGCTGTCGGCGACAAGGGTGGCTGCGATGTCACCCCGGTAGAACAGGTCTTCGCCTTCGCGGGCCAGGGCCTCGAAGGTGTCGGCCATTTCGGGA
>JABGRG010000058.1 GCA_018648445.1 Rhodospirillales bacterium | reverse complement strand
CATCGTGGCTGTGCATGGGGAAGACCGCGCCCGGAGGGTTCTGGATGAAGCTGAGCAGGGCTCCGTCTGCGGCGACGAAACGCGTACTCGACGTTTCAGTCAGCGGAACCAGCGGAATGTCTTCGATGGTGTAGACGTACTTGGATTTCTTGTTAGCTGCGTATGCCATTTTCTTCTCCGTTTAACAGGGGTTTTGTCTAAAAAGCGAGCCAGCCGCCATCCACGAACAGGACATGCCCGGTCACATAGTCGGATGCGTCGGAGGCCAGGAATACAGCCGCACCGGCGAGATCTTCGGGTTTCGCCCAGCGGCCCAGGGGGATGCGCGTGTTTATGTGTTCATAGCGCTCGGTGTTGGCGCGCAACGCGGCGGTGTTTTCGGTTTCGACCCAGCCGGGGCCGATGGCGTTGACCAGAATGTTGTACTGCGCCCAGTCATTGCACATGGTTTTGGTGATTTGGGTCAGGCCGCCTTTGGATGCGGCATAGGCCGGAACCGTGCGTCCGCCCTGAACGGCGATCAGCGACGAGGTGTTGACGATCTTGCCCTTATGCTTGTGCGCGATCATCACGCGCGCGCAGGCCTGGGCCAAGGCGAATGGACCAACCAGATTTACCTGCAATTCCTCTTCGAAGACGTCCAGATCGAAGTCTTCACAAGGCATGCGGTGAATGGTGCCCGCGTTGTTAAACAGGAAATCGACGGTGCCGAATTCTTCAACGGTTTTATCGACCAAGGCCTGAATGCTCTCGCGCGAGCGCATATCCACCAGCGCGCCTGCAGCCCTTCCTCCGCCATCGATCTTGTTAAGCTCGTTGGCCTTTTCGACCGCCTTGTCTTCAAGAATGTCGGCGATAATCACGTTGCCGCCCGCTTCGAGAAGCCCTTGCGCAAAGGCCGCGCCGATACCCCGGCTGGCGCCCGTAACGATGCCGCTTTTCCCGGCCAGACTGAATTTATCCAAAATCATGTTGGTTATCCTTTTGGCAGGGAATCCGATATTGCCGAGGCGTAGCGTAAAATGGCCGCGATCTCGGTATCTATGCCCCTGTCGCTGTTGATGTAAGAGGGAAATGTGATGCTGACGGCGCCGACCACGTCATTCGGGGAACCAAATATCGGCGCCGCCACACACATCACACCTCGGGTGATTTCTTCACGATCCAGGGCGTAACCCTGCTCGCGCACGTCGGCAAGCTCCGCGCGCAGGCTGTCAGGATCGAATATGGTTTTAGCAGTTATCGCGTCCATGGGTTTGGCGAGGGCCCGTTCGCGGTCCTCTTCGCTGCCGAAAGCCAGCAGCGCCTTGCCCATTCCGGTGCAATGCAGCGGAAAGCGTTTGCCCACCGCGGAAAACAGTTTGAAGCCGTAATCCCGGGCCTCGATTTTGTCCAGATAGACGCCTTCGTCCCCGTCGCGAATTCCCATATGCGCGTGATGGTGGGTCTCTTCGTGAAGGGACTGCAAATGGGGATGGACCAGCGTGCGCAAGTCGAAGTTGGCGGTCACCTCGCTGCCCAGATTGGCCAGTTTGAGGCTGCCACGATAGCGCGCCGTTTCCTCCGAGAACGTCAAAATCCGCAAGGCGACCAGTTCCTTCAGAATGCGATGCGCGCTGGCCTTGGGCGCGCCGGTCGCCGCCACGATCTCGGCAAAGGTCATGCCCCGGGCCTGATCGGCCACGACCGCTTCAACAATTCCAAACGCTTTTTGCAGTGTGCTCATGATCTATGTCTTTGCTCGGAAGCCCTCGACAATCGCACCGAACCCCTGAACGATGTTGCGGATGGAGTAAGCCACCATAATAAAACCAGCCACCGGCATGGGGGCGTACCACCAGGTCATGGGCCAGGCAAGGATCGGAGATGTGCGGCCGACGGCGATGGTTAAATCCAGGCTGTATTTAGCGAAGAAGAAAATAAAGATGGTTGTGCAAATTTCAATAGCAAAACCGAACACAATACCGAACTTGGTTCCGGCCAGGCGTTCGGCCAGCGCTTCGATGCGAAAATGGTCGCTGTCGCGCCACAAAGCGGCGGCGGCGATGAAGATCAGCGAAGCCATCAGCCATTCGATGACTTCGTCCGACCAGCTTAGCTGGGCGATGGGGAAAAAGCGGATGAATACGACCGCTGCCAGCACCACCATAAGGGCGATCAGGTTGGCGATGCAGAACAGGCGCATGGCTTTTCCCAAAATTCGGTCGATGGTTTTAAGTATGTTCATCATTTCGTTCACTCCGGCATCAGCATATTGGGAAGCCACAGTGAAATCTCCGGAATATAGGTAATCAGGAGTGTCACGATGAAGATGCCCAGCAGGTAGGGCCACAGTTCCTTGGACAAGCGGCCGATGGAAACGCCGCTAATGGTTGCTACCGCGTACAGGCTCATACCCACCGGCGGCGTCAGCAGACCAATCATCGAACACAATACCATGATCACGCCGAACTGGATGGGATCGACGCCAAATTGTGTAATCAGCGGCAAGAACACCGGAATGGTGATGACCAGCACCGCGATGCCTTCAAGAAAGCAACCCAGCACGATTAGCACGGCCACGATAATCAGCATCATGACCCACTTGACCGAAGTCACCGTGGTCAGTCCTTCGATCACCTGCTGCGGGATGCTTTGGTGGATCATCAGCCAGCCGAAGAAGCCCGCCGTGGCAATGATAAAAAGAACGCGAACACTCTGTTTTATGGACTCCCAGATAATTTCCGGAACGTCTTTCAGTCCGAATTCACGGTACCACACGCCGCCGACCAGAAAGGCGTAGAGCGAGGCGACGACGGCGGCTTCGGTTGGCGTGAACAGGCCGCCCAGAATGCCGCCGATGATGATGACGGGCATCAAAAGGGCCAAAAACGAAGCCTTGAACGTTGTCCAAAGCAAAACGAGAGTAGGCGAGGGATCGGTCGGGTAGCCGCGTTTTTTTGACACGAAATAGACGGCGATCATCAGCGCCAGTCCCATAAGAACTCCGGGGACAAACCCGGCCATAAACAGCTTAACGATAGAAACGCCGGTAATTGATCCGTAAATTACAAAAGCAATGCTGGGGGGAACCACCGGGCCGATGGTTGAAGACGCCGCCGTAATTGCGGCGCTGAATTCCTTATCGTAACCGTTCTTGGTCATGGCTTCCATTTCGACCAGACCCAGACCGGCGGCATCGGCGACAGCCGCGCCCGACATGCCCGAGAAAATCATGCTGGCGACCACGTTTACGTGACCCAGGCCGCCGCTTAAATGGCCGACCAGGGCGCGGGCGAAATCAAACACCCTTTGCGTAATGCCGCCGTAGTTCATTAAATTCCCGGCCAGGATGAAGAACGGGATTGCCAACAGGGTAAATCCCGTTGTCGCCACGTACATGCGCTGAGCCATCATGGGCAGCACGAAACCTTCACCTAACAAAATGAACGTTCCGGCGGCTGTCAGGCCCATCGCCGCAAATATGGGGACACCCAACATAACCATGCCCACCAGTACGGCGAAGATCGCAAGCGTCAGCATTTTTCCGTTCTCCATCCCGATCCGGGTTATTGGTCTTAGATCAGTAAAACCTAGTTGGTTTCTTTGACCATCTTGAGGAAGGTATCGACGTTTTCCTTGCCCGCGTAGGCGGCGATGGCGTCATATGCCGGACCCATCATGGCCTTGAATTCGGCGCGGTCGGGACGCGTAACCTTCATGCCTTTGCCTTCGAGCTTGGCGATCAGACTCTTTTCTTCTTTCTGCTGCTCGTCACGGAACCACTGACCGGCGGCGGCGGCTTCTTCGCGCAGAATTTTCTGCTGCTGGGCGTTGAGTTTTTCCCAGGACTTCTTGCCGATGGTGGCCATCATGGAGTTGTAGACGTGATAGGTCAGCGCGAGGTTCGGCTGAACTTCATACAGCTTGTAGTGATAGATGACGGAAAGCGGGTTTTCCTGGCCGTCGACTACGCCCTGCTTCAGAGCCATCGGGAGTTCTTTGAAGTTGATCTTGGTGACGATGGCGCCAGCGGCTTCCATCGCTTTTTGCAGCTGAATTTCGCCCGGGGTGCGGATTTTCAGACCCTTGACGTCGGCGGCCGACATGATCGGACGCTTGTTGTTCGTCAGGTTACGGAAACCCCATTCCCAGTTGGCGAGGAAGACGAGGCCCTGCTTTTCGAGTTTCGGGCCGGCCCAATCCATGAACGGGCCGTCAAGCACGCGCCAGGCATGTTGATAATCTTTGTAGACGAACGGCAGCATGACGGCGGCGAAGGCCTTGTCGTACTTGTCGATCATCGGCTGGGTCGGCAGGCTCATGTCGACAACGCCCTGGATCTGCTGTTCCAGAACTTCGTTGCCATCGCCCAACTGGTTGGCAGGATAAATCTTGATGGTGACTTCGCCGCCGGTGCGCTTGGCGACGGCCGCAGCCATCATCTGGGCCGCTTTGTTGGCCGGATGCGATTCGGGTGCATAGTGGCCGAGTTTCAGTTCGATAGCCTGAGCCGAGACGGTCATCGCCGCAACCAGCGAAGCCGCTCCGAGTGCGACTGATAGGGTTTTGAGTTTCATGTCGTGTCTCCTGGTTGGTGAACCTGTGAAATGGAAATTCGCCCTGCCAATTGCCCTGCCTGCTCGACCTGTCTAGGGCGCTCTCGCGCTCGTATTCCGGTCATCGCGCCTGTCGCAGTTCTTGTTCCTTGTCAGGACCAATACGAGCCGCGAGAATAGGCTGAAAAATTGGTTGAACGTCCTCCGCTGTATTGTAGTTTCACATTAGGAACGCTGTTCCAGAAAGCAGGTTGCCTTAATCGGTATACCCCTGTCAAGTCCCCTGAAACCCTTATGGAGAGCGGGTTTCACAAAAATTCGCAGAGTGAATTTTTTTATCTGAAAATTCGAAATAACCGCTGGAAAACCAATAATTCTGCTTTGTCATACAAATGAATTGTTATTTTTTCGTTGATGGTCGATGATGACGGCTTGGCGGACAGTTCGTGACAGAATCGTCGTGTTTTAGGACAAACTCAGTCCATTTTGAGAGGAAGAAAGAAGATGACCGATGACAGCAAAAAGAAGTGCCGCTCGGCGGCATGGTACGGCGGTAATGACATGGGTGGTTTCATCCATCGAAGCTGGATGCGTAACCAAGGTCTTCCGAGCCACGTTTTCGACGGTCGTCCTGTAATCGGCATCTGCAACACGTGGTCCGAATACAATCCGTGCAACGCTCATTTCGACGTTATCGCCGAGCACGTGAAGCGCGGCATCTGGGAGGCCGGTGGTTTCCCGGTGGAGTTCCCGGTAATGAGCCTGGGTGAAGCGACCTTGCGACCCACCGCCATGCTGTTTCGCAACCTGGCCAGCATGGAGGTCGAAGAATCGATCCGCGCTCAGCCCATGGATGGCGTGGTCCTTCTGGTTGGTTGTGACAAAACTACCCCCGCGTTGCTGATGGGTGCGGCCAGTTGCGATCTTCCGGCGCTGGCCATATCGGGCGGACCGCAGCTTAACGGCAATTTCAAGGGTGAACAGATCGGTTCGGGCACGCATGTCTGGAAATTCAGCGAAGCGGTTAAGGCCGGCGAAATGACCATGAAGGAATTCATGGACGCCGAAGCCTCCATGAACCGCTCGCCCGGTCATTGCATGACCATGGGCACGGCCTCGTCGATGGCCTGCATGGTTGAGGCGCTGGGTATGGGAATGCCTGGCAACGCGGCCATTCCGGCGGCTGATTCGCGGCGCAACGTGCTGTCGCACATGGCTGGGCAACGTATCGTCAAGATGGTCGAGGAAGACCTGCGTATGTCCCAAATCCTGACCCGCGAGGCGTTCGAGAACGCCATCAAGCTGAATGGCGCCATTGGCGGTTCGACCAACGCCGTCATCCACCTTCTGGCAATAGCCGGGCGCATCGGTGTCGAGCTGTCGCTTGAAGATTGGGACGCGCTGGGATGTGACGTTCCCACGGTCGTCAACCTCATGCCGTCGGGCGAATACCTGATGGAGGACTTCTTCTACGCGGGCGGTCTGCCCACGGTTATCAAGATGCTGGGCGATGCGGGAATGCTCCACAAGGATGCCCTGACCGTCAACGGCCAGTCCATCTGGGAAAACAGCAAAGACGCCGAGAATTACAACGAAAAAGTCATTTTGCCGTTGGATAAACCGTTGACCCAAAAGGGCGGCATTGCCGTTCTGCGTGGCAATCTGACGCCCGGCGGCTCGGTTCTGAAACCGTCGGCGGCCTCGCCCGAGCTGTTGACCCATCGCGGGCGCGCCGTCGTTTTCGAAGATATCGAACACTACCTGACGCGCATCATGGAGCCCGATCTCGATATTGACGAAACCTGCATCATGGTTCTGAAAAACTGCGGACCCAAGGGATTCCCCGGAATGGCTGAAGTCGGCAATATGGGATTACCACCGAAGCTGTTGGCCAAGGGCATTACCGATATGATCCGCATTTCGGATGCGCGCATGAGCGGAACGGCCTATGGGACCGTGGTTCTGCATTCCGCGCCCGAGGCGGCGGCCGGTGGCCCGCTCGCTCTGGTTCAGGACGGCGACATGATCGAGCTGGATGTGCCCAACCGCAAACTCCATCTGGAGGTGTCGGACGAGGAACTGGCCAAGCGCCGCGAGACGTGGAAGCCCATTGATCCGCCCATGATGGGTGGCTATCAGAAGCTCTATTACGATCACGTGCTGCAGGCCGATCAGGGCGCTGATCTCGACTTCCTGGTGGGCAACCGGGGGGCCGAGGTGCCGCGCGATTCACACTAGAACGAACCATACGGCCAAAGAAAAACCCCGGAGCGTTTTTCGCTCCGGGGTTTTGTTTTGCCTACCCGATGTAGGAGGGCATAAACGCTCTTGGCAGCCATAGGATCACTTCCGGCAGGAAGATGACGAACATCAGCACACAAAGCATGGGCAGCAATATGACGCCGACGTCCTTCAAGGCTTGAACGACCTTGATCTCACCCACCGCGCAGGCAATTAGCAGACATAATCCGTAGGGCGGCGTCACCAAACCGAAGGCCAGTGAAATAACGCCGATAATGGCGAAATGGATCGGATGCATGCCGGCAAATTCACCCAGCGGCCACAACACCGTGCCCAGGATAATGATTGCCGGGATGGCGTCGATGAACATGCCGATGAACAGGAACGCACCGGCCACGATCAGGCCCGTGCTGATCGCCCCGACGCCGAACGGCTTGAGGAATTCGACAATGGCGAACGGAATTTTGTAGTAGGCCAGCAGCCAGCCAAAGGCCGACGCCGTGCCGATGCAAAACAGCGAAATCGCCGCGAAACGGGCCGAATCGTAGAACACCTTGGGGATGTCCTTGCCCTTGATCGTGCGGTATCCGAAAACGCCCAGAGCCAGTGAATACATCACGGCAATGGCTGATGCTTCCGTCGGCGTGAAGAAACCGGCGACGATGCCGCCAACGATGATCAGTGGCGTCATCAGGGGCGGGATGGCAAAGAAGATGGCCAGCGCCGCTTCTTTCAGGGTCGAACGCGAATAGATGGGATAGCCGTAGATCTTGGCGTAGATATACACCGTGATCATCTGAGACGCGGCGACCAGAATTCCGGGAATAACGCCGGCCAGGAAAAGCCCGCCGATGGAAACCGTCATCAGGCCACCCCAAACCACCATCAGAATGCTTGGGGGAATGATAACGCCCATAACCGACGAACACGCCGTAATGGAAACCGAGAAGCTGGCCGAAAAGCCCTGCTTCTTCATCTGCGGGATCAGCAACGAGCCGATGCCCGCGGCATCCGCCGTGCTGGATCCGGAAATCCCGGCAAACAGCATGCTGACGACCACGTTGATGTGACCCAGACCGCCCGGCAGATGGCCGACCAGGGCACGCGACAGCCGAACCAGACGGTCCGTAATGCCGGCCTGGTTCATGATGTTGGCGGCCAGCAGGAAGAACGGCACGGCCAACAGCACGAAGGCGTTGTAGGATTTGTACATTTCGTTCATCAACAGGAACGGCGTCAGCCGGTCCTCGATCATGAACACGGGTACGCAGGCGAGGCCCAAGGCAAATGCCACCGGGACCCGCAGCAGGACAAGCACCCCGAAAACGGGGAAAAGAATTGCTGCAACTTCCCAAGCCGACATCACTCAGTACTCCGAATAAGTTTAATATTTTTGGCGGTTTTTTCGGCCAGGAATATAATGTAACTCACCCCGGCGATCGGCCATCCCGCATAGATGTAGACCATCGGCATGTCGGCCATCTCTGAAGTCTGATAAAGGCTGGATGCCACGAAGTCCCAGCCCCAAATCAGGAAGACCATAGCGGTGAGGAAAATGGAAAAATCGGCAAACAAATTCCATAGCCCTACCTGGCGCTCCGTTGAAGCCGTCGGTAACAGATCGACCGTGAAGTGGGTTCCTTCGCGCACGGCGATGATTGACCCGACCAGAACGATCCAAATAAAACAGAACCGCGCCATCTCTTCAGTCCAGATGTAGCGCGGAATAAATCCGACATAGCTTGAGAAAATTTGCAGCGACACGGGCACGATTAGCAAGATCATCAGTGCCGTAAGCGCAAACTGCAAAAGTCGGAAATAACCGTTGAGAAACGATTTCATATTCAGACTGCCATTCCCGTGACGCCGTCTGACGGCGTGCAAGGTTGAAGAAAGGGGCCGACAACCATTAAGTCATCGGCCCCTTAAAGTCTAACTCATTTGTATCGCTTGACCGCTACTTATTTGACAGCCCGAATGGCCTTGAAGAGGTCAGTTGCGTTTTGTTCGGCGAAGTATCCTTCAACGGCGGGAGCCATTGAGTCGGAAAGCGCCGCACGTTCGGTGAACGCGATTCTCTTGAGCTTGCCTTCGCCTTCCATCTTGATCAGCAAGGCAGCGTCGTCGGTGGTCTCGGCGATACGACCGAAGACACCGGCGTCTTTACCCGCTTGCATGACGGCGGTTTGCAAGTTGGCCGAAAGGCGCTTGAAGGACTTGTTGGCGAAGCACAGCGGCCGGACGGTCATGGCATGACCGGTCAGGGCGATGTTCTCACCGACTTCGTAGAACTTCATCTGCTTGATGCCGTTGGCTTCGTTTTCGGCGGCTTCGATGCGGCCGGTCTGGATGCCGTTGTAGACCTCGGAGTAGGCGATGACGGTCGGAGCCATACCGGCGGCCTGGAAGGCTTTCGTCCAGATCGGGGCACCCTGCACACGAACCGAAAGACCCTTGATGTCGGCCATGGAACTGACCGGCTTGTTGACGATCAGGTGACGGGTCGCGCCGCCGCCGTAACCGAGAATAACCACATCGGCACGTTTCAGGATGTCTTGTTCGATCGGCTTAAGAACGCCGGATTCGATAACCTGGCTCATGTGCAACGCGCTTCTCCACAGTCCCGGAGGATCATAGAGCGTCGCCATCTTGGAGTAGGTTGACATGTGCGCGGGCGATGCGACGGCGTAGTCGACCGAAATGCCCTGGCTCATGTAGTTGAAATAGTCTTTTTCAAGACCGAGTTCGCTGTTCAGATGCATGACGAACTCGACGGTTTCCGCGCCCGCATTGTACAACGGAACCAATTGTTCGAACTTGCGCATAAGCCTGGTGAAAGGATGCGCTTCGTCAAACTGGCTCGCGCCATGCAGTGTTACGTCAGCGGATTGCGCTGCGCCGATGGACATGGCGCCTACGATAAGTCCCAGGCTGGTTGCCTGAGCAATTCTTTTCAACATGAGTTCTCCCTCCACGATCGTAAATTTGAAGTGTTAAACAGCCAACCCCGCCCGTCCCTCATTTATTGATCGGGCAGATTACCGTTCATGTTTACCAAGTCACGATAGCATCGCTTGGGGCTAGACGTAAACCTCGAAACCAATATTTCTTAGTAAGGGAAAATATTCATTGGAATTCCAATAATAAATTGAAAAATCTCAATTTTTTCGGGAAAAACAGAGCCATATTCTTTACCAACGGAATGCGTCGCCAACAAAATTGTTGCCAATTTTTCGGTTGCTTTGCGATATCAGACCTTCCAATTTGAGCAACCGGTATTGTGTCACTGCAGGTTTGCCGGTTAGAACCGGCGGCACTGTAGGCGAATACGGTACACTTTTTAGCGATCTCAGATTGCAATTTCAGGAGGACCGAGTGTCTGATCTTTTTTCTCTTTCTGGCAAGGTGGCGCTGATCGCGGGTTCTACGCGTGGCATCGGCTGGGCAATTGGCAAATCGATGGCTGAGGCGGGCGCAACGGTCGTCCTTAATGGTCGTGACGAGGCGAAATTGGCCGAGCGGGTGTCCGAGTTGAAAGAACTGGGATATTCGGCCTCGGCGATTGCCTTCGACGTAACCGACGAGGCGGCGGCGGTGAATGCTGTGGCGGCTATCGTCAAGGAACATGGCCGGTTGGACGTGCTGGCGGTCAATGCGGGCACCACCCACCGCACCGCCTTGACCGAACATACGACCGAGGATTTCCTCAAGGTAATCAACACCAACGTTTCGGCGGCATTCGTGCTGGCGCGGGAAGCATCCAAGCCGATGGTCGCGCAGAAAAGCGGGCGAATAATTGTCGTCTCATCCATGATGGGGCAGGTCGCCCGACCCAATAATGCGGGCTATGTTGCGTCGAAGGGCGGTGCGACCGCCTTGTGCAAGGCGCTTGCCGTGGAACTTGGCGAACACAGCATTACCTGCAACGCCCTTTGCCCGGGCTTCACCCGCACCGACCTGACGCAGGCTCTCCAGGACAATCCCGAGTTCGATCAATGGGTGGCTTCGCGGACCCCGTTGGGCCGCTGGGCTGACCCAACCGAAATCGGCGGGGCCGCCGTGTTTCTGGCGTCCGACGCCGCATCGTTTATCACCGGTCACGCCCTGAACGTGGATGGCGGGGTTGTGGTCAACGTCTAGTGGATAGTGGGGGCGTTATGGATAGCATTCGTTGGGGGATTGTCGGTTGCGGCGACGTTACCGAGATTAAAAGTGGCCCCGGATTCAGCAAGGCGGAGAATTCGTCCCTGGTGTCGGTCATGCGGCGCAACGCAGATCTCGCGCGCGATTACGCGCAACGTCACGGCGTCGCCAAATGGACCGACGATGCGGCGCAACTGATCCACGATGACGAAGTGGATGCCGTTTACGTGGCGACCCCGCCAAGATCGCACAAGGAAATCGTGCTGATGTGCGCGGCCGCCGGAAAACCGGTTCTGGTCGAAAAACCCATCGCCATGGACGAGGCTGAGGCGCTGGAAATGATCGAAGCCTGCAAGGGCGCGAACGTACCGCTTTTTGTCGCCTATTATCGGCGGGCCTTGCCCATTTATCTGAAGGTAAAGGAAATTATCGATAGCGGTTTGATCGGTGAGGCGAGAACGGTCCATATCAGCCATTTCGAGCGCGCGCCCGAACCGGGTTTCGACGCTGACGGCATCCCCTGGCGAATGCGTCCCGAGGTCGGCGGCGGCGGCATTTTCGTTGATATCGGTTGCCACGCGTTTGATTTGATGGATTTCATTTTCGGACCCGTCGTCTCCGTTTCCGGGTTTGCCGCCAATCTCACCGGCCTGTACCCGGCGGAGGACACGGTGAGCGCTTCGTTTGTCTGCGAAGGCGGTGTACATGGCGTTGGCGAGTGGTGCTTCACCACAAGCCGCGACTTCGAGGAAACCCGTGTCGTCGGAACCCATGGCGAAGTGTCGTTCTCGATTTTCACGCCGAACCCCGTGGTTGTGAGCACGCCCGACGGAAAAACGGAATTCGATGTGGGTTATCCCAAACACGTTCATCAACCGTTGATACAAACGGTGGTAGATGATCTTTTGGGTAAAGGCGTGTGCGCCAGCACCGGCGAAACGGGCATGCGCGCAACCAAGGTGATCGACGCGGTGTTGCAGGATTATCGTGCGGGCAGCGCGGAAACGGGATAATCGTGCGGGCAGCGCGGCAACGGGATAATCGTGCGGGCCGCGGCATCGGGAAAATGAAAAGAAGATGAATTTCGGACGCGTCCTCGATTCCGCCATTTTAGGCGTGTTTTCCAACCGGGCATTCGCGCTGTTTACGGCGGGAAATTCGCTATCACTGGTCGGTTTGTGGGTTCAACGGCTGGCCGTTGGGTGGCTGACGTGGGAATTGACGCAATCAGGCTTCTGGCTGGGCGCGGTTGCCTTCGCTGATCTGTTCCCGGTGGTTTTTATTGGGCCGTTCGGCGGCGTTCTTGCCGACCGGACCGACCGCAAGATGATCCTTGTTGTCTGTAAGGCATTGGCCGCGGTTCATGGTCTTGCTCTTGCCGCCCTGATCTATGCGGATCTCGTGAATATCGAGGTTCTATTCGGTTTGTCGCTGCTTGGCGGAATTGTCATCGCCGTTCAACAACCGGCACGGCTGGCCATCGTTCCAAGCCTGGTTACAGCCGAATACATCGGCCCAGCGGTTGCGATCAATTCGGTGATTTTCAATCTGGCGCGGTTTGTCGGACCGGCGGTCGCCGGGCTTTTGATCGCTTGGGCGGGCATTGCCGAGGCTTTCGTATTCGTCGGTTTTAGCCACGCTGCCATCGTCTTCATTCTTTTGGGCCTGAATTTGCCCAGTGAGAAGGCGTTTCACCATCAGGGGATCGTCGCTGAATTCGTCGAGGGCATACGCTATGCGTTTACCCATCCGGCTTTGGGACCGTTGTTGATTTTGTCCATCATCGGATCGATTTTGGCGCGGCCCGTTTACGAACTTCTTCCCGGTTTTGCCGATGAGGTTTTCCATCAGGGTGCCGATGGATTTGCAATATTGACCTCGGCGGTGGGTTTTGGCGCGGTTGCTGCCGGCCTCTATCTCGCGCAGCGAACGGGCATTGCCGGATTGACAGCAATGACCATCGCGGGGTTCGCCCTGTCGGGGGTTTTATGTGTCATCTTCGGCTTGTTTTCCGGGTTCTGGGTTGGCGTTGTCGCCATCGCCCTTTCGGGGACCATGATGGTGGTATTCGGAACAGGGGCTCAGACGTTGCTGCAATCCGCCGTAGACGATCGGATGCGCGGGCGGGTTCTAAGCGTCTGGGGCATCACTTTTCGTGGCGGCCCTGCGGTGGGGGCACTGGCCATGGGGTGGCTGGCCGAATTCTGGGGCTTCGGCCCTCCGGTCGCAATGGGCGGGATCGTTTGCGTGATTATCGGCGTCGTTGTTTACCGCCGCCGGGCGCCCCTGATCGCCCTGCTCGAAGGCGATCAGGTCACCAAATAACTTAGGCCAACGCTTGGGCCGGTTCGACGAACTCGTATCCCAGGGCTTCGGCGACACCCTCGCAGGTGATTTTCCCACGATGCACGTTTAGACCGGCCAGCAGGTGCGGATCGTCCGTCATGGCCGCCGTAGCGCCCTTGTCGGCCAGCGCCAGAGCGTAAGGCAGGGTCGCGTTGGTCAGGGCGAAGGTTGACGTGCGCGCCACCCCGCCCGGCATGTTGGCCACGCAGTAATGAACCACGTCATCCACTACGTAGGTGGGATCGGCATGGGTGGTGGCGTGGGCGGTTTCAAAGCAGCCGCCCTGATCGATGGCGACATCGACGACGACCGAGCCGGGCATCATCGCCTTGACCATGTCCTTGCTCACCAGTTTGGGTGCGGCGGCGCCGGCCACCAACACGCCGCCGACCACCAGATCGGCAGTTTCGACATGATGTTCAATGGCGGCATGGGTGGAAAACGCCGTCTTGATGCGGGTACCGAAGTGGTTGACCAAGGTGCGCAGAACGTCGATGTCACGGTCGATGATGACAACCTCGGCACCGAGGCCGACGGCCATCATGGCCGCGTTGCTTCCCACGACGCCGCCGCCGATGATGGTCACTTTGGCGGGGTCGACGCCGGGAACGCCGCCCAGCAGTACGCCGCGACCGCCGTGCGCCTTTTCCAATGACTGCGCGCCCGCCTGGATCGACATGCGGCCGGCCACTTCGCTCATGGGGGCCAGCAGCGGCAAACCGCCGCGCGGCGACGTTACCGTTTCATAGGCAATACAGGTGGCGCCGCTGGCCACCAGATCCTTGGTTTGCGGAGCATCGGGAGCCAGATGCAGGTAGGTGAACAGCACGTGATCTTCGCGCAAGCGCGCGCGCTCCACGGCCTGGGGTTCTTTCACCTTGATGATCATCTCGGCTTTGGCGAACACCTCGTCGGCGTCGGAGCCGATCTGCGCGCCTATGGCCTTATAATCTTCATCAGTAAATCCGATGCCGCCGCCGGCGCCGGTTTCGATCATTACCGAATGGCCATGCGCCACCAGTTCGCGAACGCCAGCAGGCACCAGGCCGACCCGGTACTCATGGACTTTGATTTCCTTTGGAACGCCGATACGCATGACGGAAACTCCGAGTATTGTGGAATTGGAACGTTGTGAATAAATGTATCACCAACAGCGCAGAATATTCGTGCTTTTGACGTATGAAACGGGATAAATATTGAAGAATATTCGGAAAAACACAAAAAATAAGGAAGATTATGCGACAGGTAAATATCGACGAACGGGATCGTGCCATCCTTCGTGCTTTGCAGGAAGACGGCAGTCTGTCAAATGTGGAATTGGCTGAGCTGGTCAATCTTTCCCCGTCGGCCTGCCATCGCCGGGTCCGGTTGTTGGAGGAAAGCGGCCTGATTGCCGGAACTGTTACCCTGTTGGATCCGGAGGCATGCGGGAAGCCAGGCGCGGCCTTTGTAGAAATCAAACTGGATCGTCAGGATCGCAACGCTCTGGACCAGTTCGAGGCCGTGGTCGCGACTGTTCCCGAGATTATGGAATGTTATCTGGTCGCCGGGGTGTCCGACTACGTGATACGTACGATTTATGGTGATAAGGCAGATTTCGAAAGGCTTCACACCGAAATTTTGACCCAGCTTCCCGGCGTGGTGCGGGTGGAAACGACGTTTGTTCTGCGCACGGTCAAGTGCACGACGAAAATGCCGATATAGAATTCGCGGATTACGCTTCGTTCAAACCGGGCAGCGAAATGCGGAATTCGGTGCCGCCCCGGTCACGATTTCTGACTGTGAATTCGCCGCCGTGTGTGTCGATGATCGACCGACAAATCGAAAGTCCCATTCCCATGCCTTCGTTCTTGGTCGTGAAAAAGGGATGGAAAATTTCGGGCATGGTTTCTTCCGAAATTCCGGGTCCGGTATCCGAAACACTTATTTCAATAAATCCGTTCTCGCCGCGCAGGGTGCGGATGGTAACTTCGCGTGGTTCGCTGTTGGCTTCACTCATCGCTTCAATGGCGTTGTGCGCGACGTTGACGATGACTTGTTGAATTTGCACAGCGTCGGCTGAAATATGCGGAAGGGCCGGGGTCGGTTCCAATTTAATCGTGGCATTGTGCTCCAGCGCGTCGTTTTCAAGAAGTTCGACGGCGGCGCGAATCGTTGCGTTGATGTCGATGTCCGGGTGCCCGGCATCCAACCGGCCCAATTCGGTTTTTCCGACGAATTCACGAATGCGCCGGATGATCTCCCCCGCTCTGATCGCCTGTTGCGAAATCTGCTGGATCGCCGGCTTAATCTGGTCCGCGTCCACGACTCCCTGATCTAGCCGATGAACGCATCCCATGGCGTAGTTGCTAATCGCCGTCAGGGGCTGGTTGAGCTCATGGGCCAACCCTGTGGCCATTTCTCCCATGGTGCTAAGGCGGGAGACATGGGCCAGTTCGGACTGCAACTGGCGAGCGGCCTCACTAGCCGATTTCATCTCCGTGATATCCGTGCTGACGCAGCCGATCCCACGCATTTCCCCTTCTGAGTCGACCAGCGGAAACTTGATCGCTATATGGGTGTGCAGGGAACCGTCGGCGTGCCGTACCTCTGCTTCGCGTTTTTGCACGGTTCGTGTTTCGATTACCTCGGCGTCTTGTTTTTCTGCCGCGTCCGAATTTCTTGACAGATGGATGTCACGAATTCGTTTTCCGATCACCATTTCCGTGGCCAGCCCGAACCGGCGGCAGAATTCCGTGTTCGCCACGACATAGCGGCCTTCGATATCTTTGATGTAGATAGCGGCTGGCGAATTTTCGATAAATCCTCGCAAGCGGCTTTCGCTTTCACGATACGCATCCTGGGCTTTTCTTCGCTGGATAACATTGAAGACAAGGACGGCGCCGATGGAGCAAAAACCGATGACGGCGATAAGGGAGATCAAGGCGAAACCGCGAAAGCGCCCGAACTTCGATTGCGGCTGATTGATAACAACGCTTCCAGCCGGAAGCTCCGAAACCGAAATCGCGAATCGTTGCAAAACGTTGAAATCGAAAATCCATCGGTTCGGGCTTTTGGTAAGCACCGGAATGTCTTTGGGCTTTTTCCCACGCAATATGTCGATGGCAAATTCAGCGGCGGTCTGGCCCTGATTGTAACCGCTTACCATTTTGCCGCCGATGACGCCGTGACCCAGCAAGATTTCGCTGACACCATATACTGGCCCGCTCGACGCCTCTGCAATCCGTGCAGCCTTCTCCGCGTTTGAAAGAACCCGACCATTTCTATTTCGCGCCGTTCCTTCGGAGAAAACGATGGGTGCATCGGACCGGGCAGCCAGCCGATCACATATGTCCTCTATGGACTGCTCTTCCCAGTACTCAATGCTAAATTTGTGGTCGCCGGTCTCGGGTATCCGCTCAAGGTAGTCTCTCATGGCCCTCCCAGTGCGGGTGTTGGGCAGGGAGACCACGATCGCTTTCGCGCTCGGATGCAATCGGCGTGCTATGGCGAAGGTTTCCGCGTAATCGGGGTGTTCGGCGACGCCGGTTATGGCTGGATGTCCCTGCAGCGACGTCGGGTTGAAATTATTAATTCCAGTGAACACGACGGGTGTGTCACCGAAGATGTCGGTGCGGCGGCGGAACAAGAAATCCAGCGCGTTGTTGTCTGATGTGATGATCGCATCGAAGCGGCGTTCTGCGTATTTGTGGCGATATTGCGCGAAAAGGAAGTTTCGGTGCATTTGGCCCGGAAACCTTTTCGTATCCATGTATTCGATCCACACCTCAATGTGCTCGGGCGCCGTCGCAAGGGTTTCTTCTATGCCCCTCATGACCTTGTCCGACCACGCATAACCCTTGTGGTACGAATTCAATACGAGAATGGATTTTGGGTCAGGGTGTTGGGCGAAAGCCGGTGCCGACAGTATCGTCACGACCAACAGGGCCACAACTGCAGCCCACATATGTCGACGCGTAGTTCGAGTTTGACGCAAAGCCCAATTCCCCTGCGTGCTCATCGGTTCACGAAAAAATGCGCGGAAACAATATTAACGTGTCCTACCCTTTTAATAAGTAGGGTTTTCCCTATGTCTGGGCCTCACGAATTGCGACCGTTTCGTCGCAGCGAGACAAAGGCGTGAAGGCCGATGGTGGCGATGATAAGAGATCCCGCCAGAACCACGCGAAGTGTCGGGGCTTCGCTCAGAACCGCCCACACCAGAAGCGGCCCGAGAATGGCTTCCAGCAACATAATCAGGGCGACGTCGGGGGCCGGAATATATTTAGGGCCGGTGAAGATCAAGCCGAACGACAGGGGCATGACAACGACGCCCAGCGCCGCCAGAATCAGCAAGTCGTCGGCGCTCATTTCAAGGGGTGCTGCAAACGAGAAGGACACCAGCGCGGCGAGCATGCCCCCCAAAACCACCGAAGGAAGGGGCGTTTGCAATCGGCTGCGCCTCAGGGATACCAGATTTCCTGCCATGGCGGTGGCCGCAATCAGGGCCATGAAATCGCCGAACAGATGCCCCGCGCCGACGCTCCCCGCGAAGATCACGCCGACGCCGCCAAACACCAGAACGATGGCGATCCAGGTTTCGCGGTGCTGCTTCTCGCGCAGGAAGATGTGGCTTAGAAGGGCTGCGATCAGCGGCGTTGCTGCCAGAATAACCAGGGTGTTGGAAACCAGCGTATGATTGATGGACTGAACGAAACTGATGTTGCCGACGGCATATAATACCCCCGCCAGAACGGCCCCGGTGTCCATTTGCCGGGCCAGTCCCACTACGCCGCGTCCACGTCGCCAATACAGGAACGCGGCCAGCGTCAGCGCGGTCATCACGCCCCGGTAAAAAACGATGGTCCAGTCATCGGTCGCCAACAGGCGAATCAACAGCGCATCCGGGCTAAGCACGATGATCCCGGCCAGGGTGATAAGGAATCCTTTGACGTATTGAGACATGCCTGACATCCAGCGGCCCTCCGATAAACAATGATCAGCCGGTGGACTATCCGGTGCGAGTGGCGGACCCGGACGTTAAGCCCCGGTTCGTCACTGGGCTGAAACGCACCAGTATGCGAAACCTGATTTCGCCGCCCTCGATAGCGGAAAACAGGCTTTTGTGCTAGTATTATTGCTGGTTTCCGACCCTGCAATAATATCGTCACGTATATATCGCAAGCGAGGGGTTGATGCCGTTATCCATTGGAAAACCGGGCTCGAAATCGTGGGTTGCCGTAGCGCTCGCCCTTTTCGTCCTTGCCGCCGTTTTCGCCTTGCTTGGCTGGACGGTGGAATGGCTGTGGATGGACGAACTGGGCTTCGCTTCCGTCTTCTGGCGCATTCGCCTCACGCAAGTGGGGTTGTTCGCCGCCCTGTTCGTTCCGGTGTTTGCCTATTTCTGGGCCAACGGCGTGGTGTTGCAGCGTATTTGCGCGGCCGCCGAAGACGAGACCGGGCCCTGGATCGTTCAGTCCGCAGGCACCCCGGCACCCGGCTGGGCGGTTCGCGCGGCGGGCCTGTTGCTTCCCGTCGTGGTGGCTCTTGTGGTGGCGGTGTCGTTCGCCGGATTGTGGGACGAATACACCCGCTTCGCCTTCGCGCAGGCCTTCGGGGCCAACGAACCCATCCTCGGGCGGGACGCGGGATTTTACGTTTTCACCCTGCCATTCCTCGACGAAATCCAGGACCGCCTTGTCATCATTGCGCTGATCGCCGTTGCCGCGCATGGGCTGACCTATCATCAGTTCGGCATGATCCGGGGATGGAAGACCCTGAACGAAGCCCTGCGCCGCCGCATTTTCCGAACCATCGCCTTTAACACGGCCTTTTTCCTGGTGGCGTGGGGATGGGGCTATTATCTGGACCGCTTCCACCTTTTGTTCGAAACCACCGGCGCCGTGTTCGGGCCGGGCTATACCGATGTCAACGTCGTGCTGCCGGTGCTGGGCGTCATGGCCGGCGCGTCGGTGGCGCTCATTGCCGTGGTCGTCGGCGGCGCGGCGGCCAACAAGATGCAATGGCCGCTGATCGGGTGCGTCAGTTACCTTTTGCTGGCCGCCGTATCCGTGGCGGGCGCGCCGGCGCTGTTCCAGTTGTTCGTGGTCAAGCCCAACGAACTGGAACTGGAGAAGCCCTTCCTTGAACACAACATCGCCTTTACCCGCCGGGCCTTCGATCTGGAGCGGGTTGTCGAGCGCTCCTACCCGGCGGTGACCGACCTGACGCTGGGGCAAATCCGCGACAACGAGGATACCCTTTCCAACGTGCGCCTGTGGGACTGGCGGCCCCTGCGCCAGACCTACAAGCAGATGCAGGAAATCCGGCTCTACTACGAGTTCTACAACATCGACGTCGACCGTTATCAGTTGGACGGCCGCCTGCGCCAAGTCCTGCTTTCGTCCCGCGAACTGGCGGAAAACCTGCCCGATCAGGCCGACACCTGGGTCAACCGGGTGCTCCAGTACACCCACGGCTACGGCCTTGCCATGAGCCTGGCGGCGCACGACGACGTGACCGGCGAGGGCGTCCCCAAACTGGTGGTCAGGGACCTGCCCCCGGTCGCCGACGGCGGCCTTTCCATCGACCAACCCGCCATCTATTACGGTGAACAGATGCCCGGCTACCGCGTCGTCAACTCGCGGCTGGAGGAGTTCGACCACCCACGCGGCGACGCCAATGTCTACGCCCACTATGCCGGATCGGGCGGGGTGCCGTTGTCGAGCTGGTGGCGCAGGCTGCTGTTTGCCTGGAACCGCTTCGACGTCAACATTGCCATTTCCGACTACATCACACCCCAAAGCCGCATCCAGATGTGGCGCGAGGTGGCCGACCGGGTTCACCGCATCGCCCCCTTCCTGGAACTGGACAGCGACCCCTATCTGGTGGTCGCCAATGGGCGGCTCTATTGGGTGCAGGACGCTTACACCGTCGCCGAATCATACCCCTATTCCGAACCCCTTGGCGGCGGGGCCAACTACATCCGCAACTCGGTCAAGGTCATCGTCGATGCCTTCGAAGGATCGGTCGATTTCTATACCATCGACGAGGCCGACCCCATCCTGCGCGCCTACGCCGCCGCTTTCCCGGGCATCTTTAAGCCCTTGTCCGCCATGCCGTCCACCCTCAAATCCCACCTGCGCTACCCGCGCGATCTCTTCACCGCCCAGGTGCGCAAGTACAAGCGCTACCACATGCAAATCCCGCAGGTGTTCTACAACAACGAAGACCTGTGGACCCTGTCTCGCGAGAAATACGGCGGCAAGCTGGCCCCCATGCAGCCCTACTATATTCTCATGCGCCTGCCCGGCGAGACGCGCCTGCAATTCCTGCTCATGATCCCGCTGACGCCTGAGGGCAAGGACAACATGATCGCCTGGATGGGCGCGCGCAGCGACTTCCCCAACTACGGCGAACTCATCGCCTACAAGTTCCCCAAGGAACGCCTCATCTACGGGCCCCTCCAGGTCGAGGCCCTGATCGACCAGGACACCCTGATCTCGCGCCAGCTCAGCCTGTGGGACCAGCGCGGATCGAAAGTGGTGCGCGGCAACATCTTCGTCATCCCCATCAACCACTCGATCCTCTACGTCGAACCCGTCTACCTCATCGCCGAAATCAACGACCTGCCCCAGCTAAAACGCGTCATCGTGGCCCACGGCAACAAGGTGGCCATGGAACCGACGCTTAACGAAGCCTTGCGCGTCGTCTTCGGCGGCCGTGACGGCGGCAGCGGTCGAATGAGAGGGGAGCCCGCCGCAGGCGGCGAAACCACCACCATCCTCCCCAAAATCCGCGAGGCGGTGGAGAAGGCCGAAGCGGCCCTCAAATCCGGCGACTGGACCACCTTCGGAACCGCCATGACCGAGGTCAAACGCCTGCTGGATGAAGGCGAGGTGCCTGACAACTAGCCCCGAGCGAAGCGACTAGCGACAAACAGGAGCGCAGCCCGCGTGGCGCTTGAACGCAATTCTCAAAAAACCGGCACCCAACGTGGCGCTGAAACGCAATTCCTCAAAAACCTCCGGGCTCCGCCCGTACCCGCAAAGGAGCGCGGCTCCTTTGATCCAGTTGATTGGCAATAAAAATGACGATTTTCCGTCCACCTTGATTCCCGGAAAAATCCCTTCAACACATTGAAACAAAATAACAATTCGCCAAAGCCGCGCCACCGCCCCCGGCGTTTTGTCGTCATTCCTCGTCATCCATCGTCAATAATCGTCATTTCCCCCTTTTTCCCTTTGTTATCAACACTACCCCCAAAACCGCGCAAGCGCCTCAAAGCACAGAAACGGAAAATTACCCTAATTAGAGCGAAACGTCAAGAAATTTCAGAGTTCGACAAAATGAACCACCAAAATCGGCACAAATTCCCACCGCACTGCAAGCGCCCAGCGATCTGACGCCACCTCGACGCTTAGATCCCGTAACCTCAACAGTTGTGGATTTCACAATTCAAGACCAGACCCCGCGCTTGTTTTTGCCCCTATTGTTTTCGTGGTAATGTCGCCTGGGTTTTTTGGGGAGGTATCGAGATGGAAAAGGTCGCGGCGGGGGGCGAAGCCGTTGCTGTCGTTCCGTTGGATGTGTTGGGCGGTCTTGGCTTGATTGTCAGCGTGGCGTCAGTCGTTCTAGCGATTGTAGCAATATGGTTGGCCCTTCATTTTTATGGGCAAGCAAAGAACGCAGAAAAGGAAACGGCGGCCGCGCTGGAGGGTATTCGTGCGGAAACTGGTGTCCTGGCGAAGATTTCCGACAAACAGCTAACCCGCATGACTCGGATGGTCCAGCAGCAGATAGCGGGAACAGAAAAACCAACTGAGTCGATTGATGCGCTTTTGTCGCTTGTCGGCAAGTTCACGACCGGACTCGTCGCAGCGTCTATGGAGGGAAGGCCCGATTTGGAGACATCCTCCGGGAATACAATCAGCGGGCACGGTATTCCTAATTTTCCTGACACGATTGACGCGCCGTATTTTCGGGATGCCATGTTGGGGTTCTATTTCGTCACGTACTACTACACAGCCTGTTTAAACTATTATTTGCAGGCCCATCTTCCTGAGCGGTCAATCTACAACGAAATGGAAGAGAGCCACCGGGTGATTCGCCAAATACTGGACAATAGTGCGGTTGATTTTCATGGCATTGCCGGTCAGCTTGATGCGTGGTCAAAGGTGGCACCGGAGTATGTGGAATCGCATCGACTGAAATCCGTGGGGGCGGCAGGAAAGAGCATGGCATCCTTCGTAAGGACAGCAGGCCAGCTTTTTGACCAACAAAACGCCGCCGCGACGGGAGATGAATAGTAGAATACAGTGACAGTTTACTAATCAGAACTTGCCGTTTGGGAGTAGAGTAAACTGTCACCGTAATACCGTAATTGCGTCACCGTAATTGCAAGGTCACCAGAATTCACACGTGGCGGCGGCGTGGCGGCAGAATGGGGGATTAATGGGCAAAACAAAGATTTCGGTTGCTTCAATAGGGCACGTCCCGATGGAGTTTGATAAGAGGAAAATCGAAAACTGGAAATCAGATATTTTTTCAGTTGAGGGGGCAATCGAAAGCTATGCCCTGATAAACGATTCCGATGGTACTAACCTGAATTATTCACAGCAGCTCAGAAATTAAGCGGTGAGCGTAGACTAAC
>JABGRG010000057.1 GCA_018648445.1 Rhodospirillales bacterium | reverse complement strand
AACATGTGAGTATCCGATTTCGAAAAGAAACCGAGATAATCGTTTGGGATCGGCCAAAGCCTCGACCTTTTGCAGATGCGGTTCCAAGAGCTCGATAAGCCCGTACATATCGGCTCTGAAATACTGCACCCGGCCGAGGTTCAACAGCACGTCGGTCAGGAATACGTCATCGGCGCATCCGGGTACTTTCTCGATCAATTCCACCACTTGTCTAAGGCGAAGTTCGGCTTCGTCGAGGGAGTAAACCCTGAGACTCTTTTCTCCTGCCTGCGCCATATACAGAACGGCCTTTTCGGCCCTTGGCGTGTGGCCGTAATGGTGGGCCAATGCTTCGGCAATTTCGCCCAATCGGTCCTGGTGACGCCGCTCGATGGCGGCCGCCACCCGTTCGTGAAGCTCTTCGCGCCGCTCGCGCAAAAGACTGTCATAGACAGCGTCTTGAGTAAGCGCGTGTTTGATTTGATATCCGCCGGCATCGTTGGCCGGACGGATGAGTTCCATGCGTTCCAACTCGGCCACGAATGTGGACGTCTGTCCGTTGGAGCCGGCGGCTTCGCCCGCTAGGTCGACGGCGAAATTCCGGCCAATAACCGATGCCGCCTGCAATAGTCTTTTTGGTCCCTCTTCGAGGCTGTCCACTCGAGCCATCAACAAGTTTTCCAGCGACACGGGTAAGACGACATCAGATACGTTGTGAGCAATGCCGTTGTCAGAAACGCCCCCATGCTCGACCAGGTAATTTACGATCTCTTCGGCAAAAAGCGGATTGCCTTCCGATTTTTCGATCACCAATTCCACCAATGTTCTCGGCAAGTCTTTGACACCTAAGCGGTGACGTAGCAGTTCCTCGGTTGAGTTTGACGACAGCGGAGTCAAATTCAGTGCCGCAGTCTTGGTATCGCGGGACCATGGCGGGTGGTATTCGGGTCGGCAGGCGAATATCAACAACAATGGTGACGTGATTGCATTTTCAATCAACCGCAAAAGAAGCGCTTCAGAGGCCGAGTCCATCCAATGCAAATCATCGATAAAAAGTACGATCGGAGAGATTTGGCATCTCTGAATTACCATGCGCTCCAGCAGGTTGCGTGTGCGGATGCCGGCGATCTCCGAATGATCCTTAGTGAATTCAGCGCTGTCCACGCGGTGGCCCAAGAGATTTAGCAGGTATGGGGCTTCATCTTCCGCGTCGATGCCTAATATCTGCAATCCGCGCTTCAATTTCCTTTCGACTGAGGAGCTATTTTCGTCAGGACCAACGCGAAACGATGAACGAACCACTTCGATAAACGGTAGATAGGGCGTATTCCGGCCACTTTCGATACAATTTCCTTGAAGCCACGTGGCGCCATTCTTGGGCAACCGTTGCTGAAATTCGTGCACCAATCGGGATTTTCCGATACCTGCATCACCTGTAATTTGGACAATCCTAAGGGCGCCATTTTCGGCTGATTTCATTTCGTCGAGCATGGTTTCGACTTCGTGTCGTCGGCCGACCAACGCCGTTAGTCCCCGCGTGAGCGACGCGTCGAAACGCTTTGTTCCTAGTTTCAAGGCATTAACACGCCAAATCTTTTGCGGCTCGGTCTTGCCCTTGACCATATGCTCGCCGGCGAACTCTGCTTCGATAAAATCGGAAACCAATTGATAGGTCGACTCACCGATGACCATGGTATCGGGTTCTGCGAGACCTTCGAGCCGGGACGCCACGTTCACAGAATCGCCCAACGCCGTCACATCCTGTTGCAGGTCGGTGCCAAGACTTCCCACGACGGCATGACCCGTATTGACGCCTATGCGCAAGTGAGGGCGCTGGCCATGTTCAATCTCGATTCGATCGCGTTCGTCACGCATTCGTTGAAGTATGTCGAGGCCCGCCCGGCAGGCGTTCAGTGGTGCCTCCTCCACCGCCATCGGCGCCCCAAATAGGGCCAACAGTCCGTCACCGGTGAGTTTTTCGACGGTACCGCCGTGCGTCTTCACCGCTTCCACCATCCCACCGATCACGTCGTGCATAATACGAAAGAGGGCCTCCTCCCCTATTTCGGCTGCTAACGGCATGCTATCGACGACGTCGACGAAAAGCGCCGTTACCTGCCGTCGCTCGCCACCACTGATAGAGGATGCCGCGGTAGACGTCTTTTCGAATAGGTTCTCGCCACAAGAACTGCAGAATTTACTTTTTGGATCGTTGTCTGTTCGGCATTTTGGGCATTGCATTGACCGTTCCCCCCGATGCCGTCTAATCGCACAACTACGCCAATTAACTATAGCTGATCATTAGGAAAAGCGAACTCCTCATTGATAACCAGAAAATTGGTTCTAAACACACGATTCAAAGGGTTTGATTTCATTCATCCCCAGATTGGGGGCTAGACGCCTGATTTGTTTTTGGCAAATTCATCAAACCGCCCGTTTTCGTAGATCCGCTCCTGGCTATACGCGGAAGTTTAGGCCCGCGCCAGATAACGACTGCAATACGCTGTTAAGCGGATTAGGCTCGATGATCGACCGTTCGAGGTCCGTCAGGTCGTATCAATCGCACATATCCAAGCTCCCAATGTTTGGGTTCTTGACTAGCATTTCGGCGGATATGTGAATCCCGGTTTATGGGTGCATGACCGAATTGCTATTTTGGGCTTTGCTCGGCGGCCACGGCGCGTTCCATGGCCTGTGCGGCTTTGTCGATTTCACCCAGAACCTTATAGGCCTGTGCCAGCTTTCGCCAGCCGTCGGCGTCGTTGGGTTCGTCTTCCAGACGCGCGGCCAAACCTTCGACCATGCTGCGGATCATTTCGTCGCGTTCTTCAGGCGTCATGTCGGCGGCGTTTTTCACGTCTTCCTGCGTCGGCCCGCTTTGCTCAGGCGGTTCGGGCGGCTTGGGCAGGTCCGAACTGGGCTTAATGCCCGCCAGATCGATATCGGCGGCGGCGGCGGTCGAGCGGATGCGCTCCCGCACGCTGGTCAACCACGGCGCGCCTTCCGGCGATACCGCGATCAGATCAACCCAGGACTGAACCGCACCCCGGCTATCACCGTGTTGATACCTGTAGATGCCGAGATAATAGTGAATGCGCGGATCGCCGGGCGCGACGGTCGAAATCTCGTTGAAGATATCGGCTGCGGCATCAGACACCGCGCCATCGGCAGCGACCACCAACAGCTCGGCGTATTCGGCCAGCGCGTCCGCGTCGCGCCCGATTAGTTCGATCCCCTTGCGTAGCGCCTCGGCGGCCTCGGAATACCTTTCCATGGTGCGCAAGGAACGGCCCAGAAGCATCCAGCCTTCGGCGTTGGACGGGTCTTTTTCCAACTGCGCTGTCAGCTTGGCCACCGCGCCCGCCATTTCGTGCTCGCCTTGCTGCGCCGTCTGAATTTCTCCCTGACGCGCAGACAGAGGCTGATCGGCGACATCCGGCGAACCCAGCATCAGGTACATGGCAATGGAGGCCACGGGGACGATCATCGCAATCACCGCAAGGCCCGCGCCGCGAAGACCCGGCGAGACCGCGCCTTCTTGCGCAGCGTCCCGTCCGTCGGCCGCAGACAGCATACGGCGTTTAATCTCAATGCGCGCAGCTTCGGCCTGATCGGCGGCCAGAACGCCTCGATCCAAGTCGCGCTCCACCTCGTTCAACTGATCGCGGAAAACCGCAACGTCGTAATCGGCGCGCGCCATGGCCGGTTTGCGTTTGCGCATCAAAACCCACAGGAACAGGCCTACGGTTGCGGCCAATAAGCCCAGCGCGGCAATCCAGAACGTAATCATTTACCGGCCTCGTCAAGTATGCGTTGCAACCGTTTGTTCTCCTCCGCGCTTAGCGGCATGACGTCTGCCGCGCCTGACCGGGCCGCTTCCGCGCGCCGCCTGAAGAAGACGAACACGCCCATCAGTCCGAGACCGAGGATGGCGGCGGGGCCCAGCCAGAGCACATAGGTCGATCCCTTGAACGGCGGATTGAGCAAGACAAAATCGCCGTAACGAGACACCACGTAATCGATCACCTCGCCGTCCGAACTGCCGGCAACCAGGCGTTCGCGCACCAGCACCCGCAAATCCCGGGCAAGCTGCGCGTCTGACTCGTCGATGGACTGGTTTTGGCAGACCAGACAGCGCAGATTTTCGCTGATATCGCGCGCGCGCGTCTCCAGCACCGGGTCGCTCAGGACCTCGCTCGGTTCCACCGCGTTTGCGGCCAAAGGCAACAGCAAGGCCGCCACTATCAGAAGAACAGCCCTCATTGTTTGCGAAGTTCCTCCACCATCGGTTCGATGGTCCGGTCCCACACGTCCTGCGTCATCGGTCCGACGTGCTTGTAACGGATGAAGCCCCGCTTATCGACAACGAAAGTTTCCGGCGCGCCGGTTACGCCAAAGGCGATGGCCGCTTTGCTTTTGGGGTCGTCGCCAATTAGCGTGTAGGGATCGCCAAAGCGCGCCAGCCACGCCGGACCCGCCTGCCGGTTTTCTTCGCGCCAGTCAATGCCATGCAGGGGCGCTAGTTTCCGTTCCTTGATTTTCATCAGAAACGGATGCTCCACCCGGCACGCGATGCACCAGGAACCGAAGATGTTGACCAGCGAGACCTCGCCCAGCAGATCGCCATGTTTGAAGCCCTTGTCGCGGCCCTCAATGGCCGCCAGGTCGAATGGCGGAACCTCCTGATCAATGAGCACGGAGGGCAAGGCGCGCGGGTCCTTGGTCAGCCCGATGCCCAGATAAACAGCCATCACGGCAAACCCGACCAGCGGCAGAATGAAAACCAGCCGCTTCATGTACGTACCTTTTGGGCGCGCACCTTTTGAGCCGGAGCTTCACGGCGGCTTGGCGCGCCGACGCGCAGACGGCGGTCGGACAGGCTGAACAGACCGCCCACCACCATGATCAGGATGCCGGCCCAGATCCACGGCACCAGCGGATTGAAATAAAGCCGCGTCACGTATCCGCCTTGGTTGCCTTCGGCATCGCCGATGACGGCGTAGATATCGCCCATAAAGGTGGTCTTGATGGCCGCTTCCGTGGTCGGTTGCCCCTCAACCGGATAGACCCGTTTTTCCGGTTTCAGCACAGCAACGCGCTCGCCGCCTTGGCTGACCACGAAGCGTCCGCGCGTCGCGGTATAGTTCGGTCCCTGGGCGCGGCTGGCCCCTTCGAAGCGGAACTCGTAGCCGGAAACGTCGATGGTCTGGCCCGGCATCATGGTCTGGATGCTTTCGACCTTCCATGCCGATGAACCCGTGACCCCGGCGATCAGGATGCCCAAACCGAAGTGCGCGATGGTCATACCCCAGGTTGCCCTTGGGATGCGGCGAAGCCTGCGAAGGCTCTCCCCAATTGTGGCCTTGAACAAATTGATGCGCGAGGCTGTTTCGACGATGGCCCCGATGACCAGCCAGGCCGCCAGCCCCATGCCCAGAACGGCCATGACGGGGCCGTCGGCAGCCACGTACCAGGTGGCCAGGGCGGCCGCCACGCTCAGTCCGAAAGCCAGTCGCAGGCGCGCCAGCGCGCCCGGCAGATCGCCACGCTTCCAGGCCAGGAATGGACCCACCGCAAGGGCCGCGAACAAGGGCGTCATGATGGGGATGAAAACGGCGTTGAAGAAGGGTGGCCCGACCGAAACCTTGCCGCCGTCCATGGCATCCAGGAACAACGGATAAAGGGTTCCCAGAAGGACAACGGCGGACGCCGTGGTCAGCAGCAGGTTGTTCAGCAAAAGCGCGCCTTCGCGCGACACCGGCACGAACAGGCCGGTCGCCGAAAGCGAGGGGCCGCGCCACGCAAACAGTGCGAACGAGCCGCCGATGGCGACCAGCAGCAACACCAGAATAAAGACGCCGCGCGCCGGATCGGTGGCAAACGCGTGCACGCTTGTCAGCACGCCCGAGCGCACCAGGAAGGTGCCCAGCAGACTGAGCGAAAAGGCGACAATGGCCAGAAAGACCGTCCAGCCCTTTAGCGTGTCGCGCTTTTCGACAACGATGGACGAATGCAGCAACGCGGTGGCCGCCAGCCACGGCATGAAGGACGCGTTTTCCACCGGGTCCCAGTACCACCAGCCGCCCCAGCCCAGTTCGTAATAGGCCCACCACGAGCCCAAGCCGATCCCGGCGGTCAGGAAAATCCACGCCGCCAGCGTCCACGGACGAACCCAGCGCGCCCATGCGGCATCGACGCGGCCCTCAATCAGGGCGGCGATGGCGAACGAGAAAACAATGGAAAGCCCCACATAGCCCAGATACAAAAAAGGCGGATGCAGCGCCAATCCGGGGTCCTGCAACAACGGGTTCAGGCCGCGCCCGTCCACCGGCGCGGGCAGGATGCGCTCAAACGGGTTGGACGTGAAAAGGATGAACAGCAGGAACGCCAACGTGATGAACGCCTGAATGGCCAGGGTGCGGGCGCGCAGGCTGGGCGGCAGGTTTTGACCGAAAATCGCCACCGCCGAACCAAAGGCAGCCAAAATCAGAACCCATAGCATCATCGAACCTTCGTGGTTCGCCCACACGCCGGAAATCTTGTAGATCAGCGGCTTGGCCGAGTGCGAATTTCTGGCCACGTTGAGGACCGAGAAGTCCGACGTGACATAGGCGTGGGTCAGCGCGGCAAAGGACAGCGCAATCAGCAAGAACTGGACAATGGCGGCGGGCCGCCCCAGCGCCATCCAGGCTGCGTCGTTGCGGTGCGCGCCAACCAGCGGCACGGTTCCCTGAACCAGCGACACAACGAGCGCCAGAATCAGGGCAAAATGCCCAATCTCAACGATCATTTGCCAGGGTCCTTTTTCGTATAGCCTTCCGCAGTTTGGCCCGATGCCTTCAATTTCTCTTCAACGTGCTGCCACTGCCCTGATTCCTTCAAGGCGTCGGCCACCTCGGGCGGCATGTAGTTTTCATCGTGCTTGGCCAGCACTTCGTCGGCCTGGAAAACGCCGTTTTTCACCAATCCTTCGGCAACCACGCCCTGGCCTTCGCGAAAGAGGTCCGGCAGTAAGCCTGCATAAACCACGGGAATGGTCTCGTTCAGATCGGTGATGACGAATTCAACGGTTTTTCCGCCCGCCGTTTTCTTGACGCTGCCTTCCTCGACCAGACCGCCCAGGCGGATGCGCCGGTCCGCGCCGATGTCTTTTTCCTTCACGTCGGTCGGGCTGTGGAAGAAGACGATGTTCTCCTCGAACGCCGTCAGGACCAGCGCGGCGGCAGCCGCCAGCAGCCCCAGACCGATAATGACAAAGGTCAGTCGTTTACGTTTGGGCTTCATTTATTGGTTTTCCGTATCCTTGGCGGCCTGCATGGAATTCAGCGTCGCCTCGGTGTTTTTGAAGGATCGAATGCTGGTGACGAGCAACGCGCCCAGCACCACAAACGACAGGCCGAAGGCAGGCCAGATAAAGCGGGCATATCCGCCCATCTCGAAAAAGGTGGTCAGGTTTTCCATGTCCGTTCCCTACCCTTCCGCCGATACCGGGCCGCGCACCTGCCGCAAGCGCGCGGCGCGTATTTTGCCTGCCAGTATCTCGGTTCGCATGCGCACCATCAGCACCCATAAGAAATAGGTAGTGTAGCCGACCCCCACCAGCAAAAGCGGCGTCAGCATGCTGGGGTGAATGGCCGGGCCGCCCATTTTGAACACGCTGGCGGGCTGATGCAGGGTGTTCCACCAATCGACCGAAAACTTGATAATGGGAACGTTGACGAAGCCGACCAGCACCAGGATCGAGGCCGCGCGATAGCCGCGCGTCGGATCGTCGAACGCGTTAATCAGCGCCATGTACCCCAGATACAGGAAAAACAGGATCAGGACCGAGGTCAGACGCGCATCCCACACCCACCAGGTTCCCCACATGGGCTTTCCCCACAGCGATCCGGTGACCAGCGCCAGAAAAGTAAAGCACGCGCCGATGGGGGCCGCCGACTTGGCCGCCAGATCGGCCAGCGGATGCTTCCAGATCAGCGCCACCGCAGCCGCCACCGCCATGGACGTATAACAAAACAGCGACATCCAGGCCGCAGGCACATGTACGTACATCATGCGCACGCTCTGGCCCTGCTGATAATCGGACGGCGAACCGAACAGGGCCAGATAAATCCCCGCCCCGATCAGCACGATGCTGAGCCCCGCCGTCCACGGCAACAAAACCCCGCTCAGACGCATAAACCGTTTCGGATTTGCAAATCGATGCATTCTAATTCTTACTTTCCTCAGACGAGCCTGTATTTATCTCTCGGCAGTCCGAATTTCCATAGGCACCGCAATGTTTTTTTACTCAAGGGCCTGCCGGATCGCAGCCGCCGTCGCCCACGGGCACAGGGCCAGCGTTCCCAGAAACAGGCCCGCGAGTATCAAAATCTGCGCCTTGAAGGCAAAACCGGCAATGGCGGCATCCACCGCGCCGACCCCGAAGATAAGAACCGGGATATAAAGCGGCAGAACCAGCAAGGACAACAACACCCCGCCCCGGCGCGATCCCAAAATCAGTCCAGCACCAACGGCCCCCATGAGGCTAAGCGTCGGCGTTCCCAGCAGCAGCGCCAGAATGAGGATGGCAAAGCCCTCGACGTTCATGTTCAGCAATACGGCCAAAAGCGGTGCCGCGATAATCAACGGCAACCCGGTCGTCAGCCAATGGGCCAGTATCTTGGCCAGAACGATGACTTCCAGGGTCACCGGGGACAACACCAGCAGTTCCAGCGAGCCGTCCTCATAGTCGGCCTGCAACAGCCGCTCCAGCGACAGCATGGAGGCCAGCAATGCCGCCACCCAGATAATTCCGGCGGCGATCCGCGCCAGAATGTTGGGCTCGGGCCCGACGCCGAAAGGAAACAGCACCACGGCGATCACAAAAAAGACGACCACCAAAAGGCTGTCGAACCCGTGACGCTGGGCCAGCCGTAAATCGCGCCCCACAAGACGGATAAAGCGGTCCATCACGCTACCTCCGCCATCTCGAAATCGCCCAGATCGAGAACCGACGGCGTTTGCGCCTCAATCGCGGCGTGGGTCGCCAAAACGACCATGCCGCCGCCGCGCTGATGCTCAATGATGGCACCTTCCAGACTGGCAATGGCCTGCTTGTCCAGCGCCGTGGTCGGCTCATCCAGCAGCCACAGGGGTGCTGGCGACGCAACAATGCGCGCCAGATTTACGCGGCGGCGCTGACCGGCGGACAGGAACCGCCCCGGTATGTCGGCCAAATGGGAAATGCCAAAGGTTTCCAGCGCGCGCGCTGTCGCCGCCACCGGGTCCGCTTGACCGTTGGGCCGCAACCCGGCCCAGAAGCGAACGTTCTCGGCGACGCTCAACACAGGCTTCACCGCATCCATATGGCCAACATAATGAAGCCGCGCGTTGTGGGCGTCGGGGTCGTCCGATACGTCTTCGCTGTTCCACGCCATGCCGCCCGCCACCGGTTTCAAAAGCCGCGCCATAAGGCGCAGCAGGCTGGACTTGCCGCTGCCGTTGGGGCCGACCAGAATCAACGCGCCACCCGCCGAAACCTCGAAATCAAGGCCGGTAAACACCATCCGCTCGCCGCGAATGCACAAAAGGTCGGAACCGGTAAATCGATCCATAAAAAAAGTACTGCGGTTTGGACTTGTTAAAACAATGGCCGAGAACCTATAGCAAGCGTCCGAAAAAAAGAAGTTTTTACGCTATTCCACAAAAAAACGGCGGCCGGGCTTCAAAAGAACGCCCGGCCGCAAAGTAAGGCAATTATGCCAGTCGAGGAGCCAAGAACCGATTCGGGGGGAGAGGGTCCCTGGCAAACGTAAACGAGGGGGTCTTCTTGGTTGCCAACCATTAAACAGGCCAATTGTGGCGATTTTTAGCCCGTTGGCGGTTGGCACCCAAAAACCCAACCGCCCCGCCCGCAGCGCGCGATTGCAATGACAGTGCTGTTCGTTGTAACCATTCCAACCGCTTGATTTTAGGGGAGACGCAGCATGGACCGAGTAACCGGCGGCTGCCTGTGCGGCAACGTCCGAATTGTGGCGTCGGGGCACCCATACCGGGTCGGCCTTTGTCACTGTCTCGACTGCCGCAAGCATCATGGGGCCCTTTTTCACGCGTCCGCGGTGTTCCCTCAGGATGCGGTGACGATCGAAGGCGAAACACGCGACTACGCCGGGCGGTTTTTCTGTCCCCGCTGCGGCTCGTCCATTTTTTCACGCACCGCAGACGAAATCGAAGTGAACCTGGGATCGCTGGATGCCCCTGACCAACTGATGCCAACCTACGAAAGCTGGATCGTCCGCCGCGAACCCTGGTTGCCGCCGTTTCCGCTCACAAGACGGTACGAGCGCGATCGTGACTCCACGGGTCGCTTCGAGGATTAAGTATTTTTCATCGCCAATCGTGGCGTTTTTTCGCTTTGGTGGTCGGCGCTTCAAAATCCAACCAAAGAAGACCGGGCTCCGCCCAGACCCGCAAAGGGCCACGGCCCTTTGATTCCGATAATTAAGTAAGGCGTCCCCGGAACTTCGACCGTAATTCCCGGTCACCGAAATGCGAAGGGTCTACCTAACTGGAAGGCAACCCTTTATACGGGTCTTCTTATCTGATATGCCTAGTAAGAATTTTAGTTTGCTGAGGCGCTTTAGTGAGTATCGATCAACAGATTCGGCGAGTCATTTCCAAGGGGCTTTTGATCAGATTAGCGCTCTCCATTCCGATCACGCTTGGTGGGATGGAAGCGTATGAACTTTGGGCGGATGGCGGGGTCGACGCCATCACCCAACCGGAGGGAACGACCTCAATTCTCATACAGGTATTGATCGGGCTGGCTCAGTGATGGACGATCGATACAGAATTCAGGCAAAAACAGACGGCGCATGGAAAACCCAGATGGTTTTCTCGAGCCGGGACAGCTACGGAGACGCGCGGTCCGAAACGGAAAAGCTGGTCGCCTCGGGCCGGTTCGAGGCGGTTCGAATTCTCGAGGCGTACACAGATCGGAAATCCGGAGAAAAAGCCTACCGAATTGCTTTCAAGTTAGCTCCCCCACCAACTGAAAAACCATTGAACGAAACCGCTTCAGAAAAAAGAACCCGTTCGAAGCCGGAAGTCAGCAGGCTGAAGAAAAGCCTGACCGGCGAATGGGTTCAGTTGAGCGAAACACAAGCCAAGCAGCATCCTCTCTACGGAGTGGAGGGTTGGCTTGTGCTGGTTGGTTTGAATCTTTTCTTCACCCCCTTCTCTTTATTCATCCATTTCAACGAACCAGTTGGCCTAGACCTGATTGTAATTGTCTTCTTCATCGTGGTGTGTTGGCTTCCATTGGCTCTTCTCCTCACCAAGAGCCGATATTTCCAAAGCGTAACTATGACCTTGTTTTTGTTAATGTTGCTCCTGTTGATTGTGGGTTTCTACTACAGTGAAACATTCCAATACGGGTATGTCTCTGAGGCAGGGAAACTCGCCTTGTTTATCGGTTACGTTGCGTTGTCCGAACGGGTCAACGTGACCATGAAACATCGGGTCCGGCGGCGCAGTCTGTGATTACGGTGACGATTACGGTGACGATTACGGTGACGATTACGGTGAGATTACGGTGACAGATTACGGTGACGGATTACTTTTTACGCGGCCCTCAAAATTTCCTGAAGCCAGAACGGCACATGCCTGAGTAACGTTTCAAAACTCCTTTATCTTCTCTGTGAAACCTCTGTGTTCTCTGTGTTCTCTGTGTTCTCTGTGGTGAATCTTAACAGAGCGCCAAATGCCGGAAAGGCCGGGGGATCGGTTGAGCTAAGAAGGTGAACCACAGAGAACACAGAGAAAGCCACAGAGAAGGAAGTGTTAGGGAAGGTTGTTGGTCGGGCGCTCCCGCCCGGCCCCACGAGATTGGGGTCTTGACTTTTTGCGTGAAATAGGGTATTATTCCGTTTTTATGATTTCTTAGCTTTTGTTGGGATTTATCAGGCATTGAAAATAAAGGGAAAATTGGGAAAATGACGATTTTTGACGAGGGATGACGATGAATGACGACAAAACGTAGGGAATTGGGGGAAAACGAGGGTTAATTGTCGTGTTGTTTCAATTGGTTCCGGGGATTTAGGTGGTTTTCGGGGGTGGCGGGAATATCGTCATTTCGGGATATTTGACGTAATCGCACTTGTTGTTTCCCCTTCGCCGCTGGTGGTTTTTCCGGTTAGCCGCCCTATTTCTAATGTCGGTTTTATCGTGTATTCATGGGATCGTATTGCATTTGATTATTGTTTGCTCGGTCGTTCGGGCCGGGAATGAGGAGGAAATTCGACGTGTCCGTATCTGGTCAAGACAGCTTAAAAGTTCGCCGTTCCCTCGACGTTGCCGGGAAAAGCTACGACTATTTCAGCATTCCCGCCGCCATGGAGGCCGGGATCGGCGATGTTTCGCGCCTGCCGTTTTCGCTGAAGGTGCTGCTGGAAAACCTGCTTCGCTATGAAGACGGGCGCACGGTCAGCGTCGATGACATCCGCGCGCTGGCCGATTGGGCGACCGAGCGCCGCTCGGACCGCGAGATCGCCTTCCGTCCGGCCCGCGTTTTGATGCAGGATTTGACCGGCGTTCCGGCGGTCGTCGATCTGGCGGCCATGCGCGACGCCATGGTCGCCCTGGGTGGCGATCCCAAGGCCATCAACCCGCTGTCGCCTGTCGATCTGGTCATTGATCATTCGGTCATGGTCGATCATTCCGGCACGCCTGACGCCCTGAAACGCAACATGGAAATCGAATTTCAGCGCAATACGGAGCGCTACAAGTTCCTGCGCTGGGGTCAGGACGCGTTCGACAATTTCCGCGTCATTCCACCGGGAGCGGGCATCTGCCATCAGGTCAATCTGGAATTCCTGTCCCAAGTCGTCTGGCTTGGCGGCGAGGGCAACGCCATCGCCTATCCCGACACCGTGGTCGGCACCGACAGCCACACGACCATGGTCAACGGCATGGCCGTTCTGGGCTGGGGCGTGGGCGGCATCGAGGCCGAGGCGGCCATGCTGGGTCAGCCCATTTCCATGCTGATCCCCGAGGTCGTCGGCTTCAAACTGACCGGCACGCCCGCCGAAGGAACGACGGCCACCGATCTGGTGCTAACGGTGGTTCAGATGCTGCGCGGGCTTGGCGTGGTGGGCAAGTTTGTCGAATTTTTCGGTCCCGGACTGGACGCGCTGTCGCTTCCCGACCGCGCCACCATCGCCAACATGGGGCCCGAGTACGGGGCCACCTGCGGCATGTTCCCGGTGGACGCCGAAACCATTCGCTACCTGACCGAAACCGCCCGCGACGCTGATCGTGTGGCGCTGGTGGAAGCTTATGCCAAGGCGCAGGGCATGTGGCGCGACGCAAATTCGCCCGATCCGGTGTTTTCCGATGTGATCGAGCTTGATCTGGGTACGGTGGAACCCTGCATTTCAGGGCCGAAACGCCCGCAGGACCGCATCATACTTTCCGAAGCCGCAGCGACCTTCGCCAAGGTATTGCCCGAGCTGTCGGGCGGTGTTTCCGAGCCGCGCGAGATGCCGGTGGAAGGCGAGAATTACGAGGTGCGCGACGGCGACGTGGTGATTGCGGCCATTACCAGCTGCACCAACACGTCCAACCCGTCGGTCCTGATCGGGGCCGGGCTGCTGGCCAAAAAGGCCGTCGAGAAGGGGCTGGTTGCCAAGCCGTGGGTCAAAACCTCGCTGGCGCCGGGCTCGCAGGTGGTCGAGGACTACCTCAAACAGGCCGGGCTGCTGACCTACCTCGAGCAACTGGGCTTCAATATTTCGGCTTTCGGCTGCACCACCTGCATCGGCAACTCAGGCCCGCTGGCCGACGGCATCACCAAGGCCGTGACGGACGGTGATCTGGTGGTCTCTTCGGTGCTTTCGGGCAACCGCAATTTCGAGGGGCGCGTCCATGCGCTGGTGAAGTCCAACTTCCTGGCCTCGCCGCCGCTGGTCGTGGCATATGCGCTGGCCGGTTCGCTCAATCGCGACCTCTATAACGACCCGCTGGGCAAGGACAAGGACGGCAACCTCATTTATCTGAAGGACGTCTGGCCGACCAACGCCGAGATTGCCGAAGCCGTTGCCAAGGCCATCACGCCCGAGATGTACCGGGCGCGCTACGCCGACGTGTTCAAGGGCCCGGCGGCTTGGCAGGCCATTGAAGGCAGCGACGACGTCACGTTCGGGTGGGACATAAGTTCAACCTATGTGCAGAACCCGCCCTATTTCGAAGGGCTGGGTGATCCATCGCGCGAAGTCTCGCCGGTGGCCGATGTGATGGGCGCGCGGTCGTTGGCGGTGATGGCGGATTCGGTGACCACCGACCACATCTCGCCTGCGGGTGCCATCAAGGCCGAAGGACCGGCGGGCGACTATCTGACCGGCCATCAGGTGCCCGAACGCGAGTTCAACTCCTATGGCAGCCGCCGGGGCAATCATCAGGTGATGATGCGCGGCACGTTTGCCAACATCCGCATTCGCAACGAAATGGCCCCGGGCACCGAAGGCGGCGTCACGCGGCATATGCCCAGCGGCGAGGTCATGCCCATTTTCGATGCGGCCCAGAAGTACAAGGCCGACGGTGTGCCGCTGATCGTCATTGGCGGCAAGGAATACGGCACCGGATCGTCGCGCGACTGGGCGGCCAAGGGTCCGCTTTTGCTGGGCGTCAAGGCGGTGATCGTCGAGAGCTTCGAGCGCATCCACCGCTCCAACCTGATCGGCATGGGCGTCTATCCGCTTCAGTTCAAGGACGGCACGAACCGCAAGTCCCTGAATCTGGACGGCAGCGAGACCTTCGATGTGCTGGGGGCGGCTGACGGCATCCAGACGGGCATGGAACTGACCCTGCGCATTCACCGCGAAAGCGGCGAAACTGAGGACGTTCCGGTCATCTGCCGCATCGATACCCTGGACGAGATCGAGTACTTCAAGGCCGGTGGTATTTTGCAGTACGTGCTGAAAAATCTGAAGGACGCGGCGTAAAAAAGGGGCGATCCCAAAAAAATTGCCCCGGCCCTCCCATAGCCACAATCGAACGAGATTTACTCGAACGGTTAAGTGGTTATTTGGAGGGTCAGATGAAAAAGTTTCTTATTGCAGCGGTTAGTTCCATAGCCATCCTGGGTGCGGGCGCCAGCGTCAATTCCGCCTCGGCCGCCAGCCCGGATCAGGTCTTCGCAACTTTGTTCGGCGCAGCCGCCGGCGGGTTCATCGGTTCGCACATCGGCAGCGGCAATGGCCGCGTCGCCGCGACCGCAGCCGGAACCCTGCTTGGCGCCGCCTTCGCCCACAACGCGACGCGCCACGGGACGTCGACCAGCTACACCCGCACGGTTTACCATCCGAGCCCGTCGCAGATTTACGGCACGCGCACCTACAACACCCGCCACGTGCGCTCGCACCGTCGCCCGGTCGTCTATGTTGACCGCAGCACCTACGTCGATAACCGCACGTACGTGACGCAGACCAGCACGACGGTGAACCACAGCAACGATTACGATCCCTATTATCGCCCCTACCGCCCCTATCGGCCGCACTGGCCCCGCTATTGACCCTCGGAGCTTCCGCAAATTCGGAAGCCCACTCTCCCCCGGGAGCCGAAGGGCCGGATCAAAAGATCCGGCCCTTTTTTTGTCCTTCACCAGCATGTGATTGGCCGTGCGGGCCTTGTCGTGCCATCTCATGGGCATGTTTCACGGGTTAAAAACATTCTGCCTTATGTGCGTTCTGATAGCGCTGTCCGCGCTGCCCGCAACGGCGCGCGATCTGACGGTTGTTGAGCTATATACGTCGCAGGGCTGTTCTTCGTGCCCGCCTGCCGACAAATTCCTGGGTGAACTGGCCAAGCGCGACGACGTACTGGCCCTTTCCTTCCACGTGGATTACTGGGACTACATCGGCTGGAAGGATACTTTCGCCAGCCCCGCCAACACCGAGCGTCAGCGGGCCTATGCCCGGCGTTTCGGAATCGGTTATGTCTATACGCCGCAGATGGTGGTGCATGGGACCGCGCAGATGACGGGATCAAATCGTCCGGCGGTGCTCAATGGTATTGCTCAGGCCCAGACCATGCCCGCCATTCAAATAAAACTCAGGCGTGACGCCGGTGGTGTCAGCGCATCGCTCCCGGCCAAAAAGGGGGCCGAACAGGCTTCCGTCTATGCGGTGTTGTTCGACCGCGAACACTCGACCAGCATCCGGCGCGGTGAAAACGGCGGGCGGCAGATCACCTATTCCAACGTGGTACGAAAATTGGAACGATTGACCAGCTGGAACGGCGAAGCCATGACCGTGGCATTACCGGTGGGTGAACAAGCCAACGACGCCTGCGCCGTGATCGTCCAGTCGGATATGAGCGGAATGATCCTCGGCGCGGCGACGCTGGACTTGCGGAACTAAGCCAACCCTTTTTCCATGACTTCGGACAAGCGCTCGGCGAAAGCGATGGGGTCGGCCACCTGTTCGCCTTCCAGAATGCGCGCCTGATCAAGCAGCAACAAACCGGTGGCAGCGACGGCATCGGCCCCGGCGGCCCCCGTATCCTCGACCCGTTCAGCGAGGCGGCGGATCAGGCCGTGTTTGGCATTTATCTCGAGAATGCGCGGCGTTTCCCCCGCTTCGCCCTTGCGGCGCGATTGGCGAAGAATGCGTTCCAGACGGATATCCATGTCGCCCTCGTCGGCGACCAGACACACCGCGCTGTCGGTCAGACGTGCCGACACGCGCACGTCCTTGACACTCTCGCCCAGCGCCACTTTCAGGGCCGCGACAAGCTGATCGATGCCCGGTGTTTCGTCCGCAGCCTCGCCCGCCTCTTTTTCCTTGGCCTCGTCGGAAAGAGCAATCTTGTCCAGGTCCGCGCCGCCACGGGTGATCGACTTGAAGGATTTTTCCTGGAAACTCCCCAGCGCGCCGATCCAGAAATCATCGATGGGATCGGTCATGAGCAGAACATCAACGCCGCGCGCCTTGAAACCTTCCAACTGCGGGCTTTTGCGCAATATGTCGATGTCCTCGCCGGTGATATAGAAAATATCCTCTTGGCCGTCCTTCATGTTCTCGACATAGGTTTCCAGACTGATCGGATCGTCACCGGCTAGGCTCCTGAACCGGCACAGCGGCAAAATTCTGTCGCGGTTCTCGAAATCCTCGTAGAGGCCCTCCTTCAGGACCGCGCCGAAATTTTCCCAGAATGTGGCGTATTCGTCAGCTTTCTTGGCCGCCGTTTTTTTCAGCTCGTTCAGCACGCGCTTGACCAAACCGCTGCGGATCTTGGCCAGCTTGGGATTTTCCTGCAGCATTTCACGGCTGATGTTGAGCGACAAATCCTCGGAATCGACGATGCCGCGCAAGAAGCGCAGGTAAGACGGCATCAGCGCTTCGCAGTCGTCGGTAATGAAAACCCGTTTGACGTACAGCTTCACCCGCGGTTTGCGATCGGGATCGTAGAGATCGAACGGCGGCGACGAGGGAATGAACAAAAGATTGGTGTAAGCGAGAATGCCCTCGACCCGGTTGTGGAGGATTTTCCACGGTTCGTCGAACATCTGCCCGACATGGTGATAAAACTCTTTGTACTGCTCGGGTTTGATGTCCTTGGCCGGGCGCGCCCACAGAGCGGAACCTTCGTTCAGCGTTTCGTCCTTGTCTTCATCTTTCAGAACAATCGGTACGCCGATGTGATCGGAGTACGTCTTGACGATCGTGCGAAGGCGCATGGATTCGAGAAACTCGCCTTCCTTCTTTTCCATGAACAGTTTGACCGACGTTCCCTGCGCCTCGCGCACAGCCTCGGCAAGCGTGAATTCTCCCTTGCCGTCCGACGTCCATTTCCAGGCGGTTTCCTCGCCCGCCCTGCGGCTGGTCACCTCAACCTTCTTGGCAACCATGAAAGCCGAATAGAAACCAACGCCAAACTGGCCGATAAGCGCCAAGTCCCCATTTTCCCCCCCGGCCTTGGCGTCGCCAAGCTGCTCGACGAAGGATTGCGTGCCCGAGCGCGCGATGGTGCCCAGATTTTCGGCCAGTTCGTCGTGGGTCATGCCGATGCCGTTGTCGGCGACGGTCAGGGTTTTGGCTTTCTTGTCGATTTCCAGCAAAATTTTGAAATCGCTGTCGCCGCCCGCCAGCTCCGGCTTCGTCAACGCGGCGTAGCGAAGGCGGTCGCAGGCATCGGAGGCGTTGGATATCAGCTCGCGAAGGAAAATTTCTTTGTGGCTGTAAATGGAATGGGCGACGATATCGAGGAGCTTGCTGACCTCGGCCTGAAAGGCGAATTTTTCTTCCGACATTCTTTTGAATTCTCCGCGCAAATTTCTAAATCACTGGAACCGCCCTGATATGCGATACTCAAGGCCCGTTCGCAACCCCCGCACTTGACGAAATTTACGTGGCTTCGCGAGGTGGGAAATGGACGAAGGCCGGAATGAGAACTGAATTTGACAAAGCGCGGGCGCGGCTGCTGGCCGAGATTGAACAGAATGCCCGCGAAACCGAGATGTGGACCGGGCGCCGCGCGTTCTCGGATCGGGTGATGGCGGCCATGGCCGAAACACCCCGGCACGAATTCGTCATGGCCGACGATGCGCCCTACGCATATATCAACCGGCCGCGCGCCATCGGTTTCGGGCAAACCATTTCGCAACCCTATATCGTGGCGCTAATGAGTGACCTTCTGGACCTGTCGCCGTCTGACCGGGTGCTGGAAATCGGCGCCGGGTCCGGCTATCAGGCCGCCGTTCTGGCCGGATTGTGCGCCCATGTTTTCACCCTGGAGGTGGTGGACGATCTGGCCACGTCGGCAGCGCACAAACTTGAAGCGCTGGGCTACGCGAACATTACCATTCGCCATGGCGACGGTTTTGCAGGCTGGCCCAATGAAGCGCCCTTCGACGCCATTATCGTGACGGCTGCGCCCGAACAGATACCGCAAATACTGGTCGAACAGCTTAAACCGGGCGGGCGCATGGTGATTCCCGTCGGCAGGCCCCATGACACCCAATCCCTTTGTTTGTGCAAAAAGGACGAGAATGGGCGAACGAAGGTTGAAAACCTTCTGCCCGTCGCATTCGTTCCCATGGTTAACATGACGACTCGGTGATATAAGACGGCCTCCACGTTTGACCGCCAGAAGAAAGTTCGACGAATGCCCGACACAGACCACCCGATTTTGCAGCTGATCCGAAATTCGATCATCGGCGAGGATCAAATCCTTCAAGGCCCTTACGGCCCCCGGCGCGTGACCTACGCCGACTACACGGCCTCGGGCCGGTCGCTGGCATTCATTGAGGATTTCATCCGCAACGAGGTGATGCCCTTTTACGCCAACACCCACACCGAAACCTCGGGGACGGGCCTGCAAACCACGCGCTTTCGCGAGGACGCCCGGCGCATCATCAAGCAATCCGTGGGCGGTACGGACGAGGACGGGGTGATCTTTTGCGGCGCGGGCGCGACCGGCGCAGCCAATCGGTTGATCGACATCCTGAACATTCGCATCCCCGCCGACCTGAATGCCCGCTACGCGCTTTCCGATCTCATACCGGCGGGTGAGCGCCCGGTGGTTTTCATCGGCCCCTACGAACATCATTCCAACGAATTGCCGTGGCGCGAATCGATTGCCGACGTGGTGGTCATCGACGAGGACGCCAACGGTCATGTGGATCTGGCGCAGCTGGAAGAAGAACTCAAGAAGTTCGAAACGCGGCCTTTGAAAATCGGCAGCTTTTCGGCGGCATCGAATGTCACGGGTATCGCCACCGACACCCGCGCCATCGCCTCGCTTCTTCACCAATACGGGGCCCTGTCGTTTTGGGACTACGCGGCGGCCGCGCCCTACGTGAAGATAGACATGGCACCCAGCGCGCAAGGGCATGACGACGGCAAGGACGCCATCTTCCTGTCGCCCCACAAGTTCATCGGCGGACCGGGCACGCCGGGCCTTCTGGTGGTGAAAAGGCGGCTGCTGACCAATCGCGTCCCAGCCCGGCCCGGCGGCGGAACGGTCGCTTACGTCAGCACCGACGAACACCGCTACATCAGCGACGCCGAACACCGCGAGGAAGGCGGCACGCCTGCCATCATCGAATCAATCCGGGCCGGCATGGTCTTCCAACTGAAAGAAGCGGTGGGAACCGATCTGATCCGGGCGCGCGAGGCTGGCTTCATCAAGCGGGCCATCGGCGACTGGGAAGCCAACCCGAATATCGAGTTGCTAGGCAACCTGAAAGCTGAACGCCTTTCCATCGTTTCGTTCATTGTTCGACATGGCGAACGGTATCTGCACCATGATTTCGTGGTCGCCGTTCTGAATGACGTGTTCGGCATTCAGGCCCGTGGCGGCTGTTCATGCGCGGGGCCATATGGTCACCGCCTGCTGGGCATCGACAAGCCCATGTCCAAACGCTTCGAGGACGCCATCATGCATGGCTGCGAAGGCATCAAGCCCGGCTGGGTGCGGGTCAATTTTAACTATTTCCTGACCGAAGAGGTGTTCAACTTCATCCTCAAGGCCGTGCACTGGATTGCCGAAGAGGGCTGGAAGTTGCTGCCCGATTACGAATTCGACGCCGTGACCGGTCGCTGGCAGCATCGCAAAGCCAAATCCGCCACCGTCGCGGGGCTGGACGACATCAGGTACGAAGACGGGAAGCTCAAGTTCCAATCGCAACGGACATGTGCACCCGCCTCGTTGCTGGGGCCGTATCTGGAAGACGCGCCGAAAATAGCCGCCGACGTCACGGCACGTTTCGCCACCGGCAAAACCACCCCGGCCCCCCTGGCTCCCGATCTGGAAAGCCTGCGCTGGTTCCCGCTTCCCGACGACGCCTGGACGGAAACCGACGGCAAGGCGGAAAAGAACCCGTTGCATTCGGCGGAATAACCGGCCCTTAGTTTTCTTCATCGGAATTCGCTTCTTCCGCCTTGTGCCCGCCGGCAGCATTTGCATCCAGGTGGCGATTTGCCCAGCCGCTGAAAAGCAGCGCCAGCAGCGGCAACACGGTGAAGCTAAGGGCCAGCGGCAAGACCGTACCGTTAAAGGCCTGACCGATCATTGATCCGACCGTCGTTGAAATGGTGGTCGCCACCGCGCCAATGACCGCCGCCGCCGAACCCGCAATATGGCCCATGGGCTGCATGGCCATGGCTTGTATGTTTCCAAACACGGTCCCGTGACAGAAAAACACCGGCATCATGAATGCGAACACGAGCCATAGAGGCGGCACGCCGCCGAGGGTGTAGGCAACCAGCGTAAACGTGCCTGCCAGCAAAACGTTGGTTGCCAGAGCCCGGCGGATGAGCACGCGCATGCCCAGTCGGACCACAAGCCGCGAATTGATAAACGACGCGAGGCCGAGCGTCCCGGCCATACACCCGAAGGCAAGCGGAAATTTGGCGCCCAGACCGTAAAGTTCCTGAAATATCTGTTGCGCCGTGGACAGATAGCCAACGAACGCCGAGAACACACAGGACATGGCCAGCAGATAGCCCATGGTGACCGGGTGGGTGAAAATCTCCCGGAACGCGCCCCCAACCCGGCTGATGGTCAGCGGGTGCCGATTTTCGGGCCGCAGCGTTTCCGCCATCCGTACCGCCATCCACACCGAAGTCCCCACCCCCATGGCAATGAAAAACCAGAAAATTCCGCGCCAGTGGGTGAACGTGAGAATCCCCTGACCAATGGCGGGCGCGAACACAGGAACCAGAATGAAGAGCGTCATGATCGTCGACATGATCTTAGCCATTTCGCGGCCTTCGAACCGGTCGCGGATCATCGCCGTCGAGATGACCCGCGGCCCAGCCGCGCCCAATCCCTGGACGAAGCGGCCAACCAGCATGGCCTCGAAGTTTGACGCGCCAATCGAAATCAGGCAGCCGATGGCAAACACGGCAAACCCGAAAAGGATCACGGGCTTGCGGCCAAAGCGATCGGAAAGGGGGCCGAAGAAAACCTGCGAAGACGCCAATCCCAGGAACAAGGCGCCGATGACCAACTGGCGCTGGTTTTCGCCCGCCCCCAATTCCTGGCCAATCAGGGACAGCGCTGGCAGCACCGCATCCGTCGACATGGCGACCGTCGACATGACCAGGGCCATCAAGGCAATAAATTCCGCGTAGCGCATTTCAATAAATTCCGAACGATCCGTCTCGACGGCGCACAGTGTGCAGGGGTGAGCCTTCCCGATCTACCAAAAACCTTGCTGCGTCCCCTGCGCCCCGTCCCCTGCCATGGCCTGCTTCACCAGTTTGCCGATCACGTATTGATTGGAGCGGAGAGGGAAAACCGAATGTTTTTGTCCGTTCTGTGTGGAAACTGCTACAATGCAGCGCCATGTGCATACAGGGAATCGGACCCCAAACCCGGGTCATGCCAACGCCTCAAAATCGCGATCGAAGCCGGTGTATTTCCTTCTTGTCGCTGCGCATATTACAGCAAAGGAAGGGTATCGCCCGAAATGGCTTCCGAACTGAGAATTGGTGTCAGCAGGTTAATTGGAATGCATTGTAACGGAACCATTGCGGAGTGGACGAAAATGAGGATCGTCGAGGTAATAATTGTTTTCCTTTCGGTGGTCTCTTTCTGTTCATCCTCGATGGCGGAACAAAAAACCGGCAGTGAAAAACAAGAAAATCCACATGTCGTGTTTTCCTCTTTTCTGGCACCTGGAAGCGGCAGTCAAAGCAAACGGGTTAATGTCCCCGTGACGCTCGTTTTCGAGGTTACAAAGGGAACAGACACCAAACGGTTTTGTCTGATGTCGCCGAGAATTCTGGATGCGGTCATGCGTGACCTGCACAAAAAACCGATAAAAATGAGAAAAAACCGGGCGATCAACCTGCCCGTATTGGGTGCTCGTTTGACTTCCGTTGCCAATGGCGCGATCAAAAAGGACACCGTCGTCACGACCCAGGTGTTTGACAAGGTGTTTACCGGCAAATCCGGGAAGACAATTTCCGCCCACTGGAAAAAATGCAGACAGCGTTAGCTCATTTCCAGCTTTCTCGAACGGAATTCCACTCGCCGCGTCGAAGTTCCTGTATTTTATGCCCCGGCAGCAGTTGCATTCCGGCGCCAAAGGCGCGATTTTTCCTTTATGCAGTTTTCGTCCGGCAAACCTCGCATCGTCGCCGTAATGGGTCCCACCAACACGGGCAAGACGCACTTGGCCATGGAGCGGATGCTGGGCCACAGTTCCGGCATGATCGGTTTTCCGTTACGGTTACTGGCGCGGGAAAACTTTGACCGGGCTGTGCGTCTGCGCGGCAAAAGCCAGGTGGCGTTGATCACCGGCGAGGAAAAGATCATCCCGGCGGGCGCGCGCTATTTCATGTGCACGGTCGAATCCATGCCGGTGGACCGCCCGGTGGCGTTCATGGGTATCGATGAAATCCAGATGAGCGCC
>JABGRG010000056.1 GCA_018648445.1 Rhodospirillales bacterium | reverse complement strand
CATTGGAAGCCTTCGTCAAATCATTGGGTGTTGCACTTGAAATTTGAATCCAGCGCACACCCACCTGGTGCTGTCTATCGACCGCTCGCTCGGCGGCGAAGGCCCTGCTTTTCACGACCGGTTCGAAGATTTCTCGGCATTTATGGAACGAGAGATGCAAACCGTTCGCGATAACGACCGGTTCGGCCAACTGTCGGCCCTTGTCAGCGCGGCAGTGCGGGACAGCAAGAATCAGAAGGCCCATATTCGACGGGCGGCCGCGCTCAAAAAGGCGGACGGTGAAGTCGATGATGCGTTCAAGTTGCGCAAGGTTTGTTACCTTTGGCAAAAAACCTTGGCGGCAGGCCCGACGGAAGGAAATCAACCAGACTTCCTGTCGGACGCTGCCGTATTCAACGAAATTTATCACTTGAGCGGCTTTAAGTTTGAATCGGCCGAGAGCGTGGCAAAATATTTGAGCGACGAAAGCCATACCTGCCCAGCGCCGAGTTGAGAAACAGCGAAGTGCGGCTCTACATCCCCAGCCGCATTTTGCGCTTTTTCTTGTGTTTTTTGCGGTCTTGCGGTTTCCATCCGGCACGGGCTGCGGCACGCGGGGCGGCTCCGGCCTTGTCCAGCCCCAGATCGGTGGCTTCCAGCCTGCGAATTTCGTCGCGCAGGCGGGCGGCTTCCTCGAATTCCAGTTCGCCGGCGGCGGCCTTCATACGCTTGTCCAGATCGGCCAGATGGGCTTTCAGGTTATGGCCGATCAGGTGTTTGTCGCCGGAAACGCCGGTGTCGACCGTGTAGTGGTCCTGTTCGTAGACGCTATCGAGAACGTCCGAGATATTGTTTTTGACCGTCTCGGGCGTGATGCCGTGTTTTTCGTTGAAGGCCTGCTGGCGCTCGCGACGTCGGTTGGTTTCGCCAAGGGCATATTCCAGAGATTGGGTCATGCGGTCGGCGTACAGGATGACCCGCCCGTCAATGTTGCGTGACGCCCGGCCGATGGTCTGCACGAGGCTGGTTTTGGAGCGCAAAAAGCCTTCCTTGTCGGCGTCCAGAATACAGACCAGCGCGCATTCCGGAATATCGAGGCCCTCGCGCAACAGGTTGATACCAACCAGCACATCGAACGCGCCCAGACGAAGATCGCGGATGATCTCGATGCGCTCCAGGGTATCGATGTCGGAATGCATGTAGCGCACACGAATGCCGTGCTCGTGCAGATACTCGGTCAAATCCTCGGCCATGCGCTTGGTCAGGGTTGTGACCAGCACCCGCCTGCCCTTGGCCGCGCAATCCTTCACCTCGCCCAGCAAATCGTCGACTTGGCTTTCCACGGGGCGGACCTCGCACACGGGGTCGATCAGCCCGGTGGGACGCACCACCTGTTCCACGAAAACGCCCTGCGTGCGCTCCATCTCCCACGGGCCGGGAGTGGCCGAAACGAACATGGTTTGCGGCCGCATGGCTTCCCATTCCTCGAAACGGAGCGGCCGGTTGTCGACGCAACTGGGCAGACGGAATCCGAACTCGGCCAGCGTTGCCTTGCGGTTAAAGTCGCCCTTGAACATGCCCCCGATCTGCGGAACCGTGACGTGGCTTTCATCGACGATCAGCAGCGCGTTTTCGGGCAGGTATTCAAACAACGTTGGCGGCGGCTCGCCCGGATTGCGCCCGGTCAGATAGCGCGAATAGTTTTCAATGCCCGAACAAAACCCCTGGGTTTCCAGCATCTCCAGATCGAACGTCGTGCGTTCCTGTATACGCTGGGCCTCGATATACTTGCCCGCGGCGGAAAAGTCATCGACCCGCACCTTCATTTCCTGCTTGATGGCGGGCATGGCCTGAAGCAGCGTCGGGCGCGGGGTGACGTAGTGACTATTGGGGTAGATGGTCACCGATTCGAGCGTCCCCGTGCGCTCGCCGGTCAGGGGGTCGATCTCCCAAATCCCTTCCAGTTCGTCGCCGAAGAACGACAGCCGCCACGCCCGGTCTTCGTAGTGGGACGGGAAAAGTTCAACCACGTCGCCGCGCACCCGGAACGCGCCGCGATGCAGATCGGTATCGTTGCGCCGGTACTGCAATTCGACCAGCCGCCTAAGAAGGGCGCGCACGTCGACGGCCATTCCGCACGTTAGTTCAACAACCATCTGCGAATAGGTTTCGACCGACCCGATGCCGTAAATGCACGAAACCGAAGCCACGATGATCACGTCGTTCCGCTCCAACAGCGCGCGCGTGGCCGAATGGCGCATGCGGTCGATCTGTTCGTTGACCGAGCTGTCTTTCTCGATGTAGGTGTCGGTGCGCGCGACGTAGGCTTCGGGCTGGTAATAGTCGTAGTACGAGACAAAATATTCGACGGCGTTCTCCGGGAAAAACGCCTTCATCTCGCCATACAACTGGGCGGCCAGGGTTTTGTTGGGAGCCAGCACCAGAGCCGGGCGGCGAGCCTGCGCGATGACTTGCGCAACCGTGAAGGTCTTGCCCGACCCCGTCACGCCCAGCAGCACCTGATCGACCTCGCCGGAATTGACCCCTTCCAGCAATTCCTCGATGGCCTGCGGCTGATCGCCGGCGGGCGCGTAGTCGCTGACCAGCTTGAAGTCCGCGCCGCCTTCTACGGGAGGGCGCCGGGGCGGTTCGAACGGCGGGAATTCATCAAGTCTGGGGCGCAATTTTTTCTTCCTCCTAGCCGTTCTCCATTTGCACCCGCGCGCACCTTATGTCAACGGGCGTGGAAAAATCCGCCAAAGACATTTACAAGTTCCTGTATGAAGGACGCACGCATATTTCCAGCCACATCAATGCCCGACGCCGACTGGTGGGCCGAACTGTGGCCCGATCCGACCGATACGTTGCGGCGCATTGGTATCCGCGAAGGCACGATGGTAATCGATCTTTGCTGCGGCGACGGATACTTCACCGCACCAATGATCCGAATCGTAGGCAGCGCGGGCCGGGTATACGCGGTTGATCTCGATCCCGAAATGCTGGCCCAGGCCAGGATTGCGGTACAGGACGAAGGGGCTTGCATCTGGATCGAAGCCGATGCCCGCGCGCTGGCCGATGAAATCCCCGGCAAAGCGGATTTCGTGCTGATCGCCAACACCTTCCACGGCATTCCCGACCAACCCGCTTTTTGTCAAGGCGTGGCGCAGGTTTTAACGACAGGCGGCCGCTTCGCCATCATCAGCTGGCACAAACGCCCGCGCGAGGAAACGCCGGTTCTGGGCAAGCCGCGCGGCCCCGCAAGCGACATGCGCATGAGCCCCTCTGACACCGAAGCGGTTGTCGCGCCCGCCGGGTTCAGGCTTGAAGAAACGGTGGAACTTCCGCCCTACCACTACGGCGCGGTATTTAGGCGAAAAAAAACAAGGAACCGGGCTGCGCCGCCATAAACTAGGCTTCGCTTTTGCCTTTCCACTCCGGCAGGTCGAAGAAAAACGTCGTTCCCTTGCCGGTTCCGGTCTCGAAACCGATCGTGCCGCCGTGTTTTTCAACAATGGCCTTGGCAATATAGAGGCCCAGGCCGGTGCCGCCCTTCCGGCGGGCATCGGTGGCATCCGCTTGCGAGAATTTTCCGAATATCCTGTCATGAAAATCCTCCGGAATGCCGGCGCCATGGTCGGTCACGGCGATACGGAAACCACCGTTCCCGCGCGACAGGGAAATCTCGACCCGGTCGTTCTCCGAAGAAAATTTGGCGGCGTTGGAAATCAGATTGGTCATGACCTGTATCAGGCGGTCCTGATCGCCGTAAACATGCGCGTCCGGAGCATCGTTGGATCGTACGAAGGTAACGTTGTACTCAATCCCATAGCCTTCGTTGGCGTCAAGCGCGTCATCCAGCAACCCGCCAAGCTCAAGCGGCGCCATTTGGTGATCCAACGTGCCGGATTCGATCCTGCCGATGTCGAGAATATCGTTTATCAGGCGGATCAGGCGGTCCGAATTGTTGTAGGCGATATCAAGCATCGACCTGAATTCATCCGGCACTTCGCCGGTCGTTCCGGATCGGATCAGGCCGAGCGATCCCTTGATCGAGGTCATCGGCGTGCGAAGTTCGTGGCTGACGGTCGAGACGAAATCCTCTTTTACCTTCTCGGCCCGTTTGCGTTCGGCGATTTCCGAAACCAACGCATTGTTGGCTTCCTGAAAATCGCGGGTACGGGTATCCACAAGGTCGGACAGACCCTGAACCCCCGGAACCCATTGGAACAGCCCAACGGCCAAAAGGACGAAACCGCCCAAAAAACCGACGAATTTCTCCAGGAATGCTTCTGTCTCGGTGTCGCCGATAATGACGAACCGATTGAGGGTCTCGAAGTTGTCGCTGATGTCGAGGACGCTGCCGAACAATAAAAGCCCGAACCCCGAAATGATGAAATTCCAGCCCTTACGGAACTGTTCGAACCGGTCGCGTCCCGATTGCACCAGGAAAACCACAATTCCCAACAACACAAACGCGCGAACGGTTTCAAGAAGAATATCCGTCATGGCACAAGCGGCCTTTTCAAGCGGTACGCCAGTGCAATTTCAACACCATTCCCGCACCCGTATCAAGGAGTTTGAAATGACGAGTTTTGGACGCTATTCCTTCTTCTCAATCGCCAGATAGGTTTCGTTTAGCTCGCGTTCGGCGTCCAGGGCGCCAGCGGGGAGTTCATGAGCGATGCCCTTGTGGCAATCAATGCAGGTTGAACCGTCTTCTTCGGCTTCGAAGTGACGGTTGCGGGCGCGGCGCGGCTGCAGGGACACGTCCATGGAGTCGTAGTCGTGGCAGTTGCGGCATTCGCGCGAGTCCGTCTCCTTCATCACCTTCCACACGTTCTTGGCCAGAGTCAGGCGCTTGCCTTCGAACTTTTCGCGCGTGTCGATGGTGCCCTTCAACCAATGCCAAAGTTCGTTCGACGCCTGAATCTTGCGCGGCAACTTGTGTTGCCAGTCGCGCGGCACATGGCAGTCGGGACAGGTGGCGCGCACACCGCTCGGATTGCTGTCGTGAACCGAGCCGGTATATTCGGCAAACACATTGTCCGACATTTCGTGGCATGAAATGCAGAAGTCCTCCGTGTTCGTGACCTCCAGCGACCAGTGGAAGCCGCCCCAGAACAAAATACCCGCGACAAAACCGCCGATCAGCAGCGATCCTAAGGAAATACTGCCCGACGGGCTCCAGACGAATTTCCAGATTTTGCCGATTAGGCCTAACAGACCGCCGCTTTTGCTGACATCGTCGCTCATGATCGATCCCCTTCTTGGTGCTTCGCCGTTTTCAACGAGCGGCTCTGCTTAGCGGCCCAGCACGGCCGGCTCGAACACGTTCTCGACCAGCGGTTTGGCGTCGGCTTGCGGCACATGGCATTGATTACAGAACCAACGGGTTCCCGCCACATAGTCCAGCCGTTCACCCGCACGATCCTGATAATGGGTTTCGCTGACCTTGGGCGCGTTTTCCTTCACGTTATTTGGCCAGTCATGGCAGCGCAGGCACTGGTTCACTTTCAGATCGATTTCGTATTTGTCGACCCGGTGCGGAACCAGCGGCGGCTGTTGGCGGAAAGCCCGCTCAACAGGGCCGCTTTCATCCACCTTGAACAGGTCCGGCGCGGCGGCACTTTCAGCTAGCCCGGGCTCGCCGCGCAGCGACGTCACGTCAGCAGCGAGGGCATAAGAGCCCAACCCCAGCATCAGGCCCAACAGCATCGTCATGGCCGTCAGTTTCATGGTCATGGCGTTCTCTCCTCGATCATCGAATTACGCAGCCTCTTTGGCGGCTTCCCTGACCTTTTCCCCGCCCGCGTTGGGCTTGGAAAAGGAATCCCCATCAGACCGGTTGGAAAACCGGGTCGAAAATTCAAATACATTTTCCGGACAGACATCGGCGCAGCGTCCGCAGTTGGTGCAATTGGCCGACATTATCACCGGACCGCGACCGTCCGCCGCGCCCTTCAATGCCGGTGAAATCACCTGCGGCTCGGGACACGCGGCGTAGCAGTCCATGCAGTCGTCGCAGGCTTCGCGCGCAGCGGCTTTCATGCGCACCACGCTCAGTTTGCCGATCAGGCTGTAAAACGCGCCCATGGGGCACAGATGCCCGCACCAGACGCGCCCGCCGACGAACAGGTCCAAAAGAAACACCGCCAGCACCACGGCCCAGGCGAAGCCCGCACCGAAGACCAGCGCCCTGAACATGATGGTTACCGGATTTATCAGTTCCCACGCGATGACTCCGGTGGCCGAAGCGACAACGAAGGTCATGCCCAGCAGCCAATAACGGATCTGGCGGCTAAACCTCATGCCGCCCTTCAGACCCAGCGACTGGCGCGCCCAATGGGCGGCGTCGGCAACCATATTGACGGGGCAGACCCACGAGCAAAAAGCGCGCCCGCCGACCAGTACATACAGCGCAATCACCAGCCCCGCGCCCATGAGCGCGTCGGTTTCGGCCGCATGACCGGCGAGCCATGATTGAAGCTGGATAAAGGGATCGCTTAACGGAACCACGTCCAAAATCAGGCTGGAAGCAAGATTGCCCTTGGCGATCCACATCCCGGCCAGCGGACCGGCCAGAAATATCCCGATCACGCCCAGTTGCACGGCGCGGCGCAGGACCAGCCAGCGGCTCGCGGCCCAAAGTCCCTTGGCGGCAACGGCCGAACGGCCCGCGATATAACGCCCGCTCATGGTTTTGCTCCCGGCAGGGGGCTGCCCACCGGCAGTCTGTCGGGAAGATCAATCAGGCCGGGAACGAAGGATGATCCGCGTTTTTCCTTCTCGATCCAGCCCAGCCGGTAATGTGCGCCCTGCCTGCCCTTGGCAACACCGAGCGGTAGCACCTTGATGGCGGCTTCTTCCAGCACGCAGGCCTTTTCGCACTTGCCGCAACCGGTGCAGTGTTCGGAATTCACCGTCGGGATGAACATGGCATGCTTGCCGGTGCGTGTATTGGCCCGACGTTCCAGCGTGATCGCCTTGTCGATCTGCGGGCAGACGCGATAGCAAACGTCGCAGCGCAGGCCCAGAACGTTCAGGCACGTTTCCTGATCGACCAGCACGGCAAGCCCCATGCGCGCCTTGTCGATATCGCTCAAACCCTTGTCCAACGCGCCGGTGGGACAGGCGGCGACGCAGGGGATGTCCTCGCACATTTCGCAAGGAACATCGCGCGCCGTGAAGTACGGTGTGCCCGTCGCCACGGCGTCGTCCAACCGGGCCAGACTGAGAGTGTCGTAAGGGCAATCGCGCACGCACAAACCGCAGCGCACGCAGGCCCCCAGGAATTGCTGCTCGGACCCCGCGCCCGGCGGACGCAGGGCGGATGTGGGAAGCGATCTTGCCTGCTTGGCAAACAGGCCCAGCGCCAATCCGGCCACGCCGACGCCGCAGGCGGCCTTGGCCGTATCGGCCAGGAACTGCCTGCGGTTAACCCCGTTCGGGCGTTGGGCGGGTTTGGCGTTCATCGTAGTCGCCCGTGCTTACGCCTTGACCACGCGACAGGCGCATTTCTTGTAATCGGTCTCCTTGGACAAAGGATCGGTGGCGTCCAGAGTGAGTTTGTTGACCAACTGGCTGGCGTCGAACCAAGGCATAAATACAAGGCCCCTGGGCACGCGGTTGCGGCCACGGGTTTCAACGCGGGTGACCAACTCGCCCCGCCGCGATTGAACCTTGACCGCCTGTCCCCGCTTGAAGCCGCGCTCGCGGGCATCCACCGGATGCATGAAAACGACGGCGTTGGGGAAGGCGCGATAAAGTTCCGGCACGCGCCGGGTCATGGACCCCGAGTGCCAGTGTTCCAGCACCCGGCCCGTCGACAGCCACAGATCGAACTCGGCGTCCGGCTCCTCGGCGGCCGGTTCATAAGGTGCGAAGATGATGTTCGCCTTGCCGTCGGGCTTGCCGTAGAACTTGACCCCCTCGCCCGCCTTGACGTGAGGATCGTAGCCCTCGCGGAACCGCCACAAGGTTTCCTTGCCGTCAATGACCGGCCAGCGCAGACCACGGGCCTGATGGTACTGATCAAACGGCGCCATCTCGTGACCCGGCTTCGGCCCTTCAAACTGGAAGCGCCGGTATTCCTCGAACAGGCCCTTCTGTACGTAGAAGCCGAAGTCGTTGGACTCGTCGTTCTCGAACCCTTCCTGCAATTCGCTCAACGGGAACTTGTTGACCTCGCCGTTGGCGTAAAGCACGTCGAACAGGGTCTTGCCCCGCAATTCGGGTTTTTTGGCGATCAATTCCTCGGGCCACACTTCTTCGACCTTGAAGTATTTCGAAAATTCCATCACCTGCCAAACGTCGGAACGGGCCTCGCCCGGTGCCTTAACCTGCTGACGCCAGAACTGGGTGCGCCGCTCGGCATTACCGTAAGCCCCTTCCTTTTCCATCCACATGGCGGTGGGCAGAATCAGATCGGCGGCCTGGGCCGTAACCGTGGGGTACGGGTCGGACACGACGATGAAGTTTTCCGGATTGCGGTAACCGGGCAGACCTTCCTCGTTAAAGTTGGGGGCGGCCTGCAGGTTGTTGGTGCATTGTACCCAATAGGCATTGAGCTTGCCGTCCTTGAGCATGCGGTTTTGCAAGACCGCGTGATAGCCGGGCTTGCCGGGAATGGTCCCCTCGGGCAGTTGCCAGATTTTTTCCGACGCCGCACGGTGGCCCTTGTTCATGACCACCAAATCGGCAGGCAAGCGATGCGCAAACGTGCCGACCTCGCGCGCCGTGCCGCAGGCCGAGGGCTGTCCGGTCAACGAGAACGGGCTGTTGCCGGGCTCGGAGATTTTGCCCAACAGAAGATGAACGTTGTACAGCAGGCCGTTGACCCAGACGCCGCGGGTATGCTGGTTGAAACCCATGGTCCAGTAGGACGCGACCTTGCGCTTGGGATCGGCATAGGCCTGGGCCAGTTTCAGCAACTGGTTCTTGGGCACGCCCGACAGTTCAGCCGCGTAATCCAGCGTATATTTGGAAACGGCTTCCTTGTATTCCTCAAAGGTGATCTTGCTGATCTTGCCCTTGCCCGCGTTCTTGGCTTTTTTCTCGAGCTCGTGTTCGGGCCGCAGGCCGTAACCAATGTCGGTGGCGGTCTTGGTGAAATTGGTGTTCTTGTTCACGAAGTCCCAGTTCACCGCGTCGTTTTCGATGATGTAGTTGGCGATGAAGTTAAGGATCGCCAGATCGGTTTGCGGCGCAAAAACCATGCCGTTGTCGGCCAGCTCGAAACAGCGGTTCTCGAAGGTCGACAACACGTGGACCTCGGCACCCGGCTTGGTCAGGCGCGTGTTGGTCAGGCGCGACCACAGAATCGGGTGCATCTCGGCCATATTGGCGCCCCAAAGGACGAACGTATCGGCGTGCTCCAGATCGTCGTAGCAGCCCATGGGCTCGTCGATGCCAAACGCCCGCATGAACGCGCCAACAGCCGAAGCCATGCAGTGGCGCGCGTTGGGATCAAGATTATTTGAGCGGAAGCCCGCCTTCATCAGCTTGGATGCGGCGTAGCCTTCCCACAGGGTCCACTGCCCGGAACCAAACATGCCAACAGACGTTGGGCCTTTTTTGGCCAGCGCCTCCTTATACTTCACGGCCATAACGGTGAAGGCTTCGTCCCATGACACGGGCTCGAATTCGCCTTCCTTGTCGTATTGGCCGTCTTTCTTGCGCAGCAATGGCTTGGTCAGCCGGTCCTTGCCATACATGATTTTGGCCAGGAAATAGCCCTTGATGCAGTTGAGCCCCCGGTTGACGGGCGCATCCGGGTCGCCCTGAATGGCGACGACGCGGCCGTCCTTGACGCCCACCAGCTCCCCGCAACCGGTGCCGCAGAACCGGCAGACTCCCTTGTCCCAGCGAATGCCATCCTTGGCGGCCCCCGCGGCCTCTGTGGGCTTGATAGCGGGAAGCGTAATCCCCGCAGCGGCCGCGGCGGCCACGGCGGCGTTCATTTTAATGAAATCACGCCTTGATTGACTCATCTGTCTGCTCCTCTCCGGCGGCATTCTCTTCGAAATGGCTGTAAACCAGTGATACGGACAATACGTTCTGAATGTTTCTGAAACCTTCGATGGTTTCGACGGCCGCGCCGTCGTCCGGCTGATCGACGGTAACGACGATCTGGCCGTCCTCGGACGTTCCGTGAACTTCCACGCCAGTCTGCGCAGCAAGCACGGCAACCACCTGCGGGGCGGTTTCCGGTTGCGCGTGGACGACGAGGCTCGAAATGCTCATGACACAGGTTCCCTTGGGGTCACTTCTATGGCCGAAACCGGACAGGGCGCAACGCAGGCCCCGCAGCCCGTACAACGGTCCAGATCGACGATCGGCAAGGCGGCCCCGCCGACAACCAGTTGAAATGTGAACGCACCGGCGTCGCAGTGCTCGCCGCAAATCCGGCAGGCGATGCCGGCCTTGGAAATACAGGCATCCGAGACCACGGCCCGGATATCCCAGGGCGCGCGTTTGCGCCCATCGGCGTCGCGCATCCCAAGGGCGTTTGTCGGGCAGGCCTGAACGCAGTCTTCGCAAAATGTGCATTCGCCGTGGGAAAAAGAAATTTCGGGAAACCCGCCGCGCCCCGGTCGGATGATTTCCTCGGGACAGGCGGTGGCGCAATCATCGCAGCGCGTGCAGGCATCGACGAAAAGGCTCTCCGCCAAGGCCCAGGGCGGGCGGACGGCGGTAGCTCCCCCTCGAAACGCACCGCGCAAAAACTGTACGCGATCGATCTTAACCTCCGGCGCAACAGTCATTTTTTACTTTTACCACACTCTTGGCTTCCCGACTTAGGCAAAACCTAACAGCGGTTCGCTCACAACGTCTTGATCGCGGTCAATGGAGCGTCTTTTTCCGACGAAAAACACACCTAGCGACGCGCAGGTTGCCATTCGCCGTTGCGTCGCGAAAAAGGCCGTCGTACTGTGCGCCGTGAGCCTTATTAACCACCAGAATAGAATGGGTTGAAACATGTCTTTTATTGCGGACCGTCTGTCGCGGATTAAGCCCTCGCCGACCATTGCCGTTGCGAGCAAGGCGAGAGAGCTTAAAGCTGCCGGCCGGGATGTCATTGGCCTCGGCGCCGGCGAACCTGATTTCGATACACCGGATCACATTAAAGAAGCCGCCAAAGCGGCGATGGATCGCGGTGATACCAAATACACCGCCGTGCCCGGAACACCGGAACTTCGCGAAGCCATTTGCGCGTCGTTCAAACGCAATAACGGGTTGGATTATACCCCCGATCAAATCTCTGTCGGCTGCGGCGGCAAACAGACCATCTACAACGCCATCGTGGCGACCGTAAATTCGGGTGACGAAGTTCTGATTCCGGCCCCCTACTGGGTCTCGTATCCGGACATCGTTCTGCTGGCCGAAGGCACACCCGTGTTCATCGAATGCCCCGTGGAGCAGGACTACAAGCTGACGCCCGAGGCCCTGGACAAGGCGATCACGCCGAAAACCAAGTGGCTGATCTTCAACTCGCCGTCGAACCCGACGGGTGCCGCCTATACGCGCGACGAGATGAAAGCCCTGACCGACGTTCTTCTGAAGCACCCGCATGTCTGGGTCATGACCGACGACATGTACGAGCATCTGGTCTATGACGATTTCGAATTCACCAGCCCGGCCCAGGTCGAACCCAAACTGTACGACCGTACGCTGACGCTGAACGGTGTCTCGAAAGCCTACTGCATGACCGGTTGGCGTGTTGGCTGGGCCGCCGGTCCGGTTGAGGTCATCAAGGCCATGAACAAGGTGCAGTCGCAAAGCACGTCGCACACGAGCTCCATCTCACAGGCGGCAGCGGTGGCGGCCCTGAACGGCCCCACCGACTTCATCACCGAGAACAACAAAGTGTACAAGCAGCGCCGCGATCTGGTCGTTTCCATGCTCAATCAGGCGAAAGGCCTGAGCTGCCCCAACCCGGAAGGCGCGTTTTACGTCTATCCTTCCTGCGAAGGCTGCATGGGCAAAACCACGCCCGACGGCAAGGTTCTCGAAACCGACGAGGACTTCGTGACCTACCTTCTCGAATCGGAAGGTGTGGCCGCGGTTCACGGCGCAGCCTTCGGCCTGTCGCCCTACTTCCGCGTCTCCTACGCGACAAGCACCGAAGCTCTCGAAGAAGCCTGCCAGCGCATCCAACGCGCCTGCGCAGCCCTGAGCTAAGGCAAAAAAACATCCCCAACCGGGATGACAAAGGGGCGGCCCACGCGGGTCGCCCCTTTTTCTTTACTCGAAATCGGACTGATTGGGCGTTGGAAACTCCTTTTTTCTTTGAATCACGGGCCGCGCGAAGTAACCTCTGCGGCCTTGGAAAGGCACGGAAATGTCCGGCCCTGTGATTGTGGGAAGACAACATTGTTTTCGAGGAGGCGTTTGTGACGCAGAGAGACAAATCAACACCCCGCTGTGCGGCCATTGTCGGCCCCTACCTAAGCGGAAAAACAACCATTCTTGAAAGCCTTCTCGCAAGTGCCGGAGTTATCGGTCGGCGAGGATCTGTGCGCGAGGGAAATACGGTGGGCGACGGCTCGGCCGAAGCCCGCGCCCGCCAGATGAGCACAGAGCTTTCGGTCGCCAGCATCGAATATCTGGGCGACTCGTGGACCTTTATCGACTGCCCCGGTTCGGTTGAACTGTCGCAGGAATCGCTGAGCGCCATGATGGTCGCCGATGTGGCGGTGGTGGTTTGCGAAGCCGGCGTCGACAAGGCGCTGACGGTTTCGCCGCTGCTGCGCTTTCTTGACGACAATTCCATCCCGCACATCATCTTCATCAACAAGATGGACACGCAGGCCGCCAGCGTGCGCGAGACCGTCGCGGCGCTGCAGGATATTTCCCAGCGCCCGTTGATCATGCGCGAGTTGCCGATCCGCGAAGGCGAGGATGTGACCGGTTTGGTCGATATGATCAGCCAGCGCGCCTACAAATGGGCGGACGGCGGACAATCGAGCGAGATTGACATTCCCGAATCGGTCAACGAATGGCTTTTGGAAGCGCGCACCCAGTTGCTTGAAGCGCTGTCCGATTACGACGACACGCTGCTGGAAGCCCTTCTTGAAGAACAGGAAGTGCCGGTCGCCGAAATTTACAAGTATGCCGCCATGGCACTTTCCGAAGCCAACGTGGTTCCGGTGCTGTTTGGCGCCGCCGAACACGACAACGGCATTACGCGCCTTCTGAAAATTCTTCGCCACGAAGTCCCCGAATCGGGGAAAGTCGCCGAGCGGCTTGGCATGGACAGTATCAGCGAAGGCGCTGCAGTGGTTTTCAAAACCCTGCACGCCGCCCACACCGGCAAACTTTCCATGGCCCGCGTTCTGGGCGGCGATATCGCCGAAGGCACGACGTTGAACGACGAACGTCCGAGCGGCGTTTTCAAGCTGCTGGGGCACAAGCAGGAAAAAATCGCCAAGGGCGTTCCCGGCGACGTGGTTGCCTTTGCGCGCATGGATAGCGTCGTGACCGGCAACGTGCTGTCGGCGTCTGGAAAAGTTGAATGCGAGAACTGGCCCGAACCGCTGACGCCGCTATATGCCATCGCGGTCAACGCCGAACAGCGGGCCGACGAAGTCAAACTGACCGGAGTGCTGGCAAAGATCGTCGAGGAAGATCAGTCACTGACCTACGGACCCAACCCCGATACCAAGGAACTGATTATCGCGGGTCTTGGCGACCAGCATCTGCAAATCGTGCGGGATCGGTTGAAAAACCGGTTCGGTCTGGCGACCGTCTCGCGCCAACCGCAAATCCCGTACAAGGAAACCATCCGCAAGCCGGTTTCCCAGCACGCGCGCCATAAAAAGCAATCCGGCGGCCACGGCCAGTTCGGCGACGTCCATCTGGACATCAAGCCGCAACCGCGCGGCGCAGGGTTCGTATTTGCCGACACCATCACCGGCGGCGTGGTTCCGAAAAACTACATTCCGGCGGTCGAAAACGGTGTGAAGGACTATCTTGTCCGCGGGCCGCTTGGCTTCCCGGTGGTCGATATTTCGGTGACCCTGACCGACGGCCAGTTTCACGCGGTCGACAGCTCGGACATGGCCTTTAAATCGGCCGCCGCCCTGGGCATGCGCGAAGGCATGCCGAAGTGCTCGCCGGTTCTGCTGGAACCGATTATGAAGGTGGACATCGCGATTCCGACCGATTTCACGTCCAAGGTTCAGCGCCTGGTTTCCGGTCGTCGCGGACAATTGCTGGGCTTCGATGCGAAACCCGGCTGGGCTGGTTGGGACGAGGTTTCGGCCCACATCCCGCAGAACGAGACCAGCGACCTGATCAACGAACTTCGTTCGCTGACCCTGGGCGTTGGCTTCTTCAAGGCGGCGTTCGACCGCCTGCAGGAGTTCTCGGGCAAGCAGGCCGATGACGTGGTCACGGCGCGGGCCGAGGAAAAAGACAACTAAACACCGTTTTGCAAAAACGAAGAACCCCCGCCCGATCCAATGCGAACCGGCGGGGGTTTTCTTTTGCCTATGGCGCTTTGAAGATCAGCCCAGAACCACGTCCAGAAACATCATCACGACCAGACCGATGATCAAACCCATGGTGCCGTGGTTTTCGTATCCGCGGCGATGGGTTTCGGGAATGATCTCGTGGCTGATGACGAAGATCATGGCGCCCGCCGCGAAGGCCAGTCCCCACGGAAGCAGCGGAATGGCGACGGTTACGGCGGCGATCCCCAGCAGCCCGCCGACGGGTTCGACCAACCCGGTCAGCATGGCGATGGCAAAAGCCCGCCTGCGCGAATAATTCTGGCCCAGCAAAGCGACCGCGACGGCCAGCCCCTCGGGCATGTTCTGGAGGCCGATGCCAATGGCGAGGGTCGTGCCGTTGGCAATGTCGCCGCCGCCAAACCCGACCCCCACGGCCAGACCTTCGGGAAAATTGTGCAGCGTGATGGCGATGACGAACAGCCAGATGCGCCGTAACGAATCGCTGTGCGGGCCATCGTGCCCCATGATGAAATGTTCGTGCGGCAGGTGTTCGTTGACGATCCAGATCACGGCAACGCCGAGAAGGATGCCGCCGATGATGATGCTGACCGCACCGACCTCGGAATGCCCCTGTTCCTGCGCCGCGTCGAGACCGGGCAGAATCAGCGAGAAGAAAGACGCCGCCAACATGACCCCGGCGGCGAACCCCAGCAGGGAATCCTGAATTTTATCGGGAATTGCGCGGAAAAACAGCGCCGGAAGGGCACCGACAGCGGTCGCCAATCCCGCCGCAAGGCTCGCCAAAAATCCGATACCAACGATGCTCATTGTTACCGCGCCTCCCAAACCGTTTTGTTCTTATAGCAACCGAGCGCACGTAAATCGCAAAAAAAGACCGGAAACCCTAAGGTTTCCGGTTGAGTCTAACAGGAAGGCTTCACGTCTGATCGACGTGTAATAGCACCTTTCTGGATAAATCCCTGTGGACAAACTTGGACAGCAGTTTATTATTTAATCTACTGAAAATACACAAATAAATATCATTAATGCCATTTATCATCGTTCAGGAGCGTCCATCTGTTTCCACTACAACATTAACGTTTATGCCACACGTATGCCACACAGAACAAGGGGCTATGGTTGGAGAAAGCCATGAAAACCACACGGCCACTGACCGACTACATGGTGAAAACGCTAAAGCCAGCGCGCGGCCAAACGAAATGGACTGAAATTCCAGACGGCGGTTGCCGAGGGTTGATGCTGCGCTTGTCACCTCGAGGCGAAAAGGTATGGGCGGTACGCGTTGTCGTGAACAAGCAGCGCCAATATCAAACAATCGGTGCATATCCAGCCGTGACCTTGGCGGAGGCGCGAAAACGGGTGGCAGAGTACATTTCCTCCGCGCGCGAAAGCATCTCGCCCGAGAGCCTGAATGCCAAGAAACGGGCCGAGTCGAAGACGTTGGCCGAAGCGCATCACGAATACGTTGAGGCCGTCCGATCTTCGCTAAAGACCCGAACGGTAACGGGAAAGTTGGCGATGTTTCGAGACCATATCGCGCCAGTCGCGGGTAACCGCCTTCTTCGAAAAATCCGTCGCGCCGATATCGTCGAGGTAGTCGATTCTGTTCGGCGCAAAGAGTTTCCAACCCAGGGAAACCGCGTCTTAAGCGAATTCATGGCCTTGTTGCACTGGGCCGAAGAACGCGAATGGATCGACGGCGTACCGACCGTTAGACGAAAAACTGTGGGTACGAGAGAACGTCCACGCGACCGCACCCTTTTCGACAACGAGATCAAGGAACTGTGGAAAATTTCCTCGCAGATCGGCGAACTGTCGGGGGACTTCCTCAGACTGATACTGTTGACCGGCCAGCGCCGTGACGATGTTCGCCTGATGGTCTGGGACGAAATCGACCTCAACACCGCCACCTGGGGTATCCCAGGCGCGCGTTACAAGACAGGTATCGACCATGTCGTCCCCCTTTCCTCAGCGGCGACTGATATCCTGACACGGCGTTTGAGCGACGATGCCACCGGCTTCGTTCTGGCCGGTCGGGAACAGGGCAAACCGTTCGCTGGCCAAGCGAGCGTCTTGCGGAGGGTCCGAAAAAAAATGGACGCGACCTTCACCCTTCACGATCTGCGCCGAACGTGCCGGACCCGAATGTCGCGCCTTGACGTCGACGAGCGGACCGCCGAAGCCGTCCTCGGTTATCTCCCTTCCGGCATCCAGCAAACATACGACCGCTACGACCGCCTCGACGAAAAGCGCGACGCCCTCAACCGTTGGGCCGAGCACATTCTCATGGTGGCCGGTGAGCGCGGCGGCAATGTTGTTCCGATTGCTGGATAAACGGTGGACGACCATCCCAGGGCAAACGGTATTTTCGCCGCCGAAGTCGGTGGGCGGGAGTTCGCTGGAAGAAAGGGGCACATGGTTTACGGGTTTCCCGTAGTTCCGAAGGCTATTTTTCATCCTGGGGGATAAACCCAGAAAACATTTCCTTTCAAAACCTGAATCAAATTCCGCCGAGGTGACTCCCTCGGTTTTCAAAAAGGCCCCCAGAAGGTCTGCTTAGTATCTCAAAGCGGTCGTCAATTTGTACCGGCTTGAGCGGCAGTTCATAGCCACATGCGGACATGAGGCGAGCGCTTAGTTCGGCACGGAAGGACATGCCAAACATTCGGAAACGGAGAGCAAGAAATTCGCGGTGGTTCCTGAAGTCAATAATTCAACGTCTGCGCCGATCCGAGGTCGACAGCGAAGGCAGTCTGATCGAAGCTTTCCAGCACGAGCCGGAAGCGGGTTTCGGCATGTGCGGGATCGTTCCACAGATTGTCGAACTCGCGCGGATCTTCCTGAAGATCGAACAACTCTCCCTTACCGGTTCCGTGATAGGTGATGAGCTTGTAGCGCGGGTCGCGGATCATGGTCGCATAGGTGCCGTACCATTCCTCTCGGCCCGGTGTCGTCGCACTGAGGGCATGGTAGTACTCGCACCGCACGGATTCTCGGTGTGTGTCGGTGGCACCTTCCAGCAGCGGACGAAGGCTTCGGCCCGCCATATTTTCAGCTCCAGCCACGCCGGCATAATCCAGCAGGGTCGGCGCAATATCGGTCAATTCGACCAAGGCGTCGACGCGGCGGTTTTCGGGCAACACACCCTTCCAGTAGAAAATCAGGGGCACATGGACCAGGCCCTCATAGAACCGGCAGCCCTTCAGCAGCAGCCCATGATCGCCGAGTATTTCGCCGTGGTCGCTGTGCAAAATAACAAGGGTGTTTTCCAACTGCCCGGTTCGTTCCAGGGCCGCCATCATGCGCCCGATATTGTCGTCGACAAGTTCGATCATGGCGTAGTAAGCGGCGATCTTTTCGCGCGTCTTGAATTCGTCAGGATGACGCGGCGGCGTTTGGAAGTCGGCCTCGATCAGCCCGGCCTGGGTTTCGATATCACCTTCGCGATAGAACGGTTCCGGCACGTCTTCGGGCTTGTAGCGGTCGCGGTATTCGGGCGGCGGATCGAAGGGTTCATGGGGATCGAAGATATTGACGCTCATTAGCCAGGGTTCGTCGCGTTCTTCCTCCATGAACTCGATGGCCTTGTCGGCACAAAAGGTGGTCTGGTGCAACTCGGGCGGCATATAGCCTTTCTCATCATACATGTCGCCCAGAATGACGCCCTTTTCCTTCACCCAGTCTGCATAGGCGTTGCCCTCGGGCCAGCCGTCCAGGTGGCTGTGGGCCCAATGATAGACGGAATATCCATCGTCTTCGGGGCGGGGTTCGATGCGGTCGCAACAACCCGAGAGGTGAAGCTTGCCCGAGAGGCCACAGGTATATCCCGTGTCCGCCAGCAACTTCGTGACCAGGGGCGCGCCCTCCATCCAGCGTTCGTTGCCATTGCCACAGGCGTGGATGGTGCTGGAGTACATCCCGGTCAGAAAACTTGCCCGGCTCGGCGTGCAAATGGTGCTCTGGCAATAGGTGTTGAGACAACTGACGCCGCCCAGCACCAGCCGGTCTATGTTCGGTGTGCGGATTTTGTCGTTGCCCAGGGCATGGATGGTGTCCCAGCGTTGCTGGTCCGTGCAGAGCCACAGAATATTTGGCCGATTCATGTTTCAAACCTCCGTATGAACGGTCGGCGTGGTTCGGTCGTGTTCAACGGGGTGGACCGGTGCCCTGATTAATCAGGCCATGCCGACCGGCGTTAATCGAGGGCTCATGGCGTCGTCAGGGCGCGTTGCCGCCATTGCCTCGAGCTCCCTTCTGACAGCCGCATGGCCGGGATCGTCGAAGACATTGTTCATCTCGTGGGGGTCGTTGACCATGTCATAGAGTTCGCCGGCGCCGGATTCGAGCTCAAGAGTCAGCTTGTGGGTTTTGGTGCGTACGCATTGTAGCCTAAGCGCGACGCCGCAGCGCGAGGCGTTAATGTCCCATTCGTTAAATGCGAAATCCCGGGTTTCGCCATTGCCTTCGATCAGGCCCCGCAAGCTGGTGCTATGGTCTTCGCGCGCGGGCGCAACGCCTGCGTAATCCTCGATCGTGGCTTTCATGTCGATGGTCGAGATGGGATCGTCCACCACCTTGTTCGTCGGTACGCCCGGCCCCTTGACGATAAAGCCAACCCGCATCAGGCCATCGTAATTGATCGGGCCCTTGAGAATGAGGCCGTGATCGCCGAGCCAGTCGCCGTGATCAGTGGTGTAGATGACGAGGGTGTTTTCGGAAAGGCCGAGATCATCCAACGCCATCAGGATGCGTCCGACACTATGGTCAATCAGCGAAATCATGCCGTAGTAGTTGGCGATGATTTGGCGGAGTTGGTCGTCGGACTGGGCTGGAATACGGGAATACTCCTCACGAATCTTGCGCAGGTCCGCCTGAATGTCCGGGAGGCCTTCTAGGCTGGCACGGTGCCACCACGGGCGGCGGTCGAGGTCAATCTCGCGGTGCGGCGGTAGGTCGACGTCCGCTGGATCGTGCATGCGGCTCCACGGATCGGGGGCATCGAACGGATGATGGGGATCCGGGAACGATGCCCAGCAGCAGAAAGGTTCATCCCCGTCCTTGTGGTCGTTGAGATACTGCACCGTGCGGTCACCGATCCAGGTCGAATTGTGCCATGCGGGCGGTAACGCCGAATGCCACGTCTGGTCGGCGCCGGTCTCGGGCGGCAGAGCCTTTTGATAGAGGGCATTGCGTTCGTCACCACGGCCGTCGGCATAATACCATCGCTCGTAATGCTGACCCGCCGGCGGTTTCATGGGTAGCCAATGGTTATGGCCTTCGACCATCAATTCCAAGTGCTCGAAACCCATGTAGGGACCGTTCCAGTCTTCGTCGTACATGTGGGTGCTGTGGCGGCATTCCGGCGTGCCTGTCGAGGCGAATGTGTGTGAGGTTGCAAAATGGGCTTTACCGATATAGCCGGTTCTGTACCCGGACTTTCCCAACTGGGCGGCAAAGCCGGTTTCCGCGATTTCCGGCAAAAGATCGATGCCGTTATCGTGAACCCCGTGGGTGTTGGGCAACAGACCGGTCAACATAGACGCCCGCGACGGCTGGCACACATTGTTGGGTGTGATGCAACAGCCGAAGCGGGTTCCCTGACGGGCCATTTCGTCCAAGTGTGGTGTTTTGATGCGTCGACCTTCAAAACCGAAACAATCACCTCGTTGTTGATCCGAGGTAATGACCAATATATTCGGTCGGTCCGTCATAGCCGTATCTCTCCCCCGCATGACCTTATTTATCGCCGTTGGCATCCGCTTTGCCGTTGCCAAACACCAAATTGAGCAGTTTGCCGGTGCCGGCGCGCGCAAGTTTGGAACATGCCGGAATGCTGAAGATGAAGAACAGAGCAACGCACACGACCAAACCGACTGCGATGGGGCGCTCGAAGATAGGCATTAGACTGCCGCCGCCGATGATAGTGGCGTTGCGCAGGAATTCGTCGAGCAGTTTGCCAAGTACCAAACCCAAGACCATAGGTGCCAGCGGGAAGCCGAGGCGGCGCATACCATAGGCCAAGACGCCGAAAGCCAGCATCGCCCACACGTCTCCGTATTGCAGCTTCGAGGCGTAGGCGCCGATGGCTGCCAAGGCGACAACTGCGGCCATGATGTTCTCGCGCGGCACCGCCAGCACATAGATAATAACGTGAGCAAGAATCAGCCCGACGAACAGCAGCAGGAAAGCACCGATGAACAAGCCGGCGACCATGTATTCAAACAGGCCGGCATTGTCGATCATGAAGGTCGGACCGGGTTTCAGTCCGTGCAAGAACAGTGCCGCCATGATGATGGCCGCACCGGCGCTCCCGGGCAGGCCGAGCGCAATCACCGGGATTAGCGACCCCGGCACCACGGCATTGTTGCCGGTTTCGGCCGCGATCAAACCCTCGATTTCGCCCTTGCCGTAATTGTGGGCGACCTTGCTGGTCCGGCGTCCGATATCATAGGACGCCCAGGCCCCCATGTCGGCCCCCAAGCCGGGTAGCATACCGACGAAGGTTCCGATGAACCCTGATTGCAGGATGACCCGCACGCGCCCCTTCATGTCGGACCAGCGCGGCACGATGTTTTTTACCTTGCTGACCGTGTGGACCATGCGTGACTCCGCCGGACGCATAGTCACCATTACCTGGCTGATGCCGAAAATGCCGACCACCATGGCGATAAGGCCAATGCCGGCTTCAAGGTAATGGACGCCAAAGGAATAACGCGGGTGCATGTTGATGTCATCAAGGCCGATCATCGCAATGAGAAGGCCGAGGAAACCCGAAATCCAGCCCTTCAGCGGGTCGTTCCCTGACAAACTACCAGCCATGAAAATCCCAAACAGGACAAGAATCAGCAGTTCCCATGCCGTGAACCTAAGTGAAAATTCGACCAGCCACGGGGTGAGGAAGGCCATCATGGCAACCGAGATCAATGTCCCGAAGAAGGAGGAAATGGTCACCGTCGCGATGGCTCGACCAGCATAGCCCTGACGGGCCAGGGGATGACCATCCAGCGCAGTGGCTGCTGAGGCTGGTGCGCCCGGAACGTTAAGTAAAATAGCCGACATGGATCCGCCGTACACGCCGCCGACATAGATCAGCATCATGGCGACGACGGAATTTTCAGGCGACATGGCGTAGGCGACGCTGAGCAGCAGGGCCATGGCCATGGGTCCCGTCAATCCGGGCAACGCGCCCATGATAATCCCCAGTGTCATCGCCCAAAAGGCGGTAAACAAGGCCATGGGGTTGGTGACGACATTGATGAATTGTTCAATCATGATTTCCTCGAAACCGATCAACCCTAGGGAAGGGGGATCATGAAAATGTTGCCGAAGACGTGGAAAAGAATGGCCGTCAACAAGCCGCTGAGCCCGACGCCCCAGATCAGGATGAATTTCACCGTGCGTTTGCGCGCGAACACCATCTGGAAAGCGAACAGAAGCAGAAATGTCGCCGGCGCGTAGCCGACTAACGGCATAATGATGATAAAGGCGAGAATGATACCGAACGTGATCAAAACCCGGATCGTTTCGCTGCCGATAGCGTTGAAAGTCCAGCTGAAAGAAACATGACGGCTGCGGATCATCAGGGCCACGGCCATGATTACCAAGGCTCCGGACACCACCATCGGGGTCATGCCGGGTGTGTTGTAGGCCGCCTCTCTGGGGTCGCCGAAACTCGGCATGTTGTAGGCTTCAATGAAGGCGTAAAGCGCAATGCAAAGCACCACTAATCCAGAGACGAAATCGGTCGTCGTCGACTGGATTTCCATGTCTTCAAGCGGTGGGTGCTGTTCTGGATGCGCGTCTTCCGATGTCGTGTCGTCGCTCATGGTCCACCCGATTGCGATAGCGAATTGTTAGAAAACGCGGAGGCCGGGTTTCCGGCCCCCGCGCCGACGAAAAGGGACGCAGAACGTCCCCCTCAAAGTTCTAGAGCGTCTCCTCGATCTTGCCGAAGCCAAGCTCGTCGCGCGTCTTCTTGTGCATGCCGAGAATGCCTTCGATGACGTAAGCCTGCAGCTCGGTGCGCTGCTTCATCAGATCGTTGGCCGTGTCACGGTTCGCCTTGAACGGAAAGAAGGCGTTGTCGTTCCAGATCTTAATCATGGATTTGTCTGCCATGACCTTACCGAAGGCAACGTCGATTTTCTGCTTAATCTCTTCGGGAACTTCCTTGCGTACCGCGATACCGTGGATATTCGTCCACGGAAGCGTCTTCGTCATCAACGGGTCCTTGACCCAGCGCGTGATACTCGGAATCAAGGTGCCCACGGTTTCCCAGTCCTCGGGTGTCGTCGCTGTCAGACAGCGCAGTTTTCCGGCCCGCATGAAGTTGGCCATCGGGGTAACGCCCATGCATCCGAAATTGACTTCGCCGGCCAATACCGCGCGAACCGAGGGACCACCGCCCTTGTAGTTAGCGATCTTGTAATCCAGGCCGAGGTTTCCCTTGTCACGGACATAAACCGCGACATTCGACCACAGCGATCCGGTTGGTGTCGACGAACAAGACAGCTTGCCCGGATTGGAGCCCACCCAGTCAATGAACTCGTCAAAGGTCTTGATCTTGGATTCAGCGAGAACAGTAAACCCGCAGGCGGTTCCCGCCCCCATCCAGAAATCGAAATCACGGTAGCTGAAATCATAGCGATCCAACGATGGGAAGGCCTCGATGGTGTCGTTCATGCCGCACCAAGTGTACCCGTCCGCCGGTTGGCTCATCACATAGTCGGCGGCCTGGACGCCACCGGCGCCAGACATGTCTTGCAATGATATGGCAGGAGCACCCAGCAGTGGCTTGATTTTTGCGGCTATCGGTCGAATACCCCGATCCGTCGCGCCGCCCGCCGGAGCGGACATTGCCATGGTGATCGGGCGATCCGGCCAGCCGGCGGCTTGTGCGCGGCCCGCAGGGAGCAACCCGGCGCCTAACGCGCCAGCACCAACCATGAGAGCTTGTCTGCGTGTCAATTCTAAAG